>UQIY01000032.1 GCA_900541195.1 uncultured Collinsella sp. | reverse complement strand
GGCCGATGGTATAGCGCAGCGCGCCGTTGTGACGCCCGACCACGCTGCCGTCGCGCCACACAATGTCGCCTGGCTCGGCGGCATGTCCGCAGCGGCGCTCGATATAGCCCGCGTAGTCGCCGTCCGCGATAAAGCAGATATCTTCGCTCTCGGCCTTCTTGGCGTTGATGAAGCCCTGCTCGGCGGCAATGCGGCGCACGTCGCGCTCTTTGTCCAGCCCGGCCAGCGGAAAGATCGTGCGTGCCAGGCGCTCTTGCGTGAGCGAATACAAAAAGTAACTCTGGTCCTTCTTGGGGTCCTCGCCGCGGTTCAGCTGCCAGGTGCCGTCGGCCGCTTGGCTCGTTTTGGCGTAGTGACCTGTGGCGATGTAGTCGCAGCCCATATTGAGTGCCGCATCGAGCAGTGCCCCAAACTTAATATGGCGGTTGCAGATGATGCACGGGTTGGGCGTCAGTCCCTCCTGATAGGCAGTCACGAAGCGCTCGATAACGTTACGGTCGAAGGTCTGCTGCAGGTCGAGCACATGGTGGGGTATCCCCAGGCGCTCGGCGACGGCCTTTGCATCGGCGATGTCGCGGTCGACCTTATTCATGCCCGTGACGGGATCGGGCGCGGGACAGGTGAGGCGCATGGTGGCGCCGACGCATTCGTAGCCCTGGCTTTTGAGCAGGTACGCAGTCACGCTGGAATCGACGCCGCCGCTCATGGCGACGAGCACGCGCTTGTTGTGCATGGGGAGGTTCTCCTTGGTGGCATGTGGCCAAAAAAGAAAAGCGGCGCGGGAGGCTGGTTCCGCGCCGCAGACATTGTAACAAGTTCGGACGTCTCGTGGGACACCCTGATGGGATGGGCTCAGACTGCCGGGAGAGAGGAGACCGGTTCGCCCTGGGCTCAACCTATGGGCGACGGGCCCTAGTCCTGGAAGAGCGCCGTGGACAGGTAGCGCTCGCCGGTGTCGGCGAGCAGCGCCACGATGGTCTTGCCCTCGTTCTCGGGGCGCTTGGCCAGCTGCAGCGCAGCCCACACGGCGGCGCCGGACGAAATGCCCACGAGCACGCCCTCCTTGTGGCCCACGGCGCGGCCGGTGGAAAAGGCGTCGTCGTTCTCGACGGGGATGATCTCGTCGTAGACCTGGGTGTCGAGGACGTCGGGCACAAAGCCGGCGCCGATACCCTGGATCTTGTGCGGGCCGGCCTGGCCCTTGGAGAGCACCGGGGAGGTGGCGGGCTCGACGGCGACGACCTGAATCTCGGGGTTCTGCTCCTTGAGGAACTCGCCCACGCCGGTCACGGTGCCGCCGGTGCCAACGCCAGCGACGAAGATATCGACCTCGCCGTCGGTGTCATCCCAGATCTCGGGGCCGGTCGTGGCCTTGTGGATGGCGGGGTTGGCGGGGTTCACAAACTGGCCGGCGATAATGCTGTTGGGCGTCTCCTTCTGCAGCTCCTCGGCCTTGGCGATGGCACCCTTCATGCCCTTGGAGCCGTCGGTGAGCACGAGCTGTGCGCCGTATGCCTGCATCAGCTTGCGGCGCTCGACGGACATGGTCTCGGGCATGGTGATGATCACCTTGTAGCCGCGAGCCGCCGCCACTGAGGCGATGCCGACGCCGGTGTTGCCGCTCGTGGGCTCGATGATGGTGTAGTCGCCGCCGCGCACGAGCTTGCCGGCCTTCTCGGCCTCGTCGATCATGTTCTTGGCGACGCGGTCTTTGACGGAGCCGGCGGGGTTGAAGTATTCCAGCTTGACGAGTACGCGGGCCTTGAGGTCCTCATCGGCCTCAAAGTGAGTGAGCTCCAGAAGCGGGGTGTGGCCGATAAGCTGATCGATGGACGTGTAAACATTGCTCATGGTGAACCTCCAAAGTGTTCAAATGACTGGATACCGTGTGGTTTTACGGTGTGTGTAACAGCGAAACCCACAAACCTTATAGGTTGTTCGTTTTGCTGTTGGCAAGCATAGTAGACAGTAAAGCCTAGTAACGCAATAGGAAATAGAAGATTATTACGAGTCGATTAACCAGCTTGACGGGAATAGGTATTTTCAAAACCAATTTTTCGGCTAGAATTTCTACGAATTAAAAGACCGAAAGGCAGCAATATATATGTTGGTTTCCACAAAGGGCAGATATGCCCTGCGCGTTATGGTCGACCTGGCCGAGCACCAGGCGGCTGGCCGCATTCCCCTCAAAGAGATCGCCGCGCGCCAGGGGATTTCGGAGAAATATCTGGAGAACATTTTGGCCACGCTCGTGCGTGCCAATATGCTCTCGGGCATGCGCGGCAAGGGCGGTGGTTACGTGCTCACGCGCCCGCCCGAGCAGTACACGGTGGGTGAGATCTTGCGCCTGACCGAGGGCAGCCTGGCGCCGGTCGCATGCCTGGACGGCGACTGCAAGGGCTGTTCGCGTTCGGATGAGTGTCCCACGCTCGACGTGTGGAAGAACCTGGACAAGCTCATCAACGACTACCTCGACGGCGTGACGCTCGATGCGCTCGTCGCCCCCAACGAGGGCTACGACTACGTCATCTAGTCCCACCTGCCATTTGGGGACGGGGTAGAAATGGTAGATTTTCTTGCCCTCTGAGGCTTGACAAATGACAAGGCCGCCCATCGTTGCGATGGACGGCCTTCTTTTGGCGTGTTGCGGCGGTCCGTATCCGGTCGCTTTAGTTCCTGGCGATGCTGTCGAGAATGCTGCGCATGATGGATACCAGGATGCTGCCCATAAAGGCTGATCCAAAGCCGGCAATGGAGATGCCCGCGCCCAGCAGATTGACCGACAGGTAGCTGGCCAGCTCGAGCATAAAGCTGTTGACTACGAGCTGAAAAATACCAAGCGTGATAATAGTGAGCGGCAGCGAGATGACCGTCAGGAACGGCTTGACGAGCGAGTCGACGATGTTGAGGAACAGTCCCACGAAGGCAAAGCAGACCCAGGCGTCGGCCATGCCGAAGGGCTGAATGCCGGGGACGAGAAACGTTGCTATCGCGATGGCGATTGAGGTCAAAAGCCAGTTGAGCAAAAAGCGCATGGTGGGAATCCTTTCTTGCGCATGGCGTGGTGAGGGGGCGTGAGGGGCACATACCTTTGCAACTCGGATAGATGCGCGGGCTCGGCCCTGTTCGGCCGCCCATTGTCTCAGATATTCGTGGAGCTTGCGTGCGCATTCGGTTTCAAAACGGCGTTCGTCCTAAAAACGTGCCGCTGGCAGAGAGTCTTGTCGCTTTAGTTTGTTGGTGTGCTAAACTGCTACGGGCAAAAGCCACAGGCGTTGCCCTATTGCATATTACGGGTGAACGATGCCCGATGTCAGTATCAACTTCGATGCCTTTTGGCGGGTTTGGCGGTGATCGATGAATATCGAGAACATGTTTGACAAGCCTGATGTCAAGCAGCTGGTCCACGCATTTAGCCTTTTGGACGACGAGAAAGATATCCAAGCGTTTTTGACCGATATCTGCACGCCGCGTGAGATTTGCGATCTATCGCAGCGTCTGCAAGTCGCGCGTTACCTGGACGAGGGCGAGCCCTATGTCGAGGTTCAGGCGCGTACCGGCGCTTCGTCCACCACGGTGAGCCGTGTATCCAAGGCGCTCAACGGCGAGTACGGTGGCTACCGCAAGATCCTCATTAAACTGGAGGATGGCGAGTAGGCCAGCGACAACATTGAATTACGAAGAGCCGTCCCTCCGGGGGCGGTTTTTTGATCCCTTGGGGACGGAGGAAAACGGATCACCGGGTTAAACTGACCTTCTCGGTGATCCGTTTTCCTCCGTCCCCAAGGGATCAAATCTGTTGGCGTGGGGCAAATCTGTCCGCGTGGGCGGGTAGGATGGATACATTGATTATTGCGAACAGTTTGAGCGGAGGACCATGCCTGTTCGAATCTATACCACCAATGCCGGCACGGATTTGAGCGATGCCGAGTCGTCGTTGCTTGCCGACCTTATTGCCCGCCACGGGCGTGCCGTGTTGCTGGCACCTACGTTTGCCGAGCTCGACCTGTGCCGTCATGATGCGGAGGAAGCCGGCGTTTCGCTGGGTATCGACTACAAGACGCCTACATCGTGGCTTCGCTCGCTTTGGGAGCTTTTGGGCGACGGGCGCGGTTTCGTCGACAACCTGCAGCGCCAGATGCTGTTCTCGGACATGGTCACGCGTCTCGACGATGCCGACCTGCAGCCACTTTCGCGCAGCCAGGGCACGGTGCGCATGCTCGCGCGCATGGCCCGCGACGTGCTGCCGGGTGTGGCGGGGACGGGTGCCGAGCGATGCCGTGGCAACAATTGCCAGCCTGAGCCAAAAAGCGATGCCGAGGCTCGCGTGTTCGAGCTTTTGCGCGCCTACGCGGGCGGTTTGGATCGTCGAGATATGGTCGAGCCCTGCGAGGCGGCCGACATTATGGCCGGTGCCCTGGCCGATAACCTGCCGGCGTGCACCCGCGCCGTATGCGTGCGCGGTATCACGTCGTTTACGCACGGCCTGCTCGAGCTGCTGTCTGCCGTGGCGAACAATGGGGGAGAGGTCGTCGTGCTGCTTGCCCGCGAGCAGGCGGCGATGCGCGAGGAGCTTGCCGCGGCATTTGATGCCCGCGGTGTGCTGTTTGAGATTGCGCCGCTGGGGGAGGACGCCGTCGCGTCTGATGTCGCTTGCGGGACTGCCGCTCAGCCTGTCTTTATTGAGGTCGCCGGTCCCCATGCCCGTGCTCATGTCTATGCGGACGCCGTCGATAAGTTGGTGAAAGCGCACAAGGAGTCCAAGGCCGATAAAGCTACTGCAATGCCCACCGACCCCGTGCGCGTGCTCGTCGTTTCTGCCCGGGCACCCCAGCTGTTCGGTGAGCTCGCCTCTCGTCTGGCGGCTCGCCATATCGCTGCCGAGACAACTGAGTTCACGGCGTTTTCCCAATCCATTGCGGGCAGGCAGTTTGCGGCGCTTGCCGGCCTGATCGAGCGCATGAAGACCGCCGATGAGGGCACGGCGTCAAAGACCGAGTGGTGGCCCGCGCCGGAGCTTACCGACTGGATCTACAGTCCGCTTTCGGGCGCTGATGCCGTCAATGCCCGTGCCTTCGATAAGAATATGCGTCTCTCGCGTAGCAAGACTACCGCGAGCGTTAAGAGCCTGCTGCAGAGTGTCCAAGGCCAGGTGAGGGGCGCGCGCAAGGCGGCGAGCGACGACAACTGGTTTAAGAACGTACCGTGTGTGGTTTCGGACGTGTTCCAGGCGCTGTGGCGTGACAAGCCCGTGACGGCGCTCAAGGCCATGCTTGCCGTTGCCGAGGCGTTGCCCGATCGCGCCCTTGGAGGCCTTGACGGTCAGGCTCGTCGCCAGGCGGAGGTGGCCTTGCTGCGCCACGCCATCGACATCCTTATGAATGGCGCCCGCGTGCTCGACGTGTCGCAGGCCGCGACCGTGCCCGTGCTCGATGGCATTCGCACCAAGGTGGACAAGCGTAGCACCGCCTACGATTACGAGACCTACGAGGTTGACCGTGCGCCACGTGCTCAGGTTCGTTTTGCTTCGCTTGCCGATGCGGCAGCTCTGCGCCCCGGCAGCTACGATGCCGTACTGTTTGCCGATGTCGATCTGGACAGCTATCCGCTCTCGCACGAGGAGGGGCCGCTGGCCACGCTGACGGCGAGCCTTGGTCGCGAGGGCGTGACGCTTGAGCCCGCGGCCTTGCTGCGCGCGCGCTTTGGCCACGCGATGCAGGCGTCACGCGGCCCGGTTACGCTCGCCCGTGTGACCCACGATCGCCAGGCGCGCGAGTGCTATCCGGCTGCCGTGTGGACCGAGTTGCGGGCGCATGCCGAGGCTGACGGCGCTAAGATCGCTGACGACGCTAAGACCGCTGGTGACGCTAAAGCCGCTGGCGCCGACAAGGCGAAGTGCGTGGGTGAGGGTGATATCGTAAGGGACTTCGATCCCGCGGCAGGCGAAGGTCTCAAGCGCGAGCGCGTGACCTGTGAAGCCCCTCAACATCTGAGTGCCGAGGCCGTGCCGTATTTGGTCCTGCGTCGTCGCGATGGCGAGGGCGAGGACGCGCCGCTCGTGCCGCGCCTGACGTCCGCCTCGCAGATCGAGGCCTATTCCACCTGCCCGCTGTGCTGGTTCGTCTCGTATCGCGTCAAACCTCAGTCCATCGATGCGGGCTTTGGCAACATGGAGAAGGGCAACTTTGTCCATGACGTGCTGGAGCACTTGCATGCACGTCTTCCGCAGGAGGGCATGGAGCGCGTGACGCCCATGAATCTGCCGCGCGCGAAGGAGCTGCTGCACGAGGTCTTTGCCGAGACCCTGGCCGAGCACGCCGGCAAGCGCGGTACCGAGGGCCCGCTGGTGCCGCTCTCTCCAGTGGAGGAGCGCCAGGCGGCCGAGATCTTGCCGCAACTGGAGGGCGTGCTCGCCTACGAGTCCGAGGCGCTCGCGCCCTTCGCGCCGCGCTACCTGGAGTTTGCGTTCAACGAGCTCCAGGTCGAGTATGCCGGCTGGCCGCTCGGCGGGCGCATCGACCGCGTGGATGTGGACGCCGAGAACCGCGCTGTGGTGATTGACTACAAGCATCGTTCGGGTGTCGAGGAGTTTAAGCTCGCCGACCCCACGGTGCGCGACGAGGAGTCGGGCGAGGCCCCCATCGACGATCCGCGCTGGCTGCCGCCCCATACCCAGACACTCATCTACGCGCAGGCCATGCGCCGGGCGCTGGGTCTAGATGCCCGTGCGGCGCTCTATTTTTCGACCAAGGGCGGCAAGCCCGCACTGCGTGGTGCCGCAAGTGCCGAGTTGCTCGAGGAAGAGCGCGGCGACGGCCGCATTCCGGGCCTCAAGAAGGGCTTTCCGGGCGAGGGCGGCAACATGGACTTCGATGCGCTGCTCGACCGCGTGGAGACCGGCATTGCCGAGCGCCTGCGCGAGCTCGAGGCGGGCAACGTTGCCGCTGTCGACCCAACGTCGGCTCAGGCCGCGCATGCGCGCTGCTCGTATAACCACGAAGGAACGTTTGTAAGGAGGGACGTGTAGACCATGGATCTTTCGACCTTGATGCCGCAACAGCTGCAAGTCGTCAAAACGCTCGACCGCCCGCTGTTTGTCTCGGCGGGTGCCGGCTCGGGCAAGACCTTTACCCTCACGCGCCGCATCGTCTATGCGCTCTCGCCCGAATCCGGTCCGTTTGTCGAGCATCTGGACCAGGTGCTCGCCATTACCTTTACCAAAGACGCCGCGGCCGAGATTCGCGACCGCGTGCGCTGTGCGCTTATCGAAGAGGGCATGGACGAGGAGGCCCTGACGGTCGACGACGCTTGGATCTCGACCATCCACGGCATGTGCTCGCGTATCCTGCGCGCGCACGCGCTGGAGCTGGGCATCGATCCTGAGTTCACGGTGCTCACCGATACCGATGAGCTTATGGATCAGGCTGTCGAGCATGTGCTGGGGCGCGCGACGGCGCCCGATGCCGCGCCCGAGCTTGCCGCCTCGCTTAAGGCCCTCTACGCTTGGTATCCCATGGCGGGCGAGGGCGGGCCGTTTGGCGCCGGTACCACCATCAAAGGCCTGGTGCGCGACCTGTTGGAGCTATCGAGCCAGCTGCCGGGCGGCATGGACGATGTGTGCGTGGCGCGCGGCCAGGCCGACACCTCGGCGCTTGCCGATGCCTATCGTGCGGCGCTGGGCGCAAGCAAGGCCACGACCGAGAAAGCGCAGGCGGCACTCGACGCCATCGACGCGTTTGAGGCGAGCGGCAAAACCATGGAGGATGCGGCGCGACTCATGATGTCGTGCAGCATGCCGCGCGCGAGCAAGGCGTTTCCTAAGGAGCAGGTGGAGCTACTCAAGGCCGAGGCGGCTGATGCGTTTATCAATATCGTGCTTGCCTGCGGCGGCCCGGCGCTCGATGCGCTGGTGGGGCTTGCCCGTGCCGTAGAGGCGGAGTACCGTGCGCTCAAGGCCGACCAGTCCGCGCTCGATAACAATGACCTGCTGCGCATGGCGTACGAGGCGCTGCGCGACTACCCGGCTATTCGAGCTGCCTATGAGGGCCGCTTTAAGATGGTCATGATCGACGAGTTCCAAGATACCGACCAGATGCAGGTCGATCTGATTCGCTATTTGACGGGTGCGGGCGAGCGCGCGCTGTGCACGGTGGGCGATGCGCAGCAGTCGATCTATCGCTTCCGTGGTGCCGAGGTCGAGGTGTTTCGCCGCCAGGAGCGCAAGGTGGGTTCGACGACGGCGTCCGAGACGGTCACCACGTCCGATGCTCCCGCCGGCGAGCTCGTCAAACTCGTGCGCAACTTCCGCAGCCACGACGAGGTGCTGCGCTATGTGGCGCGCGTCTTTGACGGCGACACCGGTGGTTTGATGCAGGGGTTCTTGGATCTTGAACCGAGCGACAAACGCAAGGACATGCTCAAGGCAAAGGCTTCGCGCCGCCAGGCGCTGTTCGTTGCCGGCGGCAGTATGCAGGAGCGCACGCAGGCCAAGGCCCGTGCGATCGCCGAGCGATTCCATGCGCTTGCCGATGCCGGCCAGCCCCAGGGCGGCATGGTGCTGCTGCTGGGTCGCATGACCAATGCCGACGTCTACGCGCAGGCCTTCCGCGACCAAGGACTCGACTGCGTCATCGCAGGCGGCTCGGTCTTTGCCCAGGCGGCCGAGGTGCAGACGGTGCGTGCCCTGGTCTGCGCGCTCGCCAATCCGGCCGATACGGCCCAAGGCCTTATGCCGTTGCTGGCCTCGCCGATGTTTGCACTCGGCGCCCAGGAGTTCCTGGCGCTGGCGACCAAGCTCGACGAGCAGACGGGCGAGACGTCGCGCCGCAATATCGATGTGGGCATCATGAGCGATTCCGATGTGCCGGGTTTGCAGAACCTGCCGCTCGTAACGCGCGCCCGCGAGGTGCTGCGCTACGCACTGCGTCGCGTGGGGCGTGATTCGTTCGCTGCCATCGCGCGCGACGTGGTCAACGCCTCCGGCTGGTTCGTGCGTCTGGCGCAGCGCGGCCCCGAGGGCAAGGCCATTGCCGCCAACGTGCTCAAGGCGCTCGACGCCGTGGCCGAGGCAGAGGCCGAGCTCGGCAATTCTCCGCGCTCCATCGCGCTCGCCTTCGACCGCTTCTTGGCGGGCAAGGAGGCCCCGGGCGCCCTCAACGAGGAGGGCGACGGCGCGGTGCGCATCATGACCGTGCATGCGTCCAAGGGCCTGGAGTATCCGGTCGTGGCGGTTGCCGAGTGTTTTGGCGTGCGCAAATCGTCCGGTGCGGCACAGATGGGTCGCGTCGAGGGCGGAGCGCAAGTCGTGGCGCTGCCGGCGCGCTTCGATGGCGTTAAGCTTGCCGACGGAACCTTCGTGAAGGGCGATGACGTCAAAAAGCAGTTTGAACACGCGTTTAAGGGCAAGGGTACGTCGCTGTGGCTGCCGCCGGAGCTCATGGAGGACGTCTGTGCGACGGGTTCTCCCGCCGAGGCATTTGCTCGCCTGCGCAACGACGACCTGCAGCTTTCGCTCGAGGAGCGGGCCCGCTTGCTCTATGTTGCCATGACGCGAGCGGGCGAGCTGGTGATCTTGGCGATGGATGCCGGTGTGAGCCGCGGCAAGGTGATGGCGCCGACCTTCGATGTCGAGACGGATCTGACCTACGACGTGCTGCGCCGCATCCTGCCGACCGATAGTCTGGACATGCCGCAGCTCGATAGCGACCGTCTGGTGTTCGACAACTCCCAGCCGGGCGACTACGAGCTCATCTCGCTGGCGGACTTTACGTTTGGTGAGCAGGCGTTTGAGGCTAACGCTTCGCTGGATGCCGAAGGCAGGCTCGTTCGCGGCGATGTCGATGTCGCTGATAATGCTGCGCGCTCAACTGTGCCCGGTCCTGCCGACCCCAAGCCCGATGCGTTTGAGCTCGTGTATCCCCAGGCAGTGGGCGTGCGCATGGGCATCTGTCCGTTCCCGGTGCGTGACTCGTATAGCTACTCGTCAATTGCCGTGGCGCTGCATGCCGAGTCCGAGGACCGTGCCGCCGAGGCGCTTGTTCCCATGGACGAGTCCGGCGATGATGCGGAGTCGGATGGCTCGGAGATGGCCGATGCGGACGTGGCTGCTGTCGAGCCCGCCGGCAACCCCATGGCGCTGGGCTCGGCCTTCCACGCCGCTTGCCAGTGGCTCATCGAGATGGGTGCCGATGCGCTGCCCGTTGAGCGTGCCGACGCCCTGGCTCGCTTGTGGCGCCTGACGCCGGAACAGCGCGAGCGCTTCGATGTCGCTCTGGATCGCTGGCTCAAGTCGTCGGTTCGTGCCGAGCTGCTCGCGTGGCCGTGCATCCGTGCCGAGGTGCCGTTCTTCTCGCTGGGCTGCGAGGACGAGGATATCGCCCGCTACGGCGCCTATGCCGAGGGCGCCATCGATGCCTTGGCAACCGACCCGGCGGATCCGTCGCGCGCACTGGTCATCGACTACAAGACGGGCGGCACGCCGGATGAGACGCCGGAGCAGCTGCTCGAGAAACACGCCTTGCAGGCGCGCGTTTACGCCGACGTTCTGCACAAGGCGGGCTTTGAGGTCGTGACCGTCAAGTTCGTTCGCGTGGAGCGGGCGAATCCAACCATCTTCGTCAATCCCGCCGAACCTCAAGTGGTCACCTACAACCTCTAGTCCTCAGATAACTTGCGGTGGAATACGGACTGTTTTGGTCAAAAAAGCCGCCAAACAGTCCGCATTTCACCGCAACTCAATAGGAGCCGTGTGGGTTTGGGCTAGGTTCGGGTGCCGTCCGCGCTGTGCGGTAGAATCGTAACCCTAAGATCACGAACCCGCATCGGAGCTCATTACATGGCATTCGTCCATCTGCACAATCACACTGTTTTCTCCATGCTCGACGGCGCAACCCGTATCCAGGATATGGTCAACCGTGCCGTTGAGCTGGGCATGCCCGCCGTCGCCATTACCGACCACGGCTACATGTATGGCGTGCCCGACCTGGCGCTGGCCTGCGACGCCGTTAACCACAACACGCCCGAGTACAAAACCTGGAGTCACGACAAGGCCTTCTTGGAAAAGGACCGCCGCGACGAGCTGGTGGAGCCCGATCCCGAGGAAAGCCCGCGCGAGCATGCCCAGTATGTGAAGGACATGGCCATGTGGGACGAGAAGGGCAACATCGACGAGCTCAAGCCGCCCCTGGTCATCAAACCCATCTTTGGCTGCGAGGTCTACTTTACGCCGGACGAGACGCTCGCTCGCGACCATAAGCCCGAGCTCTACCACATGATTCTTCTGGCCAAGGACCAGGAGGGCTACGTCAACCTGATGCAGACGGTCTCCGAGGCCGCTGTGCAGGGCTTTTACTACAAGCCGCGCGTGACGCTCGACAACCTGCGTCGCCATGCCAAGGGCATGATCTGCACGAGCGCCTGCATCGCGGGCATCATTCCCAAATACATCGACCGCGGTGACATGGAGGGCGCCATCAAGTGGGCCGAGACCTTCCGCGACACCTTCGACCCTGGCGACTTTTACATCGAGATCCAGGAACACGGTATTACCACCGACAACGGCCTGACCGACGAGCAGATGGACCGCACGCTCATCGACATTGCCAAACAGGTGGGTGTCAAGGTCATCGCCACCAACGACTTCCACTACCTGCGCCGCGAGGACGCGCCCGTACAGGACGTCATCATGTGCATCGGCATGAACGCCAAGGTCGACGACCCCAACCGCATGCGCATGACCGGCTCGGAGTTTTACATGAAGACCGAGGAGGAGATGCGGGCGATGTTCCCGTATTGCCCCGAGGCCTGCGACAACACGCTCGAGATCGCCGACAAGTGCTACGTGGAGCTGGACTGGGATTCCATCATCCTGCCGCGCTTCCCGCTGCTCGACCCCGGCGAGACGCACGAGAGCCAGTTCCGCCGCGAGTGCGAGAAGGGCCTGCGCCAACACTATGGCGATGACTGGGCCACACGCGAAATCGGTGGCGTCAACATCAAAGAGCGCTTTGAGTACGAATACAAGGTCATTTGCGACAAGGGCTTTGCCGCCTACTTCCTCATCGTTGCCGAGTACGTGCAATGGGCCAAGGACAACGGCATCGGCGTCGGCCCCGGCCGTGGCTCGGCCGCCGGCGCTATCGTCGCCTACGCCATGAACATCACCGCGTTCGACCCGCTCGAGAACGGCCTGATGTTCGAGAGGTTCCTGTCCCCGCAGCGTACCGAGATGCCCGATATCGATATGGACTTCGACGATGAGCGGCGCCTCGAGGTCGTGGAGCACGTTCGCCAGCTCTACGGCCCCGAGAAGGTCACCCACGTCATCACCTACTCGACCATCAAGGCCAAGCAGGCCATCAACGATGCCGCGCGCGTTCTGGACTACCCGGTCTACATGGGCCAGCGCCTGTCCAAGATGGTCTCGAGCGACCCCAAGGTCAAGCTCAAGCAGGTACTCGAAAAACAACCCGGCAAAGAGGATCTGTTTAACCCCGACTTTGCCGAGGCCTATAAAAAGGACGACGACGCCCGCCGCATCATCGACACGGCGCTCTCGATCGAGGGCCTCACCCGTGGCGAGGGTGTGCACGCGTGCGCCGTTCTGATCTGCCGCGACCCCGTCAACGAGCACGTGCCCACCAAGCTCGACACCAAGGGCGGCGTCGAGATTACCCAGTACGAGGGCCATACCGTTGCCGACATGGGCCTGCTCAAGATGGACTTCTTGGGCCTGCGCACGCTGACGGTTATCTCCAAGGCCAAGGCAAACATCAAAAAGAACTTCGGCATCGACATCAAAGAGGAAGAGATTCCCTTTGACGACCCCGAGATCTTTAAGCTCATGGGCTCCGGCCACACCGCCGGCGTCTTCCAGGTCGAGTCCGCCGGCATGACGGCCACGATCAAGAACATGAAGCCCACTGAGTACAAACACGTCGTGGCATTGATCGCTCTGTACCGCCCGGGCCCGCTGGGCGCCGGCATGGTCTCGTCCTACATCAACCGTATGAACGGCAAGGAGCCGGCCGTCTCCTACGATGACCGTCTGGACGACATCCTGGGCGAAACCTACGGCACCATGGTCTACCAGGAGCAGGTTATGCTCATCTCCGTCGAGATGTGCGGCTTCTCCAAGGGCGAATCGGACTCGCGTATCCGTAAGCCCGTGGCTAAGAAGAAGATCAAGCTGCTCACGTCGACGGTGCTCCACTGGGAGGATGGCTCGGACGAGACCACCTACGACCACTGGATGAACGGCGCCATCAAGAACAACTACACGCGCGAGGTCGCCCAGAAGATTTGGGACGATGTTCTCGAGTTCGCGTCCTACGCCTTTAACAAGTCGCACTCCGCCGGCTACGCCATCTTGGTTATGCAGACAGCGTGGCTCAAGGCGCACTATCCGCACGAGTACATGGCGGCCGTTCTGACGTCCTACACGGGCAAGACCGACAAGATCGTTCACTACGTCTCGGCATGCCGTCACGACGGCATCCCCGTGCTGTCGCCAGATGTCAACGAGTCCGGTACCGAGTTCACGGCCACCAAGGAGGGCGTGCGCTTTGGTTTGGCCGGCATCCGCGGCGTGGGCACCGGCGTGGCGCAGGCGATTATCGCCGAGCGCGAGGCGGGCGGTCCGTTTAAGACACTGCACGACTTTGTCGAGCGTGTGGACTCGAGCCAGGCAAACCGCCGCGTGATCGAATCGCTCATCAAGGCAGGCGCCTTTGACTCCACGGGGTATCCGCGCCGCCAGATGATGCACTTTGTGGACAAGAACAACCCCGAGAACATCATCGATGCCGCCGTGAAGCGCCAAAAGGATCGCGCGAGCGGCCAGACGTCGTTCTTCGACATGTTCGGCGATGTTGAGGGCTCGGGCTTTGAGGTGAGCGTGCCCGATCCGGACGGCCAGGAGTGGGACCGCCACCTTAAGCTGAGCCAGGAGAAGGAGGTTCTGGGCATCTATGTCTCGGACCACCCGCTGCGCCCGTTTGAGTATGCGCTAGCCAAGGCGCGCGACTTCTCGTTCTCGCAGATCGACACCGGCTACGAGGCGCAAAACCCCACGGGCGGTACCATCAACCAGGAGATTCCCGAGGGCAAGGCACTGTGGTGGGCCGGCATGGTCTCGAGCGTGTCCAAGCGCGTGACCAAAAACGGCGACCCCATGGGCATTGTGCAGCTCGAGGACATGGAAGGCGAGGCCACGGTCGTGGTGTTCCCCAAGACCTACAAGGAGGCCGAGGGGTACCTGTACGGCGAGGTCGATCCCGAGACCGGCGCGCAGCTGTCCGATGCGTTTGTGCGCATTAAGGGCAAGCTCGAGCGCTCGGACCGCGGCGACCAGATCATCGCGCAGGAGATCGTGCCGCTGGAGCTCAACGAGGAGAACAACAAGCCCAAGGTGTTTGAGGTTATGGTGCCCAACAGCCGCTTTAGTCAGGGCAATATGGCGCGTCTTGCCACGGTGCTTACCGCCAACCCGGGCGGCGACCGCGTGGAGATCTTTATCGAGCAGGTGGACGGGCGCGTGCTGCGTGCCGAGGTGCCGGCCAAGGTCAACGCACGCTCGATTCCGCTGCTGGCCGAGGCCAAGGCCATTGTGGGTAACCAAGGCAGAGTGACGGTGATCTAAGGGCGACCTTGCTGGTCCGCGCGAGATTGGAGGAAGTGATGGCGCAGGGGACGTTTGCGCAGGCGCTTCGTAAGGAGGCGGCGCTCAGCAGTACCTTTATGAAGGGGCGCTCGCTCATGCTCAACGGCGCCGTGCTGTCGTTTGAGGACTCCGGCTCGCGCTTCTCCAAAAACGTGAACATCGAGGGCTCGGTGCGTGGCTCGCGCGGCGACCTGTACAAGACACACGTAGCGCTCGATATGGACGAGCACGAGGTTATCGACTACGACTGCGATTGCCCGGCCGCCTTCCGCTATTCCGGCATGTGCAAGCACGCCGTCGCCACGGCGTTGGCGTATCTGGATGCCAGCGGCGCCGAGCCCGTCGAGGGCCTGCGCACGCCGGTCCGCACGTTTACGGTGCCGCCCGCACAGTCCAATCAGCCCACGCGCCCCGCGCCCACCGCATCTGCGGTCAACCCCAACTTTCCCTTTCCGGCGCCCGCTCCCACGAGCCCGAGCCTTGTGGCGGCGCTTTCCGATCTTTCGGACGCGCGCATGGATGAGCTGGCGAGCATGCGCCGCAAGCTTGCCGGTGCCGTTGATCCCGATGCGCCCAAAGCGGTGCTGGAGCCCTCGTTGGTGCCGTACTACAATCCGCTGTTTGCCGATCGCTTTAACTGGGCGCTCGAGTTTCGCATTCGCTGTGGTTCGGTGTCCTACGTGGTTAAGGATATCGACGGCATGGCCGATGCCTATGTGCGCGGCGGTACGTTCTCCTATGGCAAGAAGCTTACGTTTGTCCATGTGCCCGAGGCTTTCGATGACGTGTCGACAAAGCTGCTCGACTTTGTCGCAATGACGGTCGCCTACCTGAGCGACATCACGAGCTCGCGCTCGGCATCGTACGACTTTGCCCGCAGCGGCTTTGTCGCCGAGCGTCAGTTACCGGTATCCGAGTATTCCATCGTGTCTGTGCTGGACCTGCTGCGTGGTAGGACCATGTCCTTTGAACCTGCTTGGTCGCGGGGGACGACGACGCCCCGATCCTACGAGGTGGTGGTCGAGCCGTCGCCGCAGGGGGAGGGCGAAGTCCCGGCTAAGTGCCCGCCGCTCCTTGCCGCCAAGATTGCATCGGCGGCGGGAGGCAGCTACGACTTGCGCCTGCCGGCCGATGCGTACTGCTTTGTCGCAGGCGACGCAGCCTATCTGGTCGATACGCGCCGCGCGCGCCGTACCGACACGGCGTTTGCCCAGCATGCGGCGCCGTTCCTGTCGCACTTGTTGCCCTGCCGCACGCCGGTCCATATCGCCGTCGACCAGGTGGGCGAGTTCTGCCGCATGGCGCTGCCCATCTTGCGTGACTACACCGACCTGGCCGCGCCTGCCGTGCTCGATGCCGTGGCGCCCGAGCCGAGTTTTGCCATGGCGATTGGCGTCGACGATGGCCTTGTGACCTGCAAGATTACGGTTACCTACGGCGATTGGTCGGCAGATCTCTTTGGCCTGGGCGCTCCGGGCAGCCCCTTCGAAGAACAGCGCCCCGGCGTTCCGCCCCGCGATACGGTGGCGGAGTTTCGCGTTATGGACACGGCTGCCATGTACTTCGATTTCCGCGAGGGCGGCCTGGCGTTTGAGGAGCGCGATGACGAGAGCCTGTTCCACTTGCTGACCGAGGGCCTGTCTGCCCTGTCCGAGCTGGGCGAGGTCATGCTCAGCGACCGCCTGCGCCAGATTTCGGTCCGCCCTGCGCCCAAGCTCTCGGTGCGCGCCACCGTCAAGAGCAACTTGCTCGACGTCGAGCTAGGTGCGAGCGGGCTTTCGGCGGCCGACCTTGCCATCTACCTCGACTCCTACAAGCGTCACCAGACGTTTGCGCGTCTCACGTCGGGCGACATCATTCGCCTAGACGAGGGCGCTCGTGCCGCGTTTGGCCTTGCCGACGACCTGGGCGTCGATGCCGTCGACCTGCTCGACGGCGTGTCGCTTCCCGCGTCGAGCACCCTGTTTGTCGACAGCATGCTCGCGCGCACGCCGGCGCTCGAGGCTGATCGCGACGCCGCGTTCCGCCGCACCGTCGAGCGTCTGGACACGCTCGGCAAGATGGACTTTACGGTGCCCGCCTCGCTCAAGGCCACACTGCGTGGCTACCAGGTCGACGGCTATCAGTGGCTCGGCTCGCTCGAGCACCTGGGCCTTGGCGGCATCTTGGCCGACGATATGGGCCTGGGCAAAACGCTGCAGATGATCGCGCACATTCTGGCGCGCGTGGAGGCGGGGGATACCAAGCCCACGCTTGTGGTATGTCCTGCGTCACTTGTGTACAACTGGACTGCCGAGCTGGAGCGCTTCGCCCCCTCGATTGATGTGTGCGCTATCGTGGGCGCCAAGGCACAGCGCCGCGTGCAAATTGCCGGCGCAGCCGAGCACAACGTGGTCGTGACGTCGTATGACCTCATGCGCCGCGACATCGACGAATACATCGAGCAGGACTTTGCCCGCGTGGTGCTGGACGAAGCCCAGTACATTAAAAACCCGCTCACCCAGGTGGCGCGCGCCGCCAAGCGCCTGCCTGCCGGCGTGCGCTTTGCCCTGACGGGCACGCCCATCGAAAATCGCCTGTCCGAGCTCTGGAGCATCTTCGACTTTTTGATGCCGGGCCTTCTGGGTACGCGCGAGTCGTTTGCCAAGCGTTTTGAGAGTCCGGTCGAGCACACCGAGGGCGATAGCGCCGCTCGTCTGCAGGCGCTCGTGTCGCCGTTTGTGCTGCGTCGCGTTAAGGAAGACGTGGTGGCCGATCTGCCTGAGAAGATCGAGGATACGGTGATGGCGCAACTTACCGGCGAGCAGCGCAAGCTCTACCTAGCCAACCAGGACCGCATTGCCCAACAAGTACAGCACCGCGAGGCCGGGGAGTTTAAGAAAGACAAGCTCAAGGTGCTTGCCGAGCTCACCAAGCTGCGTCAGATCTGCTGCGACCCGCATCTGCACTATGCGGACTACAAGGCAGGAAGCGCCAAGCTCGATACATGCATGGAGCTCGTCCACGGCGCGCTCGACGGCGGTCACCGCATCTTGCTGTTCAGCCAGTTTACGGGCATGCTCGATATCATCGGCAAGTGCCTGGCCAAGGAGGACATCGCCTTCCTTAAGCTCACGGGCGCTTCGTCTAAGGAGAGTCGCGCCAAGATGGTTGCTCAGTTCCAAGCGGGCGAGGTGCCGGTGTTCTTGATTTCGCTCAAGGCGGGCGGCGTGGGCCTTAATTTGACGGCTGCCGACGTGGTCATCCACTACGACCCGTGGTGGAACGTGGCGGCGCAGGACCAGGCGACCGACCGCGCCCACCGCATTGGCCAGCAGCACACCGTGACCGTGTACAAACTCATCGCCAAGGACACGATCGAGGAACGCATTATGCAGATGCAGGAGTCCAAGCGCGACCTGGTCAACAGCGTGCTCGGCGGCGATGGTATCTCGTCGGCGCTGTTTACCCGCGAGGATGTTCTGGCGCTGCTCGGCGGCGACGGTCGCTAACCCGCTCGGGTGGGGCCGCCAGGGCGGATAGCCCGCGCTGTCCCATCGTCCCTGCTCGTTATGTGTTCATTTGCCATGCCGTGGATGGTTCGCCTGCCTTTGGGCATAAGAACCTCGAGAACATCGGCACATCCGCAAAGGAGAACATCATGGCGAAATTCTTTAAGGACCCCGACGGCAAGCTCATTGCCGCCCTTGGCAACGACGTTGCAACCCCTGCCGGTTGCACGGAGCTGACCGCGAACACCGAGGACGCGGCGCACGAGAAGCACGTGCCGGTCGTTGAGATCGAGCGCGACGGTCACGTAATCCGCGCACGCGTGGGCTCGGTCGAGCATCCCAGCCTGCCCGAGCACTATATTGAGTGGATCGCCCTTGAGGCCGAGGGCCGTCTGGAGGTCCATTACCTCGAGCCCGGCATGAAGCCCACGACGTTTTTTGCCGGCGGCTCCAAGACCGGTACCGTCTATGCCTATTGCAACCTGCACGGGCTGTGGTCCGCGACGTTCTAGGAGCGTGCCCCCGCTCGGGGTATCATAGCTAGCATATGCACATGCGAGCGCCGGCTGCATTATGCGGCCGGCGCTTTTACTACGACAACGATGGTTTACGACGGGAAGGGCTTGGCCATGAAGCTCGCACTTGCACAGATCGATATGCGCCTGGGTGATACTGAGGGCATTTGCGGCCGCATCGAGGACCAGGCTCGCCTGGCTCATGAGCGCGGCGCGCGCGTGCTGTGCGTTCCGGCCCCGCTCTTTATGGGCGCCATGCCGGGCAGTCTGGTGGGTGCTGCCGATTTTGAGCACGATATGCTGACGGGCCTGACGGGCGTTGCCGAGCGCATCCAAGAGCTCGATATGATCTGCATCGTGCCCGCTGCGGTTTCGTTTGAGGGCCAGCCCCTGCTTGACTATATGATGCTTAAGGATGGTCGCGTGGTGCCTGCGCGCACAAGCATCGCCCTGCAGCGTGGCGAGAGCAACGACGCGCGTTGGGCGCCTCCGGTGTTTGACGTGGACGGCGTGCGCATCGCCGTGGTGTTTGACCTGGATCGCGAGCTCGAGATGCTGCCGACCGGCGTCGACCTCATTGCCTATTTCCAGTTTAATGCGTTTGACATGACCGACCGCGAGACCGCCGCCGTCGCCGCCGTGCGCAGCGGTGCCTACCGCAAGATCGCCTCCAAGCGCAGCGTGTGGTTTGCCTGCATGGCGCCGGTCGGCGCCTATGACGAGTCGGTGTATACCGGCGGGTCGTTTGTGCTCGACGATTGCGGCCGTGTGGTGGCCCAGGCGCCGTGTTTTGAGGAGAGCCTGCTGGTTCAGGAGATTCAGCGCGGCGTGATGCTCGATGCCCTGGAGGACCATGAGCTGCCCCAGTTTCGCTCCGAGGAGTGGCTGTGGCAGGCGCTGGTGCTTGCCGTGCGCGACAATGCCCGCGCCCGCGGCGCTTCGCGTGCCGTGGTGGCGCTCGAGGGCGATTTGCCGTCGTCCCTGGTGGCAGCGCTTGCCGTCGATGCCTTGGGTCCTCGTAACGTAATTGGTCTGGTGCTGGGGCGCAATCGCATCTTTACGCCGGCGCAGGAGGAAGCCGAAGCCGCCCGCTGTTCTGCTGTTCGCTCAATCGCTGAGCGCCTGCACATTCGCACCGTCGAGCGCGATGCGCCGGATGCGGCGCGCGTACTTGATCGCGACGTGTCGGCGGGCGATGCCGAGCGTCTGCGTTCGCGTGCGCTGGGCCTGATGCTCGAGGATACGGCGCTCGAGCTGGGCGCCATGGCGTTGAGCCCGCTTTCCAAGACTGAGTATGCACTGGCAGCGCCCGCGCTGTCCGGCGGCTACCAGGGAGACTTTGCGCCCTTTGGCGACGTGTATCTGTCGACGCTCGAGTTTGTGGCACGCGTGCGCAACCGCGCCTCGGCCGTGGTGCCCCAAGAGCTCGTGACGCTCAACGCGGTAGAGGATTGCATGGATCGCGTGCTGGCGCAGGCACTCTCGACGCTCGCCGGTCCGGTTGATATGCTCGATCGCGCGGCGCAGCTGCTTGGCGGGCTTGAGCCGGGCGAGGTCGATGGTGCGCTTGAGTCGCACGTGGACCGCAATCGACCTTTCGACGACATCCCGATGGCCGCCGGCAAGCCCGAGGCCTGCTCGCTGCTGCTGATGCTTGTGCGCCAGGGTGAGGCTGCTCGTCGCATGCTACCGATGGCCCCGATCGTTTCGGCCCGTTCGTTTGTCGAGCGCGCCTGGCCGTACATGCTTGCGTGGTCCGATCTGGGACTCAACGGCAAGGAACGCATGACGGTTGATTCGCTGGCACGCGCCGAGGTGCGCCGCTTTGCCGACGACGACACGAGTGACCGTATGCGCGGCGAGATGATGGGCATATTGGGCGAGCTGCTGGGTATTTCGCCCGAGCAGATGGAAGAGCTGCGCTCCGAAGACGGTCAGCGTCGTTTGCATGAGGGCATGAAAAAGTTTGAGGGCGAGGTCCAGGACGCCATCGACAAGATGATGGGCGGCCAGGGCGGACCGCAGGGTGGGCCCCAGGGCACGCCGATGCCGCATCCGCCGGTGGATCCGAGGCAATTCCCATTCTTCTCTCAAAACTAGGTCGCTGCGCGCCCGCCAGAGCGGCAATCTGCCTTTCAATCGTCGGGCATGACCGCCAGGTCAATGCCCTCCTCTTTCAAGGCACCTTGCTCGCTCTGGCGGGCGCTCGCTTGCGTATGCTCAACCTACAATTCAATCTCGGCTGACGTATGGGGCTGGCGTTGTGTTATTCTAGAACAGACGTTCGTGAATGATGCGCGGGGCCTTGCCTTACGCTTGGCAAAAGACGAGGGGAGGTCGGCTTGGTCATTTTGGGTATCGACCCCGGTTTGGCCCATACGGGCTGGGGGATTATCGAGGAACGACGTGGCGAGGTTCGCTGCCGTGCCTACGGTTGTATCGAGACCAGCGCGGGCAGCCCGCTCGCGGTGCGCCTGTCGCATATCGCCCACGACCTCAAGGGCGTCGTCGAACGCTACCGTCCCGATACCGCGGCTATCGAGAGCATTTACTTTGGCGCTAACGTCCGCTCGGCCATCCCCACGGCGCATGCCCGCGGTGCCGCGCTCGTGGCGCTTTCGGAGTGCGCGCTCGAGATTGGCGAATACACGCCCATGCAGATTAAGCAGGCCGTGGTGGGCACGGGTGCCGCAGACAAGCGGCAGGTTGCCTACATGGTGCGCACGCTCACTCAGCTTGATCACGACCCACACCCAGACCATGCCGCCGATGCCCTGGCTTGCGCCATCTGTCACGTTAACCTAAGCCGTACCCGGGCGCTTACCGGCGGCGAGTTCTATCAACAGAGAGGAACCGGATACTGATGATCTCCCAGCTCCATGGAACGCTTGTCGAGGCCACGATGAGCTCGGCCGTCGTCGATGTATCGGGCGTGGGCTTTGAGCTCGGTATTTCGGGCAGCACTGCCGCCACGCTGCCTACGCCCGGCGGCGAGGTTCGCCTCTATACCCGTATGCAGGTGCGCGAGGACGCCATGACGCTTTTTGGCTTTGCTTCCAAGGACGAGCGCACGATGTTCGATCGACTCGTTTCCGTCTCGGGCGTCGGCCCGCGTCTGGCGCTTGCCGTGCTTTCCACCTATACCGTGGGACAGCTGTATTCACTGGTGATGGCCGAGGATGACAAGGGCATGGCCAAGGTGCCCGGTGTGGGCAAAAAGACCGCCCAGCGCCTCATCTTGGAGCTCAAGAGTACCTTTGCCAAGGACAAGGGCTTTGTTCCGGTCGACGTAATCCCCGGTCAGGTTGCGATGCCGGTCCCCGCCGCCACTCCCTCGGCGATCGATGATGCCCGCGCGGCGCTCCTTTCCATGGGCTTTAGCCCGCAGGAGACCGAGGTTGCTCTGAGCGGGTATGATGGGCAGGATATGCGTGTCGAGGACCTGCTCGGCGCGGCGCTTAAGCGACTCGGAATGGATGCGTGATGTGGGAAGCCGATGACTCTCAGGACCTGTGGGCGACGCCCGGCAACTCGCCGGCGGCATCCATGGCACACGGTGAGCGCATGGTGGGCTCGGAGCTGACGCCCGAAGACCTTGATGTTGACCGTACCCTGCGTCCCCAGCGCCTGGACGACTACTGCGGTCAGGAGCATATCAAGCAGAGCCTTCGCGTGCTGATCGAGGCGGCGCAGAGCCGTGGCGAGACGCTCGATCACGTGATCTTTTCGGGCCCTCCGGGCCTGGGCAAGACCACGCTGGCCACCGTTATCGCCAACGAGCTGGGCGCTCAGATCAAGACGACGAGCGGCCCCGCTATTGCGCGTACCGGTGACCTGGCAGCCATCCTGACTAACCTGCAGCCGGGTGACGTACTGTTTATCGACGAGATTCACCGTCTTAACCGCTCGGTCGAGGAAGTCCTGTATCCCGCTATGGAGGACTTTGCGCTCGATATCGTGATCGGTAAAGGTCCGGCCGCTCGCTCGATTCGCCTGGATATCCCCAAGTTTACGCTGGTGGCGGCAACGACCCGCTCGGGTATGCTGACCGGCCCGCTGCGCGACCGCTTTGGCATTTCGTATCGCCTGGACTACTACACGGTCGAGGAGCTTGCCCAGATCGTGACGCGTTCGGCGACCATCCTGGGCGTGACGATCGACCATCCGAGCGCGCTCGAGATCGGCTCGCGCTCGCGTGGCACGCCGCGCTTGGCCAACCGTCTGCTCAAGCGTGTGCGCGACTATGCGCAGGTGCGCGGCAACGGTCCTATCGAGCTTGATATTTGCCGTCAGGCGCTCGAGTTTTTCGAGATCGATGAGCTTGGTCTGGACTGGATGGATATTCGCATCTTGGAGACGCTTGCCAAGACGTTCTCCGGCCGTGCCGTGGGCCTGACGACCCTTGCCAGCGCGGTGGGCGAGGACCCGGGTACGCTCGAAGATGTCTATGAGCCCTACCTGCTGCAGTGCGGCTTGATGATTCGCACGCCCCAGGGTCGCCAGGCAACGCTTCGCACCTTTGAGCACTTGGGCATCGAGCCAGCCGTTTAGAGGCGGGTTTGTTTTGGCTGGTCTGTAGGCTATCGCTGAGCATTGGATAAACATATCGCCATTCATCGGTTACGGGTGTTTTACTATTGCGCGCCCGTGCTATGCTGAAATGGTCTTTTTCTCATTCGGTAACGAAAGGACCGCCCATGCCTACTGACATCGAAATCGCACGTTCCGTCACGCCGCTGCCCATTACCGAGGTGGCTAAGAACGCCGGCGTCGACGTAAAGCACCTGATTCCGTATGGCTTCGACAAGGCTAAGGTTGACTATTCACTGCTCAACGAGCCGACCGATCACCAGGCCAAGCTCGTCCTCGTGACCGCTATCAATCCCACGCCCGCCGGCGAGGGCAAGACCACCACGACTATCGGTCTGGCCGATGGTTTGCGCCGTCGCGGCGTCAAGAGCGCTGTGGCCCTGCGTGAGCCTTCGCTCGGTCCCGTCTTTGGCGTAAAGGGCGGCGCCGCCGGCGGCGGCTGGGCTCAGGTCATCCCCATGGAGGATATCAACCTGCACTTTACCGGCGACTTCCATGCTATTGGCGCCGCCAATAACCTGCTGGCTGCCATGCTCGACAACCATATTCAGCAAGGCAACCAGCTCGGTATCGATGTTAAGCGCATCACCTGGAAGCGCGTCGTCGACATGAACGACCGCCAGCTGCGCCACGTTATCGACGGCATTGGCGGCAAGGCTCAGGGCGTGCCGCGCGAGGACGGCTTCGATATCACCGTTGCCTCCGAGGTCATGGCGATCCTGTGCCTGTCCACGAGTATCAATGACCTCAAGGAGCGCCTGGGCGAGATCGTCGTCGGCTACAGCTTTGCCGGCGAGCCCGTCCGCGCCCGCGACCTCAAGGCTCAGGGCGCCATGGCTGCGCTGCTTAAGGATGCGCTCAAGCCCAACCTGGTGCAGACGCTTGAGGGTACGCCCGCGTTTGTCCACGGCGGCCCCTTCGCCAACATCGCCCACGGCTGCAACTCCATCATGGCTACGCGCATGGCTATGCGCTTTGGCGATGTCGCCATTACCGAGGCCGGTTTCGGCGCCGATTTGGGTGCCGAGAAGTTCCTCGACATCAAGTGCCGCATGACGGGCGTCCGCCCCAGCGCCGTCGTGATTGTCGCCACCGCCCGCGCGCTTAAGTACAACGGCGGCGTTGCCAAGGCCAACCTTAACGACGAGAACCTCGAGGCCCTCAAGGCCGGCATGCCCAACCTGCTGCGTCACGTTGACAATATCCAGAACGTCTATGGTCTTCCCTGTGTGGTCGCCATCAACCGCTTCCCGACGGACACCGAGGCCGAACTCGAGCTCATCGAGTCCGAGTGCCAGAAGCTCGGCGTTAACGTTAAGCTTTCCGAGGTCTGGGCCAAGGGCGGCGAGGGCGCGCTCGACCTGGCTGATGAGGTCATGCGCCTGATTGAGCAGCCGAGCGAGCTCAAGTTTGCCTACGAGGACGGCGCCGATGTTGCCGATGCCCTCGAGGCCGTCGCCACCAAGGTCTACCGCGCCGACGGCGTTGACTTTACGCCGGCTGCCAAGCGTCAGCTCGCCGAGCTGCGCGAGAACGGCTTTGGCAACCTGCCGGTGTGCGTCGCCAAGACCCAGTACAGCTTTAGCGACAACGCCAAGGCGCTGGGCGCCCCCGAGGGCTTCCGCATCACCGTGCGCGAGCTCAAGGTTTCCGCCGGTGCCCACTTTGTGGTCGCGCTGACTGCTGTCTCTTATACACATCTGACGCTGCC
>UQIY01000031.1 GCA_900541195.1 uncultured Collinsella sp. | reverse complement strand
ACGAGATAGGCTCCGGTCTCGTGGGCTCGGAGATGTGTATAAGAGACAGGTTCCTACACGGTGCCCATCCGCATCCTGCGCATCCACATGGAGGAGGACGCCGCCAAGATGGTCCACGTGGGCGGTGCCGAGGGCCGCATTACCGCCGCTGCCGAGTCGCTCGTCGACTACAACCGCTGCGGCACGCCTTTGATTGAGCTCGTGACTGAGCCCGATCTGCGCACGCCCGAGGAAGCGCGCCTGTTTATGGAAAAGCTCCGTCGCATCTTTGTGACGCTGGGTATTTCGGACTGCTCGATGGAGAAGGGTTCCATGCGCTGCGACGGCAACGTGTCGCTGCGCCGCCGCGGCGAGACCAAGCTGGGCACCAAGACCGAGCTCAAGAACCTCAACTCGTTTAAGAGCCTGCATGACGGCCTTGCCTACGAGATTTGCCGCCAGGCCGAGGTGCTCGAGGAGGGCGGCATCATCTACCAGGAGACCCGCCACTGGGAGCCCAGCCGCAAGCGCACCGTGGTCATGCGCGTCAAGGAGACGGCTGACGACTACCGCCTGTTCCCCGATCCCGACCTGGCGCCGTTCGATCTGGACGACGAATTCATCGACCGCTGCCGTGGTGAGATTCCCGAGCTGCCCGATGCCAAGCGCGCCCGTTTTGAGGCCGACTTTGGCATTAAGGCGGCCGATGCCGAGCAGATCGCCGGCGATCCGGAGTTTGCCGACTTCTTTGAGGCTGCCGCTGCCGGTATGGCTGGCAAGGAGGCCCAGACGGTCGCAAACCTGCTGGTGAACGAGATAATCGCCTACCTTAAGGGCGCAGGCGTCTCGCTGGCCGAGTCCGGCATCGTGCCGGCTCAGGTGGCCGCTCTTGCCAAGCTGCTGGCGACCGATGCCATCAGCTCCAACCAAGCGCACGAGGTCTTTGAGGCCATGGCCCAGACTGGCGACGACCCCAACAAGATTGTCGACGAGCGCGGCATGCGTCAGGTGAGCGATGCCGGCGCGTTGCAGCCGATCGTGGACGAGGTGCTGGCTAACTGTGCCGAGCAGGCGCAGCAGTATCGTGACGGCAACCAGAAGGTCATCGGCTTTTTGGTGGGCCAATGCATGAAGGCGAGCCGCGGCAAGGGCAACCCGAAGCTCTTCAACGAGTTGCTGAGAACGTCGCTCTCGTAGCTGCGAGGCCGGGGAAGCCCCGAGTCGCCGGGGTATTTCCTCCAAATTTCAAACAGTCCTATGCAAGACGAAGGCCACATTTAGTGGCCTTCTTTGCATGCGGAACTCATTTGGAGCAAACACCCCGGCGACTCGGGGCTTCCCCGGCCAGACGACTCGGCCGTTCGGGTCAGGTAGGCTGAATGGAATAGAGTGAATGGGCGCGCCGTTGGCGCGCCCATTGTTTTGAAGGGAACTCATTTTGAGCAAGCGCCCGCCCTGCCGGGGCTCCCGGGTTCTGTGACGACTCGGCTGTTCGGGTCAGGTGGGCTGAATGGAATTTGGTGAATGAGGGCGCCGATGGCGCCCTCATTTTTTGTGGATGTTGAAAACGAAGGTGAATACTTTTCCGCGAAGTGAACGATCTATTTTGGACCCCTGAAACATCAACACTTTTCTGGCTCGGTTTCCTGCGGTTTTGTCGAGTTTTCCCTGCGGTTTTGCTGCGAAAAAATGCGGATGCTTCGGGGGCCCAATTTTGCTCGTTCACTTTGCGGAAAACCATTCACCTTCAATTTGCTGGAGGGAAGAGGGACTCCTCTTTGGCGTCACGGATGTGCATCGCGGCGGGCGGATCGCCAGAAGCCGGCTGTTCCGCACCTTAAGATTTCCAAAAAGTTAACCTTTGTTGACCTCAATAGTTAGATAAACTAAACTATTTTCCAAAAGTGCGCTCGAGCTAACTAATGAACTTGAGTGCAGAGGCACCGTGTCGCGTCCAATGCGGCAAAAGGGAGAAGCAACATGAAGAAGTCCACGTTTAACACCCTGCTTGTTGGTGGCGGTTTTCTGCTCGGCACGGCCGGCATCAAGCTGCTCACCAGCGCTCCGGTAAAGAACGCCTGCGTGCAGGGTATCGCGTGCGGCATGCGCATCAAGAACGGCTATCAGGACATGGTCGAGCAGGCCAAGGCTAATGTCGACGACATGGTTGCCGAGGCTGCCTACATCACCCAGAGCGAGGCCGCTGCTGACGAGGCAGCCGAGTAACGCTCCCAGGCACAAACTATGAGATTCTCGATTATTAGCGAGATCCCCGGCAGAACCCGTCTTCAATTGGCGGGTCCTGTGCCAGAGAGCGATCTCGATGCACTTCTTAAGCTTGGCGGCGAAATCGACGGCGTGCGCAAAGTGCGCGTATATGGCCGTATTGGCCAGATGGCGCTCGAATATGACGAGCAGTGTCGTGCGAGCGTGCTCGACGCCTTGGGCGCACTCGATGCTCAGGCCATTGCCGACGCAAAGACGGGTTACGTGATGCAGCTTGAGCCACGCAAGCACAAGCTCGTCATGGATCTTGTCACACTTATCGGCGCCCACTACGCGCGCCGCTGGTTCTTGCCGACGCCTCTGCGTGCGGTGTTTGTCGTGGCCGGTTACATGGCATTTTTGCGCGCTGCCCTTCATGAGCTGGCGCAGCCGCGCCTGACCGTTCCTGTGCTCGACGCTTCGGCCATCGGCATTTCGTTCGTCAAGCGTGATGTCGACACCGCGGGGCAGACGATGTTCCTGCTTAATGTGGGCGAATTGCTCGAGGACTACACCAGCGCCATGAGCGAAAACGAGCTCATCAACTCGCTGCTCGATGTGCCCGACAAGGCGCAAAAGGTTGTCGTCGACACCGAGGTAAGCGTTGCCGCCACCGAGCTTGAGCCCGGCGATCTGGTCGCCGTGCGCACCGGCATGTCCATTTGCATCGACGGTGTTGTCGAGCAGGGGAGCGCCATGGTAAACCAGGCGACCCTGACCGGCGAGCCGCTGGCCGTCGAGCGCAGCGTGGGCGACGACGTGTTCGCCGGTACCGTCGTGGAAGACGGCGGCATCTTGGTGCGCGTGCGCGCCAATACGGCTCAGACCAAGCTGCGCTCGATTGTTTCGCTCGTGCAGACGGCCGACTCGCTCAAGTCCGAGGGCCAGTCGCACATGGAAGACCTCGCCAACAAGATCGTCCCGTGGAACTTCCTGCTCGCGGGCCTGGTTGCGCTTACCACCCGCAGCCTCATCAAGACCTCAGCGGCGCTGATGGTCGACTATTCATGCGCACTCAAGCTCACGGGTTCGGTCGCCGTCATGACCGCTATGAGCGATGCTGCCAAGATGGGCGTCATGGTCAAGGGCGCGAAGTACTTTGAGTCGTTTGCCAAGGCTGACACCATTGTGTTTGATAAGACCGGTACGCTCACCGAGGCGCAGCCGCGTCTTGCCTGCGTACTTACCACCGATGGCTGGAGCGAGGACGAGATCCTGCGCCTTTCCGCTTGCTTGGAGGAGCATTTTCCGCATCCGGTGGCGCGTGCTGTGGTCAATGCTGCACGCGAGCGTGGGCTCGAGCACCGCGAGCGTCACGCTGCGGTCGAGTATATTGTGGCGCACGGCATCGCTTCGTCCATCGAAGGGCGTCGCGCGATTATCGGCTCGGAACACTTTGTGTTTGAGGACGAGAGCGCGCAGCTCGATTCCGACATTAAGGAGCGCATTGAGTCCCAGATGCAGGGCCTGTCGCCGCTGTATCTGGCGGTCGACGGCACCGTTGTGGGCGTGCTCGGTATCGAGGACCCGCTTAAGCCCGGGGTTCGCGAGGCCATCGCCGACCTACACGCGTTGGGCGTCAAGCACGTGGTCATGCTCACGGGCGATTCCGAGCGCACGGCCGAGCGCATTGCGCGAGAGGCAGGGGTCGACGAGTTTAAGGCCGAGCTGCTGCCCGAGGACAAGTACGCTTACGTGGAGCGCATTAAGAGCGAGGGGCGCCACGTTGCCATGGTGGGCGACGGCGTCAACGATTCGCCGGCGCTCGGTTTGGCCGACGTGGGTCTGGCGATGGGTGGCGGAAGCGATATCGCCAAGGAGGTCGCCGATATCATCCTGACCGATACGGATCTCGCCGCGATCGTGCGCCTGCGCCGCATGAGTCAGGGTCTCATTGATCGTCTGACGAGCTCCTACTCTAAGGTGATGCTCACCAACTCGGCGCTCCTGGCGCTCGGCATTACCGGCGCGATTACCCCGCAGACGTCGTCGTTGCTGCACAATGGCTCGACGATTGCCTACAGCCTGAGCAACGCGAAGGCTTACCTGCATTAGCAGACGTGTTCGCCCACGTTATCTGGCCTGCGCCCGGACGGCATCGGTGTTGTCCGGGCGCAGGCCTTTTGCATTTGATAATTTGCTAGCTTCTCTATATAGTGTTGCTAGCATGGCTAGCAATTGAAGGGAGCGGGATCAACGTGGGTGCTGTTAGCGGCATGGCGCAGGTGAACGTTCGCGTAGATCGCCAGGTGAAGAACCGTGCCGAAGAGGTGCTGCGGCTTTCGGGCGGGTCACTGCCCGAGCTCATCAAAAAGGTGGTGGTCAAGGTCGCGCAGGGTGGCGGGCAGTGTGAGGAAGTGCTTGCGGCCGTCGACGACCGGCAGCAGACCGTCGCGCTCGATACTCCGTTCGCCGCATCATGGGCGGTGGCGGATCAGCTTTACGCGGACCTGGGCATCGCTACGTCGCCCGTATCCGACGATCGCGATTGGGACACAATCTATTCCGAAGCCATGGACGAGCGCTATCGCCAAAAGGGGATGATCCTATGAACGGGGCTCCCCTTAAAATAATGGTGGACGCCAACGTATGGGTCGATTCGTTTTGCGTCGACCATGCCGAGTCGCTTGCCGCGCGTGCGCTTATTGGGCGGGCGACGGAGGCGGGGGCGTTGCTGTTCTTTCCGGTACATATTGCCAAGGACGTGCTGTACGTTGTCCAACACGAGCTGAAGCGTAGCGTTCTTGCCAGCGGGGGAGCGATTGACGAGGCGTCTGCCCGTGCAATTGGCGATGCGGCGTTGGCGTTTGTTCGGAACATGACCGAAAACGCCACGGCCGTGGGTGCAGATGCGTCGGACCTTTGGCTGGCCGACAAATACTTAGCGCTCCATCGCGATTACGAAGACAACTTGGTGCTCGCCGCGTGCAAGCGCGCGCAGGTTGATTACTTGGTAACTAACGATCGCAAGCTGCTCGAACATGCCGATCTTGCAGCAAAGACACCTCGTCAAATGATGCCAATTCTTGCTTTGGCGGAACGTGGCGGCGCGGCTATCGGTTGATGCGAACTGTTTGCGGGCCTCTTGGACGACGATGCGCCAGGGGCCCGCGTCTGCTATTTACAAAAGCTCGGCCTTAATGGCGGGACTTTCTGCGAGCTGCTCGGCTGCCTTTTCGTCGGAGCTGTCGAGCGCTGCCAGACTGCGGTAGACCCACTCGTTGACCTGGGTGTTCTTGACGCCTGCGGTCTGCATAAGGGCACCTACCTCGCGGATTGCTGCGAGCAGATCGGCCTTGGGACCCGCGAGCTCAACCTCGATGCCGTGGTAGGCGGCCACGCCGCGGTTCTCACTCACGTGGTCGATAAAGCCCTCGACAGTCTCAAGCTGCTGGGCGAGAGCTGCATCATCGTCAGCGTCCAGCGCGACAAGTGCGTTCGATACCGTGAGGGCGGGATGTCCGCAGGGAACAAAGCCTTCGATGACATCCATAGCTTCGGTAATGGTTGAGCCCAGGCCTGCGAGGGCATTGACGAGTTGCTGCTTGGTATCCATAACGGTCCTTTCGATGGGTCAATTTGCTTGGCGAAAATATACGTGACGCGATCGGTAGCAAAAGTGCGAAGTCTGGTGCACATTAGGGTCTTCACAGCTCGTGCATAGAACAGCTGTCTGCCTTTAGAACGTGGTAAGATAGCTATTCACGAGCGGGGTTCACCCCGCGTGTTCTTTGAAAAGTCGACGGTTATCGGGTGTTTGCAGGTCCGATACCATCCAGACTTTCCCAACATCCGGGGGCGACTGGTTTCGACACGATAGCTCTGAGAGAGGAAGCAAGCCGAGGTCTCCTCGCCTCGTTAAACAGGGGTACCGTCAAATTGAATTGACAACAACTCTTCTTTTGAGCCTATGGCTCTCGCTGCTTAGTTTATAGCGGCGCGTCAACCCGGTGATTTCCCCGACACCGGCGCGACGTCATGTTAGGGGAATGCTCCTGCGCACGTAATCGGTATGGCGCGGGCTAAGACCGAACCGGTTGGGACGCCGCGAGCGTGTCGCTGCGCGCAAAGCGTCCGAGATTAAACCAGCGACTGAGCTTGGAGATGCCAATCAGGGGGCTTTCGTGGACCGGAGTTCGATTCTCCGCGCCTCCACCAATAGTTACAGGCAGGTAGAGAAGTGTCTCTACCTGCCTTTTTATTACTTACAGATAACGCGGAGAATCGAACTCTATGCAGGGCGCGGGCGTAAAGAAAACGCGAAGCGTTTGTAGCGAGCGGGCGAGGACGCCGGCAGGCGGCCGAAGCCGGTGCGTATTTGCGAAGCAAATACGCGGATTCTCCGCGCAAACTATCAGCCCAATATGGATGCGATGTTTATCGAATCTCAGTCGGCCATGCCCCGCTTCAACGCAAGCCCCAAACCGCGGAGAATCGAACTCTATGCAGGGCGCGAGCGTTAAGAAAACGCGTAAGCGTTTTTAGCCCGCGGGCGAGGACGCCGGCAGGCGGCCGAAGCCGGTGCGGATTTGCGAAGCAAATACGCGGATTCTCCGCGCAATGCCCCAGCCAGATATAGATGCGATGCCGATCGGGCGTCTTGCCCCGGCCTCGCCCCATCAACAGATCCCCCGTACCGCGGAGAATCGAACTCTATGCAGGGCGCGAGCGTTAAGAAAACGCCGCAGCAACGCAGGGTGGGATGCGCTTTCCCGCCGACCGACCCGTCCTCCGCAACTCCAAAACCAATGCGCTCTCTATCCCAAAACTGGGTAGAAGAAAGCCAAAACGAAACAGCAGGAGGTCAATATGACTGCAGAAGATAAGGCAAAGAACGCCGGCAAGGTCGCGCTCGTCCTGGAGGGCGGCAGTTTTCGCGGGCAGTTTACCGCGGGCGTGCTCGACGTCCTCATGGAGGCTGGCGTCGAGATTCCGGCGGTATATGGCGTATCGGCTGGCGCCCTCAACGGCGTGAACTACAAGTCGCACCAGATCGGCCGTGCTAACCGCATCAACCTGGCTTTCTGCAACGACAGCCGCTACATGGGCGCCGCATCGCTTGCGTCCACGGGCTCTATTGTGGGTTACGACTTTATCTTCAACGATGTCCAGGACCGCCTAGACCCCTTCGATAACGAGACGTTCGACGCGAGCCCCATCGAGATGTACGCCGTTGCGACGGACATGCTCTTTGGAACCGCCACGTACCTGCCGGTCAAAAGCGCCGTGCTCGACCTCGATGCTGTGCGCGCCTCGACGTCGCTGCCGCTGGTGACGCCGCCGGTCGAGATTGACGGGCACAAATACGTCGACGGCGGCGTAGCCGATTCGGTCCCTATCGAGCACGTGCTGGAGGAGGCGGGCTTCGATCGCGCGGTCGTCATTGTTACGCAGGACCGCTCGTACGAGAAAAAGCCCTACGAGTTTATGCCCGCCGCACGAGCCCGCTATGCCGACTACCCTTATCTGCTCGAGGCTATCGAGACGCGCCACGACCGCTATAACATCCAGCGCATGCACCTGTGGAAGTATGGGCGCGAGGGCCGCGCGCTGGTCGTTGCTCCGCAAAAGCCGGTCGAGGTCGGCCACGTTGAGCACGATCCGGCAAAGCTCCTCGACCTGTATATTCAGGGCCGCCAGGAGGCAAAGCGATTGCTGGGAGATATCGAGGCGTTTGTCGAGCGCTAGCGTCGCGACGTCATGACCCATGGACGACATGTGCAGAAACTCTGGTCGGAGCCAAAATACCTGTTGACTCGTACGGCGAGCGGGGTAATATGGACGGGTTACTTGCAGAGCCCCGTGAATCTCTGTAACAACACGTACTGTACATGGAGGAGTCTAAGTGATTTCGAAATCGACTCACTACGCCAAGCAGGGCGAGGTCCAGCGCAACTGGGTTCTCGTCGACGCCGATGGTGCTGTCCTGGGCCGTCTTGCCACCCAGATCGCAATGATCCTGCGCGGTAAGAACAAGCCCCAGTTCACGCCCAACAGCGACTGCGGCGACTTCGTTGTCGTCATCAACGCCGATAAGGTCCAGCTTACCGGTAACAAGGCCGACACGAAGACCTATTATCGCCACAGCGGCTACAACGGCGGTCTCAAGGCTGAGAGCTTCCGCCAGGCTATGGAGAAGCACCCGGAGAAGGTCATCGAGCGCGCCGTTCGCGGCATGCTGCCCAAGACCACCCTCGGCCGTGCCCAGATGACCAAGCTTAAGGTCTACGCTGGTGCCGAGCATCCGCACGCTGCCCAGAACCCCACGAAGATTGAGCTGGAGGCTTAAAGATGGCTGAGAACACCGTTGTCTACCAGGGTACCGGCCGTCGTAAGAACGCCGTCGCCCGCGTCCGTCTCGTCCCCGGCACCGGCAAGGTGACCATCAACAAGCGTGACGCCGAGCAGTATTTCGGCCGTCATCAGCTCGTTGAGAACGCCCTTGCTCCCTTCAAGGTGACCGACACCGCCGGTCAGTTCGACGTTATCGCTCTGTGCGATGGCGGCGGCATCTCCGGTCAGTCCGGCGCTCTGCGCCTGGGCATCGCTCGCGCTCTTCTGAACGCTGGCGACTACCGTGCTGACCTCAAGAAGGCCGGTTTCCTTACGCGCGATGCTCGCGTGGTCGAGCGCAAGAAGTACGGCCTCAAGAAGGCCCGCCGCGCTCCCCAGTTCTCCAAGCGCTAAGGTTTTATCTCCTTACGGGATACAATGTACAAGCGGGGCCTGCCGATTGCTCGGCGGGTCCCGTTTTCTTTTTCGACTAGGGTGGGCGACTGCGTTTTGCCCACTTGGGAAGGAGCGATCCTATGCCCCAGAACATCTTCGGTACCGACGGCGTCCGTGGCGTCGCCAACGCCGACCTCTCGTGCGACCTTGCGTTTCGCCTTGGCCGTGCGGCGACCAAGTTCCTTGGTCCGGACATTTGCATCGGCCGCGACACGCGTCTTTCGGGCACCATGCTCGAGAGTGCTCTGACCGCCGGCATTATGGCCGAGGGCGGCCGCCCGCACTGCTGCGGCGTTATCCCTACGCCGGCCGTGGCGCTGCTCACCGTCCAAAACGAGCTCGACGGCGGCATCGTCATTTCTGCTTCGCACAATCCGCCGGAGTTCAACGGCATCAAGTTCTTTAGCCGCAAGGGCATGAAGCTTCCTGATGCTGTCGAGGAAGAGATCAGCGCTTGGGTCATGTCCGAGGAGGCCATGGCTGCCGACACGCTGCCGACCGGTGCCGGCGTGGGCCACATCATCAAGATGAAGGATGCTCGCAAGGCATATGTCGATCATGCCATCAGCACGCTCGACGGCCTTAAGCTCGATGGCCTGGTTGTTGCCGTCGACTGCGGCCACGGTGCTTCTTGCCAGACCACGCCCGCCGCGCTGCAGCGCCTGGGTGCTACGGTCCATGCCATCAACACCGATTATTGCGGCACCGACATCAACGTCGAGTGCGGCTCTACGCACCTCGAGCCCCTGCGCGAGCTCGTGCTGCGCACCCATGCTGACATCGGTCTGGCCCACGACGGCGACGCCGACCGCGTGCTGTTCGTGGACAGCGAGGGCAATGAGATCGATGGTGACTACATCCTGGCTATCTGCGGTTCTGACCTCGCCGCTCGCGGCAAGCTCGCCAACTCCGAGATCGTCTCGACCGTCATGTGCAACCTGGGCTTCTCCATCGCTATGAAGGAGCAGGGCTTCGAGATAGTTCAGACCGCCGTGGGCGACCGCTACGTTCTGGAGCGCATGCTCGCGGACGGCGCCGTCATCGGCGGCGAACAGTCCGGCCACATCATCTTCCTGGAGCACAACACCACCGGTGACGGCCTGGTGACGGCTCTGCAGCTGCTGGCCGTGCTCAAGCGCACCGGTCGCACCCTCACCGATCTTGCCGGTATCATGAAGAAGTACCCGCAGGTACTCGTCAACGTGCATTCCGACAACAAGGCTGGTCTGGACGATTGCCAGCCCATCTGGGATGCCGTCGCTGCCGCCGAGAAGGAGCTTGACGGCCGCGGCCGCATTCTGGTGCGCCCGAGCGGTACCGAGCCGCTGGTCCGCGTGATGGCCGAGGCCGAGACGCACGAGCTGACCCAGCGCGTTGTCGACGACATCGTCGAGGTTGTCAAGCGCGAACTTCCCTAATGGTCAAAAACGGGTGCCAAGTGGTAAACTGTTAAGGTTATTTTGGTTAATCGGTATGTCCGAGGGGGAGCATGTTCACTAAAGTCCTAAGGTCTTTTGGTATGCGTGGTCGAGTCCTTACGCTGGATGCTCCCATCTCGGGCGACGTCATTCCGCTCTCCGAGGTAAACGATCAGACGTTTGCCACCGGCCTTTTGGGCCAGGGCGTGGCGATTCAGCCCACCGGAACGCGTGTGATTGCACCGGCTGATGCCAAGGTCGAGGCCATTTTTCCCACGGGACACGCCGTTGCGCTTAACACGGTCGATGGCTTGGACGTGCTCATCCACGTTGGTTTGGACACTGTTCAGCTCGAGGGCAAGCACTTTACCGTACATGCGCAAGTGGGTGACATCGTCCATAAGGGCGATGTACTCATTGAGTTCGATCGCGAGGCAATTGCTGCCGAGGGCTACGATGTGACGGTTCCCATCTTGGTGTGCAACTCCGTTGAGTTCTCGAGCATCAAGGGTTCCGTTGGCGTGCATGTCGAAGAGATGGACCAGCTCATCGTTGCTCGCGAGCGCTAGCAAGTGCACGTGGCCATTAGCCTACAATTCAAACACGTTTACGGAGGGCGCTCTTGAAAGAGGACGCCCTCCGTGGCAAGATGGGATTTGTCCGAAGCTAAAAGGCTTTGGGTCACCGTGGACGGGCAGGGGCCTCGACGCGGTTAGACACGAGACACATACATTACGCGACCTCGCCCTGGTGGCCGCACACGTTGGTTGCGGCCGACGCGGGCCGCGGGCAAGTGCTTGTAAGGGAGCCTTGCCTCTCTTGTACGAGAAAGGACGCGTAATGAAGATCATTAAAGCTAAAGACTACGAGGATATGAGCCGCAAGGCCGCCAATATTATCTCGGCCCAGGTTATCCTCAAGCCCGACTGTGTGCTGGGCCTTGCCACCGGCTCCACCCCGATCGGTGCCTACAAGCAGCTCGCTGCTTGGTACAAGAAGGGCGACGTCGACTTTGCCGAGGTCAGCACCTACAACCTGGACGAGTATCGCGGCCTTTCGCACGACGATCCCCAGAGCTATCACTACTTCATGCGTGAGAACTTCTTCGATCACATCAACATCGACCTTAACAACACGCATGTGCCCGACGGTTCCAACCCCGACGCCGCCGCTGCCTGCTCTGAGTACGACAAGATCGTCGCCGACGCCGGTTATCCGGATCTGCAGCTGCTCGGCATTGGCAACAACGGCCACATTGGCTTCAACGAGCCCGATGACCACTTCTCCAAGGGCACGCACTGCGTCGACCTCACCGAGAGCACCATTCAGGCCAACAGCCGCCTGTTCGACAGCATCGACGATGTTCCCCGTCAGGCCTACACCATGGGTACCCAGACCATCATGTATGCCCGCATGATCCTGGTCGTCGCCAACGGCGAGGCCAAGGCTCAGGCCGTGCATGACATGTGCTATGGTCCGGTTACGCCCGAGTGCCCGGCTTCGATCCTGCAGCTGCACACCAACTGCGTTGTCGTTGCCGACGAGGCCGCCCTTTCGCTCTGCGAGTAGCGCGAATCCTGCAGCTCGACATAGCCTTGCCTAAGGCCTCCGCTTTGCGGGGGCCTTTTTGCTATCCCTTTTCGCCCACTTGACCAAAATCTTGCCGCAAGCTTGACGAATGCCGGATGCCCAACAGCTTGATTCATTCCATACCAGATTCTATGCAAAAATGCCACTAGAAGGTCGTAGACGGTAGCGGGTGCTAGGCGAGTTGAATGACATGGCTGAACCTTGTTCATCTGCGTTACACTGCCGCTTAGATGGGACAAGCTGACAAGCTCATTTACCTGCTTAAAGACCGATTAGTCGGGGGATTAATAACAATCGGCCCTCGCTGTACAAAAACTTGCCGCTTGCGTACCAAAAGACAACCTAAAACACAAGGTCGCTCTATTCATAGCGCGGCTTGTATGGTCTTGCGGCTACAGTGTCCATACGGTCGAGTTGAGGAGCGGGCATGGTAAATGATTTGAGCGGTATAGACGACCTCGAGCTGATGCCGCTGGGCGGAGGCTATATGGTGCGACGCGAACGCTTGATGAATGAGCTTATCGCCAAGGGCCGAAAGGCCGGCATCGTGGTGCTTTATGCGCCCGACGGGTTTGGGAAGACCTCGGTGCTGCTGCAGTACACCCATGAGGTTAAATGCGACCCGACGCGAGGCCCCGTGCGGATTATCGAGGCCGATCGCGCCACTGGGCGCGAGGTGTTTATGCAGCTCGAGGTGGTTACCGAAGAACTCAAAGACAAACCGCACTCCCTTATCGCGATTGATAATGTGCCAAACCTCGATCAGCACGATACCGAAGACCTCATCGACAGGATTCGCGGCCTGCGCGCTATGGGGATAGGGGTCTTTATCTCCTGCCGTCCTTCAAATCGTCAGCTGATTCATGGGCTGGGCGATTCGGTTAAGATCAATGCGCAGATGCTCAAGGTGCATGCCTATGAGTATTCGGCGTGGGCATCGGCGTTTTCGATCAGCACATCGCTCGACTTTTATCAGCTCACGCAGGGCGTGCCCGAGCTCGTTTCGGCATTGCAGACGGGTCTGTATGGCCAAGGCGACGTAGCCGGTCTGCTCGAAAACGAGATTGTCAACGTATATGGCGCGGCACTTGCCGATCTGGCTTCGCTCGACAATAATGCGCTGTTTTGCGTGGCATGTCTCATGGTTTTGATGGGCGAGGGCAATATCGCAGAACTCGAGGCTTGCGGGGTGAGGCTGTCGATGGTCGACCAGTCCTACTTTGTACGCGACTACCCGATCTTTGGCTTGGATCCCGCCGAGCGGAGTTTTACGTGTCTGGGCACGGAGGATAACGGACGCTTGCGCTTGCGTAAGTTGGTGGCCGAGGTTCGCCCCGAACTTGTTCCGAGGGCGGCCCGGATTTTGCTTAAGGCGGGCCGATGCGATGCGGCGATGGGCCTGGCGGACGCCTTTTTGGACCGTGAGGCGGTTCTTGAACTTGCTGGGCAGTATGGGGTCGATTTTGCTCTGACGGGGCACGGGGCCGATATCTGCCGAGCAGCGCTGGGCACGATCGACGCTGACGATCCGGCTCCAGAGCCAACGCCTGCCGAGGCGCTTGGCGTATATCTGGCAGCGGTCAGCGTGTCCAACACAAAGCTCGCCCGCTATATGGCATCGGTCATCGAGCGCGGGGGCGAACGGGCGGCCTGCGAAATAGACCCTGTTTCATGGAGGGTGGCCCAGACACTGACGGCTGTTTGCTATGGGGACAACGGGCTTGGGCTTCCTACGAATCTGGCCGTGCCAGAAATCGAGACATCCCATACCGCACTCGATATGTTGTCTGCGCATATCGAGGTCAAGCGCTGTCTGACCGAGCGGGGAAATGACGGCGGCGTTCTACAGCAGCTCAAAACGAGCAGGGCCTACGACTGCGAGCTCGACATCGCGGGGATTGTTATACGGGCCGATAGCATGCTGGTGGAGCTCTTTGATGGGTCGTTTGCGGGAACCGACGAGCGCGACGACGAGATGACGGTGGTGCGGGAGGCGCTCGACGTACGTGGGCTTAAGGCGATGGCTATCTGGGTGCGCATGGTGTTGGCGGCACGGCGGCTCCTTTCCGGCTTGCCGGTAACCGACGATGCGGCGTTCAACGAGCTCGATCGTTTTGCCGTGCGCATGCGCGACAACCAGATTCAGCTGTTTGGCCTGTTGCTAGAAGGTTGGCAGTCGCTGGCAGAGGGACGGCCGGTTAATGCAAAGTTCCGTGCGGTCCAAGTGCTTAAACTTGCCGAGGAGTCGATTGCGTACATGCGCGATAACGCATTGCTGCTGGAGCGCGCAGCGTATCTGCGTAACACGTCGATGGTTTCGGTACGCGAGGAAGCGGAGCTACTCGATATAAGCCAGACGCAGGTTGGTGGCGCAGAAGCCTGGATGGTGGCGCTGCATTTGGCCTGTGCGGGCCGAGACAGCGATCTTGCGGCCTGGATGTCCATGAATCGTGCGGGAATTCTAGAGCCATCGTATCGGCTCTTTGCGCGCCTTGCCATGCATTGTCTGGGCGAGCCGGCGGCCAGGATACGCAAGAAGCTTCCCGTGCGCGAGCTGTCGCGGTATTCGCTGCGCGACGATTTAGAAGGGGAGGGCGAGCGCCTGTTCCAGGCCGGCGAGGTTGAAGCCGTTGATACCATCGACCATATCGAGATTCGTATGTTTGGGGCGTTTCGCGCCGAGCGCGACGGGTTTCCCATCACGGACAAAATGTGGCGCCGCAAGAAGGCGGCGACACTTGCCGAGCGGCTTGCGCTGGGCATGGATGCGCTCGTCGATCGTGAGACGCTGGCCATGGAGCTGTGGCCCCATGCCGAGTTCAATAGCGCCCGCAATAACCTGTACTCGACGATATCGCGCTTGCGGTCGGCCTTGGGGCCGACGCCAGACGGCAAGTCGTGCGTGCTCATCCAAAATGAATGCATCGGACTCAACGGCGACTACGTCAAGACCGATGTACGGCTGTTTGACCAGATAAGCCGCGAGGTTTTGGGAAATCGCACAGGTGCGCGCGGGCCCCATTTGGTCGAGTTGTGCCTTAAGATTGAGCAGCTTTATGCCGGACCGCTGTATGTGCCCAATGGCTGTAATCCCACCTACTTTTTGCGAATGCGGCGCATTATGCAGTCAAAGTACATCGATTGCATGATTAAGGGGGCCAATGCCGCTCTAGAAGAAAACGATCTGCAGTCGGCGATTTGGCTGGCAGAGTCGGGGCTTCGGCAGGAAACGTCGCGCGAGGATATGGTGCGCTGCGCCATGCGTGTCTACAGTGCGGCGGGGCGGCGGCGCGATATCGTCGAGCTATACAGCGGGCATATGCACCATCTGAGGGAGCAGGTCAATGGCGTGCCCGAGCCCGAGACGCGGCGTCTATACGAGCGCTTGGTGGAGGGGCGGCTCAATCGCGTGCTGGTCGAGCGATAAAAAACGGGCGCCCGAAGTACTTGGGCGCCCGTAAGCTTGCCATGTGTTGGCTCGCCGGATCATTGGCTCTTAGACGAGCTTGATCTTCTCGATGTCCTTGCGCGAGGACTCGCGATACAGCGAGAACTTGCGGCCGATGACCTGGACGACCTCGGCGTGGCAACGCTCAGCGAGCTCTTCGGCGGCCTCGCGGGCGGAAAGACTGGAGCCATCGAGCACGGAGCACTTAACGAGCTCGTGCTTCTCCAGGTAGGCGACCGTCTGCTCGACGGTGCCCTCGTTGACATCGGACTTGCCGATGATGATGGCGGGGTTGAGGTGATGGGCCATGCTGCGAAGCTGCTTGACCTGGGCTCCTGTCAGTGCCATGGGTTCTCGCTTTCTATGTATGGGGCGCCCCACGATGGGGCCTTAATCTACGTGAGCTGTCCCACGATAGCGCAGGAACGGCGCGGTGTGGAGCGCGTTTGCCCAGTTCAAAAAGAATGCGGATGCCGAGTGAGTGGGCGGTGCGGGCTGTGAACAGGCTATGAGCTGGGCGCAGAGACCGGCTCCCATGCAATAAACGCCCAACGAACCTTGCGGACATGATCGAGCATATAGCGCCCCTGCGGCACGCCCTTGGACCCCGGCTCGCCGGCATGGGGGTTCTCAATCATGTGTTGAGCGATGTAGTCACGCAGGCAGTCGATCTTGTCCTCGTTGCCATGCTCGAGCATACGAGAAAAGTCCGCCACACCCGCTTCAAGGCTGTCGAAGGTATCGCGACGGGGCGATTCAAAGTACGTAACCTGCGGCAGGACACCCATCTGAACGAGGATATTAAAAGCATACACAAAGCCATTACTGCAGGTAACCGAGGCGCCGATGGCGTTCATCAGGTGCAGGTCATAGCGCGGGCTGGAGTTGGCGACCATCGTGACAGCACAACGCCGACGAGCCGTACGGTCAAGCTTGGCAAGTGCACCTTTTAGATTGGTCGTCGTAACCGACCGACTGGCAAAGGCAACATCCACCGCTTTCGCGACCGGTCCAACCAGATCCCAATCGTCATCCCAAGCAAGCTCAAGCGGCGTTATACGCCCCTCGAGCCCGTAGTACTCAATGCCGGCATCAAGCGTGCCCAACATGGCAGGGGAAAAATCAGCGGCAATCACGGGATGTCCGTCTTGCGCAAGCGGAATAGCAATCGACCCAGCCCCACACCCCATATCCAGCACGGATTCACCAGGCTTTAACGCCAACAGCTTTATAAAATCCCGAGCATAAGGGGCAGTCTCCAACGGCCGAAAATGCCGAGCCCTTTTATCCCACTCAAAAGAATCATCAGCCCGCCGCCGACCAGCCTGCAGACGCATCCATTCGCCATTCCAATCCGCAGAAAGCAGCTCAGAACGAATCAAATCATCAGCCACGGGCCATCCCCCTCACAACAAAAAAGCGACTCCTCCCAAAAGAAGAGCCGCAACCAGCATATATCAGAAAGAACCGATCCAACGCCAAACCGCCGCACCCGCCAAGTGGTGCAGGAGCGAAGCGACTGCAACCGGGATAGAACCCAACCGAGGTCTCGTTGTGCGGGAGCCCCGGGGAGGGCAAATATATAAGGTCGATCGCGAGTTCCGCACGAGCCGGAGAGCACTTAATGTGCTCTCCGTGCGAGTCAGGACTGTCCGAGCAGGCGACCTTATATATTTGCCCTCCCCGGGGCTCCTCGCCAGTCCCCCTCAGCTAGTTCTTCAGCGAGTTCAGCGGCGCCGGGAAGCGTCCGCCACGGTGGGCAAGCACGGTGCCGGCGTTGGGGTTCACCGGCATGATGGGCGCACGGCCGAACAGGCCGCCATACTCGACGCAGTCGCCCACGCCCTTGCCGATAGCAGGAATCACGCGGACGGCCGTGGTCTTGTTGTTGATGACGCCGATGGCCATCTCGTCGGCGATGATGCCGGCGATGGTCTCGACCGGGGTGTCGCCGGGGATGGCGATCATGTCCAGGCCAACGGAGCACACGCAGGTCATGGCCTCGAGCTTCTCGAGCGAAAGCGCGCCGGCCTCGACGGCGGCGATCATGCCGGCGTCCTCGGACACGGGGATGAAAGCGCCCGAGAGACCGCCCACGCTGGAGCTGGCCATGACGCCGCCCTTCTTGACGGCATCGTTGAGCATGGCGAGCGCGCAGGTCGTGCCCGGGCCACCGCAGGTGCCCACGCCGATGATCTCGAGGATGCGCGCGACGGAGTCGCCGATGGCGGGCGTGGGAGCCAGCGACAGGTCGACAATGCCCTTCTCGACACCCAGGCGATGGGCGGCCTCGCGGCTCATGAGCTCGCCGGCACGGGTGATCTTAAAGGCGGTCTGCTTGATCTTCTCGGCGACTTCCATCATCGATGCGGAATCGGGCAGCGTTTCCAGGGCTGCGGCCATAACGCCGGGGCCCGAGACGCCTACGTTGATGACGGCGTCGGCCTCGCCACCGCCGTGGACGGCGCCCGCCATAAACGGGGAGTCCTCGACCATGTTGGCAAAGCAGACAAATTTGGAAGCGCCGACGGAATCCTGGTCGGCCGTGAGTTTAGCAGCATCGATGATGGTCTGGGCGGCCATGAGCACGGCGTCCATGTTGATACCGGCGCGCAGGCTGGCGACGTTGACGCTGGAGCAGACGCGGCTCGTGGTAGCGAGCGTCTGGGGGATGGACTGGATGACGCGGCGGTCGGCGTCGCCGATGCCCTTCTGGACGAGTGCGGAGAAGCCGCCCAGGTAATCGATGCCGAGCGTCTCGGCCGCGCGGTCGAGGGCATGCGCGATAGGGGTGAGGTCCTCATCCTTGCAGCACGCGGCGATCTGCGCCACCGGGGTGACGGAAACGCGCTTGTTGACGATGGGGATACCGTACTCGCGCTCGAGGTTCTCGGCGGTCTCGACCAGATGCTCAGCCGTGTGCGTCACGTGGTCGTAGATCTTCGTGCACATGCGGTCGAGGTTCTCGTCACCGCAACCCATGAGCGAAACACCCATGGTGATGGTCCTGATGTCGAGGTTCTGCTCCTCAACCATGCCGCGGGTTTCCGCGATTTCTGCGGGCGTGATCGCCATCCTTGCGCTCCTATCTGCCAAAACGAGCATAATCTTATCTATTCTAACGTGCTGCACGTGCCAAGTGGCGCATGCGGCACGTTTTGGTGCTCGGTTGTTTCCGTTGTGTTACTGCCCAAAGACCTCTTCGGCGATGCGCGCGCTCTCGGCGGCGTCCTTGGCGTAGTAGTCCGCGCCGATCTGCTTGGCGTATTCGGGGGTGAGTACGGCGCCGCCCACGATGATCTTGACGCCTGGCACCTCGGTATGAAGCAGCTTGATGGTTTCCTCCATGGCGACGACCGTGGTAGTCATAAGCGCCGAGAGGCCGACGAGCTTGATATCGCGCTCCTTGACGGTCTTGAGCACTTCTTGCGGATCGACGTCGCGGCCTAGGTCAAAGACGGTATAGCCGTAGTTATCGAGCAGCATTTTGACGATGTTCTTGCCAATATCGTGGATGTCGCCCTTGACGGTGGCCACGCAGATCTTGCCCTTGTCGGCGATCTCGCCGGCGGGCATCAGGCGCTTGATGGTGTCGAAGCCCACGCGCGCGGCCTCGGCCGAGGCCATGAGCTGCGGCAGGAAGAACTTGCCCTGGTCAAAGAGGACACCCACCTCGTCGAGGGCGGGGATAAAGTGGTTGTTGATGAGGTCCATGGCGTCGTGATCCGCTAGCAGGCGCTCGGTCTCGCCCGCGATCTCGCCTTTGCGGCCCGAGACGACCATGCGACGAATCGGGTCGTCGTTGCCGTCGGTGCCGGCGGTGCCGGCAGCGGGCGCGGCATCACTCGATGCGGCCTGAGCAGCTGCCGGGTTGGCGGCGATCTTGTACGGATCGGTCCAGCCGGCATAGCGCTCGATGTATCCGGTCGAGCCCTCGTCCTCAACGCTCAACACGCGATAGCTGTAGACGGTATCCATAAAGCGCTTGGAACCCGGGTTCATGATGGGGGCGTCCAGGCCCGCGCCGAAGGCGGCAGCCAAAAAGACCGAGCCCAGCAGCGGGCGGGCAGGCAGGCCAAAGCTGATGTTCGACACGCCGAGCGCACATTTGACGCCCAGGCGCTCCTTGCACAGGGACATGGCGCGCAGGATCTGCTCGGCCTGGCGCTGGTTGGTCGAGGCGGTCATGACCAGGCAGTCGATGAGGATGCGGTCCGGTCCGATGCCGTAGCGGGCAGCCTCGGCCACGATGCGTTCGGCGATGGCGAAGCGGGCCTCGGCGGTATCGGGGATGCCGCCTTCGTCGAGCGTAAGTCCGACAACGTTGGTGCCGTAGTGGGCGACCAGCGGAAAGATCTCATCCATGATCTGCTGCTTGCCATTGACCGAGTTGATGATGGGCTTGCCAGCGTAGCGGCGCACGGCGGCCTCGACGGCTGCGGGGTCGGTGGAGTCGATCTGCAGCGGCAGCAGCGTGGAGCCCTGGAGCTGCTCGGTGGCCTGTTGGATGATCTTGACCTCGTCGATCTCGGGCAGGCCCACGTTAACGTCCAGGATGTCGGCGCCCTGTTCCTGCTGGCTGATACCCTGGCTCACGACGTAGTCCAGGTCGCCGTCGCGCAGGGCCTGCTGCAGGCGCTTTTTGCCGGTGGGGTTGATGCGCTCGCCGATGACGGCGATCTTGTGGCCGTCGCAGGGAAGGTTCACGACCGTTTGGGCGCTCGTGACCGACATGCTGGGCTTGCGGCGGCGCGGGCTGGGCGTGTGGTTATCGATAAGCGTGCGTAGCGCTGCCATGTGCGCCGGCGTGGTGCCGCAGCAGCCGCCCACGACGCTCACGCCGTCGGCGATCATGCCGGCGACGGCCTCGGCGTATTCGGGGGCCTGGATATCAAAGACGGTGTTGCCGTCGTCGTCCACATGGGGGAGTCCTGCGTTGGCCTGCGCCATGATGGGTTTGTCGGTGACGGTGAGCATGCGTGCGGCAAGACCGCGGAGCTCGGCCGGTCCCTGGCTGCAGTTGATGCCCAGGACGTCGGCGCCGATGGCGTCGAGGGTGATGGCGGCCACCTCGGGACTCGTGCCCAGAAACGTGCGGCCGTCTTCCTCGAAGGTCATGGTGGCAAAGACGGGCAGGTCGGAGTTCTCGCGGCAGGCGAGGACGGCCGCCTTGATCTCGGCAAGGTCGGTCATGGTCTCGATAATAAAGAGGTCCACACCCGCGACGACGCCGGCGCGCACTTCCTCGGCAAAGAGGTCGTAGGCCTCGTCGAAGCTCAGAGTACCCAGGGGGCGAAGCAGCGCGCCGATGGGGCCGATATCGCTGGCGACGTAGCGGGCGCCGGCCTCGCGGGCACAGGCGACGGCCGCGGCAAAGACGTCTGCCACGGTGGCGGCACCGTCGAGCTTGTGGGCGTTGGCGCCAAAGGTGTTGGCGGTAATCACGTCGCAGCCGGCCTCGACATATTGACGTTGGATATCAGTGATAACCTGGGGTTCCTCAAAGTTGAGCAGCTCGGGCAGGGCGCCCGCCTTCATACCAGCGGCCTGCAACATGGTGCCCATACCGCCGTCGAACAGCAAGTGCCCCGTGCCCTCGATGGCGGCGCGCAGGCGATCGTCCTTAATGCGCAGATCGTCGATCGTGCGCGTCTTGTACGTGGCACCGTTGCGACGTGCGGCATCAACGGGTGCCGCCAATGCAGTGCCGTCAGAATCATGAGTGATAAGCGGAGTAAACATCGGGGGCTCCTAATGGCTGGAATAGCAGGTGGTGTGGGCGGCGCGGAAGCGGCAGTGTTCGCGCATGCGGCAGATATTGCAGGTGGGGCGGCTCTGGGCGTCGTGGACCTCGCCGTCGAATAGGCCGATCACCGCGGTCACGCTTTTGGTGGGCATGAGCAGGCTGGTGGGTGTGACGGTAAGCCCGATGAGCCGCGTGGCGTTGAGCGCATTGACGATCGAGCGCTGGGCCGAGAGCGGGCAGTCGCCATAGCCGGGACTAAAGCGCCAGTTGCCGGCGAGCCCGTGTGTGGCGGCGTCCGTCTTGACCTGCTGGTCCATTTGCTCAACGGCGGCTTCCGCGTAAGCGGAGCACGCGGCGTCGAGCACGGCGCCCTCTAGGGGATGTTGGGCTCCCGTGGTGCGCAGGCGACGCTCGGCGTCCATGCCGAGGGTGCATGCCATGAGCGCGGCAAAGCGGGCGTCTTTGAGATGTCGATAGATATCGCGACCGCGCAGCTCAACGTTGGTGCCGACCAAGCGAATGCAAGGCTTGCCCTGCTCGTCCACGCCCGTGGCATCGACGGCAAATACGCGGCGCACGCCACGGGGCTCAATGTCCAGTTCCAGACGTTCAACGACAAGCTCAATACGTCGTGACAGTTCGGGCTCAATCTGCTGGCCGCCGTAACCCAGATACCGTAGCATCTCGGCACGGTCGACACGGGGATGGTGCGCAGCATCGACACGGTAAAGCGCCGGCGACGCAAGGTCGGCCGGCACTTCGACAGTGGTTGTATCGATGTACGGTTTTTCCATTACCCCAGGCGCTCCATAATGGTCGCGGCGATCGCAGGACGGTTCATAGTGTACAGGTGCAGACCGTCGGCACCGTGCTCCTTAAGGTCGCAAAGCTGACGAGCAGCATAATCTACACCGGCCGCCTGCAGGCTCTCGGGGTCGTTCTCGTACTTGGCGAGAATCTTGATGACGGGGGAGGGCAGCGACGCACCGCACATAAAGACCATGCGGCTGATCTGCGACTTGCCCATAAACGGCATGATGCCCGCGGTAATGGGCACGGTGATGCCGGCCTTGTCGGCAAGCTCGCGAAAACGGTAGAAGCACTCGTTATCAAAAAAGAGCTGCGTCACAAAGAAGCTCGCGCCGGCATTCTGTTTTTGCTTGAGGTATTCGACTGAGGCGTTGAGATCCTCACAGGCAATGTGGCCCTCGGGGTAGGCTGCGGCGCCCACGCAAAAGCCGGCATCGACGAGCTCCGGGATGAGGTCGCAGGCGTAGGCGTAGTCCGAGGCGGGCTTGTCATCTTCAGTCGCGCCAGCGGGCAGGTCGCCGCGCAGGGCTAGCACGTTTTCCACACCGGCCGAGCGATACTCGTCAATCTTGGCGGCGATGTCGGCGTGGGTGCGGCCAACGCAGGTGAGGTGCGCCACCGAGGGCGTATCGAATTCGCTCGTAATCATATGCGCGATGGGGGCGGTGGTGGCACCGTTGCCCGAGCCGCCGGCCGAGCAGGTGACCGAGACAAAGCTCGGCGAAAGCTTGCACAGATTGCCTGCCACTTCGCGAGCCGTATCGAGGGTCAGCTCGCCCTTGGGCGGGAACATCTCAAACGAAACGGGCGCGGTGCCCTGGGATGCTGCCTGCTTAAAAACCTCGTCGACGCGCATATCGTGCTCCTCTAGATACGTAATAGTGTGATGTCTTGTAAGGATTCTACTGCACCACTGTGCCACGGTGGAGTTTCACTCGCTATTTGGGGATACCAATCAAAGATGCCTTGCTATCGGCATTTCCTATAACAGAGCGGTCAATGTAGGATGGGGCTATATTGAATGGTATCTGATGCGAAATACCAGTTAATAGAGCCCCATCCTACATTGACCACCCTTAAACCATGGGGAGAGGTCTGCAATTTATGCAGTTGATTGACTGTTGAGGGTGGCAACGCCGCCTCGATAGGGTAACCTCATTGATTGGTTTCGCGACGGCAACATAACGGTAATGTCGCGGAAACACGGCGAGTCTAAGCTATGACTCGTTCGTTAGTAATCAACACCGCTTCTCACGCGGTGCCGATACGAAGGGAGTTCCGTATGGCCGAACTTACTGACCGCTTCGGGACCATGGTGTTCTCTGAGGAAGTCATGAAGGATTACCTCCCCAAGGACATTTGGAAGCGCCTTGCTGCAACCCTCGAGGGCGGTGAGCCGCTCGACCTGGACGTGGCCAACGCTGTTGCCCATGCCATGAAGGTCTGGGCCATCTCCAAGGGTGCGACGCACTACGCGCACTGGTTCCAGCCGCTTTCGGGCATTACTTCCGAGAAGCACGATAGCTTCCTCGAGCCCAACCACGACGGCACCGCCATTACCAAGTTTACGGGCAAGAACCTCATCCAGGGCGAGCCGGACGCCTCCAGCTTCCCCAACGGCGGCCTGCGCGCTACCTTCGAGGCCCGTGGCTACACTGCTTGGGATCCCACTAGCCCCGCCTTTATCAAGGACGATGTCCTGTGCATCCCCACGGCTTTCTGCTCCTACACGGGCGAGGCCCTGGACAAGAAGACCCCGCTGCTGCGTTCCATGACCGCGCTCTCGCGTGAGTCTAAGCGCGTTTTGGCGCTGTTTGGCAAGACCCCCAAGAAGGTCGTTCCTTCCGTGGGCGACGAGCAGGAGTACTTCCTGATCAAGAAGGACGCCTATCGCAAGCGCAAGGACCTGGTCATCACCGGCCGCACCCTCTTTGGTGCCGCTCCCTGCAAGGGCCAGGAGCTCGAGGAGCACTACTTTGGCGCTATCCGCCCCACCGTCTCGGCCTATATGAAGGACCTGGACGATGAACTGTGGGCGCTTGGCATTCCCGCCAAGACCAAGCACAACGAGGTTGCTCCCTGCCAGCATGAGCTCGCACCGGTCTATGGCGAGGTCAACGAGGCCATCGACCAGAATCTGGTCATGATGGAGAAGATGAAGCTCATCGCCTCCCGCCACGACTTGGTCTGCCTGCTGCACGAGAAGCCCTTTGAGGGCATCAACGGTTCGGGCAAGCACAACAACTGGTCGCTTGGCACCGAGTCCGAGAATCTGCTCGATCCGGGCGACACCCCGCTCGACAACCTGCAGTTCATCGTCTTCCTCACCGCGGTGATCGAGGCCGTCGATAACTATCAGGAGCTCCTGCGTGCCTCCGTTGCCTCGGCCGGCAACGACCATCGTCTGGGCGCCAACGAGGCTCCTCCGGCGATTATGTCCATCTTCCTGGGCGACCAGCTTACCGAGGTCGTCGAGAAGATCATCGATGGCAAGGCTTCCGTCCATGCCACGCGCGGCGTGCTCGACCTGGGCGCCGATACCCTGCCCAAGCTGATGCAGGACAACACCGACCGCAACCGCACCTCCCCGTTTGCCTTCACCGGCAACAAGTTCGAGTTCCGTGCCTGCGGCTCCGAACAGAACGTCTCCGACTCCAACTTGGTGCTCGATGCCGCCGTGGCCAAGTCGCTCAAGTCCTTCGCCGACGCGCTTGAGGGTACACCCGAGGATGAGTTCCAGGACGCTGCGCTTGAGTACTGCAAGAAGGTCCTGACCGACCACCAGCGCATCCTCTTTTCCGGCGATGGCTACTCCGACGAGTGGCCCGTTGAGGCCGAGAAGCGCGGCCTTGCCAACAACAAGACCACGGCCGACGCCCTGCCCGCCTTTGTTTCCGATAAGGCCATCGCGCTCTTTGAGGAGACGGGTGTCCTGACCAAGGCCGAGGCTCAGTGCCGCTACGACTGCAAGCTCGAGAAGTACAACAAGCTCATGAACATCGAGGCCACCACGATGGTTCGCGAGGCGCGTCGTACCTATCGCCCGGTCATTACCGCCTATGCCACCAAGGTCGCTAAGGGCCTTGAGACTATTCGTGCCGCTGGTGCGGAGGCCGCCATGCAGTGCGAGCAGAACACGCTCAACAAGCTCTGCAACGGCATCACCACCATCAACGACTCCATCAAAGCGCTCGACGCCGTGCATCAGAAGGCCGAGGCTCTCGATGGCCAGGAGCAGGCCAACGTGTATGCACATGAGGTCGTTCCCGCTATGGATACGCTGCGCGCCGCCGTGGATGCCATGGAGGAGATCGTGGCCGCCGACTACTGGCCGGTCCCGACCTACGACGACATTCTGTTCTATGTGTAACAGACACGTTTGATTTTGCGTGTGAAGGGGTCTCGCCTGTGTGAGGCCCCTTCTTTTTTGCCGCTTTGACCTGCTTTGAACTTGCAGCCGAGCAAGCGTTTCGCGCGGGGCATCTTAAAAGTTGTAACCTGTTTTGGCATGCGGACGTTTCGGGCGTTTGTTCATAAAGGGGAGGATGATCCGATGAGGGTATTCGATATCGTGTTTAGCCCGACCGGCGGAACGGAAAGGGCGTCTGGCTACATTGCCAATGCGTTGGAAGGGGAAACCGTTGCTGTAGATCTGACCGATAGCGGGCTTGGTTTTCGCACGGTTGCGATGACAAAAGAGGATGTAGCCGTGATCGCGGTGCCCTCGTATGGCGGGCGAGTCCCGGCTGTGGCTGCGGAGCGCTTGGGTATGATGCGGGGAAACGGTGCGCAGGCGGTTCTGGTTTGTGTTTACGGAAACCGCGCGTATGAGGACACGCTGGTCGAGCTTGAGGATGCGGCAAAGGGTGCGGGCTTTCGGGTGATCGCGGCGGTTTCTGCCATCGCCGAGCATTCTATTGTTCGCCAGTTTGCAGCCGGTCGGCCAGACCCACAGGACGCGGTGCAGCTCGCTGGGTTTGCGAATCAGATTCAGCAAAAGATATCTGCAGGAGATGCTTCTGAGCCGGCTATTCCGGGCAATCGTCCCTATAAGAAGGCCGGGGGCGCCGGTATGGTGCCCAAGGCCACAAAAGAGTGCGCCGCTTGCGGGGCTTGTGCCGCAGCGTGCCCTGTTGGCGCTATCGATAAAGACGATCCCAAGCGGGTGGACAAAAAGGCCTGCATCTCTTGCATGCGCTGTGTCGCCGTATGTCCGCATGCCGCCCGCGCGGTAAACCCCATCATGCTCTCTGCGGCTACCAAGATGTTGAGCAAAGCCTGTGCCGAGCGGAAGGAGTGCGAGCTGTTTATCTAGCGCAAGGGCATTGAGTACTTTTCGTCTTATAACGGCAAAAAGAACGAACCCGTCGGACCTTACATCCGGCGGGTTCGAACATTTTAAAGTTGGTGCCCCCAGCGGGATGTCCGCGTGCGGCTTCCGCCGCCCGCATTCGCTGCGTCGCTTCGCTCCTTGCGTGCTGCGCTGGAAAACGCTTGCGCGTTTCCTCAGCTCCGCGCCCTCACGGGGTTCGATTC
>UQIY01000030.1 GCA_900541195.1 uncultured Collinsella sp. | reverse complement strand
GATAGGCTCCGGTCTCGTGGGCTCGGAGATGTGTATAAGAGACAGAAGGCAAGCACGGCCATGTCACAGAACTGCGCGTAGCCTCGGCCGTTATCCAGAATGGCCTGCGTGGCAGAGGCGTCGAGCACGGTGACCTCGGGCAGGACCGGAGCGGGCTTTTCGGCGGCAGGCGCGGACTCGGCCTCCGTGGCCTCCTCGGCGGGTGCAAGCTCGGCCGCAACCTCGGTCTCGGCGGATGCAACCTCGGCGGCCTCGACCTCGGGCTCCTCGGCGGCCTCAGACTCCTCAGCAACCTGTTCCTCGGCAGCGTCGGCCGCTTGGGCCTTGGCCTTCATCGCCGCGACAAAGCCGGCAGGCATACCGTCGAACTCGCGCACGCCGGCAAGCGAGCGCTCGATATCCTTGGCGCACGCTTCGGACACAGTCGCCACGTGACGCTCGGCGGCCTTGGCACGGGCCTCGCGCTTGGGATTGGGCCTGCGGTTACGGTTCCTGTTGTCGACGTCTGCCATAAGTGGTCACCTTTCTCGGTCTCTGCCGCTATCGGCTTTTCCCATCCATGATACCCCGCCGTGCACAAAAAAGACGGCCCCGAAGGACCGCCTTTCACATCGTTTTACCGCGTCCGACAAGAAACGCTGCAATGCCCCGCGCTAGTCGCGACGACCAAGGATGTTCAGGATGCGCAGGAACACGTTGATGATGTCCACGAACAGGTTGGATGCCATGAGCACGGCGTTGGGCAGCGTGGGCGGCACCGTCGTGGCCACATAGGTGTCGTAGCCAATAAAGCCGGCGAACACCACGATCACGATCAGGTCGGTGATGGACTGCGAGACGCCCATAAACATCAGCACGATCTCGACCAGAATCGTGGCAAGCAGGATGCCAAAACCAATGCCGTACACACGCTGGAAGAACTTGGGGAAGGTCACGCCCAGCGCACCAAAGACAAAGGTGATGGCGGCCGTGGCGATAAAGGCAGTGTTGATGGTGGGCAGGTCGTAATTGGCAAGGCCAAACGACGCGGTCAGGCCAAAGGTACTCGCAAAGATTACGTAGCCCACAAGGGACAGACCCACAGACTGCTTGCCCGCGGCGGCCGACATCATGACCATGCCGACGATGGTCAAAATAAACGAGCCAAAGACCAGCGGCAAGGCGGCGCCGCTCATCATCATGCGGGCAAACGCCATGGTGCTCGTAAAGTAAGCACCGGCACCCATGGCGCAAAAGCCCAAAAAGATCAGGGCAGACATGGCAAGGTTGTACGCACGCGGCGACATCTCCTTGGCACGGCTTGCGCCGGTCTCAATGGGGCCGTTCTGATAACCCTGGATATCGTTCATAATATCGTCCTTTCAAAAGCGCCGCGACAGCGCCGTAGGTGACAAGATTCCTGCCATTGTACCCGAATGCCGCGCGCTCTTACCTGCGGCGCCCGCTCTCGAGCGTACGGTCGAATGCCCACACCCACCAACGCATCAGATGGGCCTGCGAGCCATCCGGTCGCTCGCGCGCCTGTTCTTCCAGATACAGTTCGGTCGCATGCCCACCAAAACGAACCTTATAGGTTGCCGTACGAATGCCGTGAACCGTTAGGCCAAAACCGGTGGATGAGACAATCTCGTCGATCGTAAAACAGCGACCGTCGACCCAGCAGACGGTAACCGGCACGACTTGTCCGCCCGCGAGGATGCGGGCCACGACGTCCACATACTGCTTGTGCACGCGTCGAGTTTTACCATCTGTCTGTCGATATTCCATGCCTCCTATTATCGAACGCATGTTTGCATATTGTAAAGCGAACAGGCTGTGGTTTTGGGATGTTGGGGCGCGCACGTGTCCTCATGGCGTGCTAGCAAAAAGAACACCCGCGGTCAACAGGACAAATATTCAATGTTAGTGCCAAAAAATTCACTTCTCCCATCAGAACTCGGTAAAGAAACCCGCAGGAGGTGATACGATTTATCATGTTTTTGTAACGTGCCTGCAAACTTCGAGAAAGCCCATATATGGACGTAACGTTCTCAGCCTTCCTCGGCCAAATTGTGTCGAACCCAGTCCTTGCCGTCACCGTGATCCTCGCGCTCGGCGCTATCTTCGTCAACGGATGGACCGACGCGCCCAACGCCATCGCGACCTGTGTCACCACGCGCTGCATGCCCGCCCGCGCAGCCATTCTCATGAGCGCCGCATTCAACTTCCTCGGCGTGCTCATCATGACGCACTTTAACGCGAGCGTCGCCAACACCATCTCACATATCGTCGACTTTGGCGGAAACAGCACCATGGCGCTCGCGTGCCTCTGCGCGGCGCTGTTCTCCATCGTCGTCTACGGCGCCACGGCATCGCGTTTTGGCATCCCCACCTCGCAAAGCCACAGCCTTATCGCCGGCCTGACCGGTGCCGCAATCGCCCTCGGCGGCGCGAGCAGCGTCAACGTCCACGAGTGGATGAAGGTCATCTACGGCTTGGCGCTCTCCATCGGCCTGGGCTTTATCATGGGCTGGGTCCTGTGCAAGCTCGTCTCGATTCTTTTCGCCGCCGCCAACAGGCGACGTGCCAATGTCTTCTTTAAATATGCTCAGATCGCAAGTGCCGCGGCCATGAGCTTTATGCACGGCGCGCAAGATGGACAAAAGTTTATCGGCGTGCTCTTTTTAGGTGTCGCCTTTGCCAGCGGACAGACGAGCGTCGGCGACGCCGGCATCCCCATCTGGATCATGCTGCTGTGCTCGGCCACCATGGGCATCGGCACCAGCGTGGGCGGTGAGCGCATCATCAAGTCTGTCGGTCAGAGCATGGTCAAGCTCGAAAAGTACCAGGGCTTCTCCGCCGACCTGGCGGGCGCCGCAAACCTGCTGCTTGCCACGCTCACCGGCATCCCCGTGTCCTCCACGCACATCAAGACCTGCGCCATTATGGGTGTCGGTGCCGTCAAGCGCCTCTCGGCGATCAACTTCGGTGTCGTCAAGGACATGATGTTCACCTGGTTCTTCACCTTCCCCGCCTGCGGACTTATCAGCTTTGTCATGGCCAAGCTGTTCATGATGTTCATCTAGTCAAACCGAACGTCCATCCGGACCGCAATACCTCGCCCACCCGTCTTCGCCTCGAAAGGACCCACTCATGGCAAAGAAACCCGATTCGTTCTACTTTGACAACTACGTCGCCTGCGCCGACCTTGCTGTCCAGGCCGCAGAGTTGCTCATCAAGATTTTTGAGAACTTTGATCCCGCGCAGATCCACGGCATGCTCGAAGAGATGCATGCGATTGAGCATGCGGCCGACAAGAAGCACCATGAGCTCGAGGATGCCCTGCTCACTGCCTTTATCACCCCGCTTGAGCGCGAGGATCTGGACCTGATGAGCTGCTCGCTCGACACTGTGCTTGACCGTATCGAGGGCGTCGTGCAGCGCGTCTACTTCACCAACATCCAGAGCATCCACCCCGATGCCATTGTCATCGCCCACAAGGTGACCGACGCCTGCCGCGCCATGAAGGACCTTATGGTCGAGCTGCCTAATTACCGCAAGTCCAAGACCCTGCGCGAGCTGGTCATCCAGATCAACACCATTGAGTCCGAGGCCGATGAGCTCTACATCAACGCCATGCGCAACCTGCACGTCAATGGCAAGGACCCGCTCGAGGTCATCGCCTGGCGTGACGTCTACGCTTTCCTGGAGTACTGCGCCGACTGCTGCGAGAATGTGGCTGATGTCGTGGATTCGATTGTCATGAAGAACAGTTAATTGGGGGTACGTGTCCCGGCGGTCGCGGGCCCGACCACTTACGTACCACCATTGGGAACTTTGGCTGATACTTTGAAAGCGATGGGGCTTTTGTTGGCAGGGCCTTGGGGCCGGATTGGATACTTTGGAACCGCCTTAAACGTTTGGCTGGATGGGGCTTTGGGTACCCTTTGTTTTACTTTGGATTGATTTGCTGACTTTGGAGGATTTGGTTATGGGGTATTTGGATTTGGCTCGGGCTCGGTATTCTTGTCGTTCTTTTGAGGATCGGGCTGTGGAGCAGGCTGTGGTGGATGCCATTGTTGAGGCTGGGCGTATTGCTCCTTCTGCTTGTAATAATCATCCAACCCGTGTGATGGTGTTGGATACGCCCGAGCTTTTGGAGAAGGCGGCTGCTTGTCAGCCTCGGTTTGCTCGTGATGGGTCCATCTTTGGCGCTCCGCTCATCTTCCTCATTTGCAGCGTTACCGACGACGCTTGGGTTCGCCCCTATGACCAGATGAACTCCAGCGCTATCGACACCTCGATTGTTTGCGATCAAATGATGATGGAGGCCGAGGAGCAAGGCCTGGGAACGTGTTGGGTATGCCATTTTAAGCCCGAGGTAGCCCGAGAGCGGTTCAACCTACCCGAGGGCGTCTATCCCTATCACATGCTCGTCTGCGGCTATCCTGCCGACCACATCGCCGATCCCGAGCATCGCGATGCCCGCACCATTCCCCTCTCCGACTTCCTCCTCAAGTAGTTTTTGGCACATGCCCTAAAATCTCCTTTTTACCACGCGCCCTTCGCCGAGTTCTGCCCTATCACACGCAGAGCTCGGCGTTTTGTTTCCCAACCCGTATGCAGCCACAAAAAAGGAGCCCGCAGGTGCGAGCTCCTCTTAAGGGCACTAGATTGTAGCTCTGGAGCTAGTCCAGGTCGTCGGCGGCAAAGTTGTCGATCGGGGCGAAGGGGTCAGCCACGGGAACAACCGGATCAGCGACAGGCAGCGGCTCGGCGGCGGGAACGGTCACTGCAGGAGAAGCCGCAGAACCGACCGGCGTGGAGGCCATAAGGTCGGACGGGAAGGAATTCTGCGCATCGTCCATGAAGTGCTGGATGAGCTTGAGGTACTCGGCTTTGAACTCCTCACGGGAAGCCTTCAGACGGTCGATCTCCTCGAGCTCGGCCTGCTTCTCGGTCAGGGCCTGACGGATGACCTCGCGGGCCTTGGCGTCGGCTTCGTTGCGGATGCGCTCAGCGTTCTCGTTGGCATCGTTGACGATGCCCTCGGCGGTCTGCTGGGCAGCAATCAGCGCAGCGGAGATCTGGCGCTCCTGAGCGGAGAAGTCGGGTGCGGGAGCGGCCACAGGAGCGGCGGGAACGGCCTGAGCGGCAGCGTCCTGAGCCTGGGCAAGCTGGGCCTGCGTGTCGGCAAGCTGCTGCTCGGTGGCAGTCAGACGACCCTTAAGATCGACAATCTTGGCAAGCATAGCGTCAACCTCGGAGGACAGCGTCTCCAAAAAGACGTCGACCTCGGCGGGATCATAGCCGCGCTTGGCCTCAGAGAAAGTCTGAGCCTGGATGTCAGCAGGGGTAATAGCCATAACAAGTTCTCCTTTATCATCGCCTTGGCGCCGGGCGCCCGACGTAAGTTACTGAGCCAGTACTATACGAGTATACCTATAAGAAGCTGCAGAATCAGCCTCTGCACCAACTGCAACGCAATAATCGCAACGACCGGCGAAAAATCAACGCCGCCCATCGGCGGAATAAACCGACGAAACAGGTTGAGCCACGGACCGCAGACGCTATCGAGCACCGCGGCGATATCCTGCAGCAGGCCGCCCTGCTTCATGGGAATCCACGTCATAAAGCAATAGACCACAATAAGTGTGGAGTAGAAGTTGAACAGCGTGTTGACCAGCTGGACAATGGTGTAGATGTTGATGAGAATCTCCTCGTCTTGGGTTTACTTAAGGTAGCCGTCGGCGCGCAGCTTCTTGAGGTCCGAATCCTTGACCTCGCAGCCGGCGGGCAGCACCATAAACACGCGATCGCCCACCTCTTTGACCGTAGCGCCCAGGCCGCAGGCAAAGCCATAGCTAAAGTCCAGGACACGCTTGGCGACCTCGGTGCGAACGCCAACAAAAATCAGCGCAACGGGCTGCTTGGTGCGCACGCGGCGGACAACGGTCTCGACATCGTCATAGCTCTCAGGGCGCAGGACATAGGCAGGCAGCTGCGGCGTGGCGTTAATGATGTTGTTTGCATAGGCCGAGGCGTCGCTCGGCGCAGAAGCGGGCGCAGGTGCCGCGGCACGAGCGCGGGCGCTCTCGGCATAACTCGACGGCGTGTCGTAAGCGCCGGGGCGATAGCCGCCTGCGGCACTATCCTGAGAACGCGACGGCGGATTGTACGTCGTTGCATGACGCGAGTCATCGCCGACCAGCTGGCCGGAGCGCGTATACACGGCGACCGACTCGGCCTCACCGCGGCGCGTTTGGCCCAGCAGGCCGTTACTCGGCTCGTCCTGGGTATAGAAGCCCTCGCCCGAGGTACCGCTGTAGCCGTTGTTCTGATAGCCATCATCGTAGCCGTCATCGTAGCCGTAGTCGTCATCCTGGTCATAGCTCTGGTCGTAACCCTGCTGGCCGCCCAGGTGCATCTTATTTTTAATCTCGTCAAGGAAGCCCATGGTTGTGTCCTCTCACGGTTTAGTGCAGGCGCTCTGTAAACCAGTGCGCACTTCAGAGCCCTATTTTACTGCAAACTCCGGGCTAAATACTACCCTGCCCAGGCGAACGAGCGTAGAGCCCTCCTCAAGGGCAGGCTCAAAGTCCTCGCTCATGCCGCAAGAAAGCTCGGGCAGCCTCAGATCGGGATGCGCCGCCTCCAACTCATCCCTCAGCTCTCGCAGCCCGGCAAAGGTGCGACGCGCCACATCCTTGTTCCCCCGAGGGGCCATAGTCATAAGGCCCTGCACACAAATTCCCTCAAGTTCCGCAAGCTCGCCGGCAGCGCCACGAATCTCATCGGGCGAAAAACCGCCCTTGGACTCCTCGCCGCTTACGTTAACCTCGATCAGCACCTGCTGGGGGGCGGCGAGCTCGCCAGCTTCGATCTTGCGAATGGCACGGCTCGAGATCGCCTGCGCCAAATGAAGCGACCCCACCGAATGAATCAGCTCGGCCGAGCCCAACACCGCGTTGATCTTGTTGGTCTGAAGGTTGCCAATCATGTCGAAGCGCACCTCGGGCAGCTCCGGATGATCCGCCAGACCTGCAAGTTTGCGGACGAGCTCTTGCGGGCGGTTCTCGGCAAAATGGCGATATCCCACCTGGATGGCCGCGATGGTCTCATCGACGCCGACGGTCTTGGACACGGCAATCAAACGCGCGGCATCACGGGGCCTCCCGGCGCGATCGAGCGCGGCATAGAAACGCTCGAGTATCTGCTCGCGGCGAGCGCGCATTACATTCAAATAGTTATCCATTGCCAATCGCCTCCGCTAACAGCACAACAAGTAGTCCCATGCTAACGCAAGAGCGCAGCCCCGCATCCGCAAGGCCGCGCTCCCTTAGGTATTTACAATCTCTCAACGAACGGGGTACCCTACTCCTCGTCGTCCTCGGCATCATCCTCGTCCTCAAGATGATCCAACAGGTAGCGAAGACCCTCGCTCACCTCGTTAGCGGGCACCTTGGCAACAAAGCGTGCATCCACGGCGGGCCTCATAATGACGCCCTCGCCCGAAGGCACGCGCATGCTCTCGAGCTCGTCCTCATCCGTACAGGCGATATCGCCGGCAGTCATACGCTGTCCGGTCAAAAGGAAGGTCAGACGGCAGGCGGCATCGATGGAAATCGAGGCAATGCGATCGAGGTAGCGCGAAACCATGATGGCACGGCGCAGGTCGTCATAGTTGCTGTCGTCGTCCATAAAATCGCCGGTGTCCATGCGGTTAAAGGTACGGAAGAACTTCTCGTACGCCGCATGTACCGGCTCATCCTCAACGGCCAGGTTGCAGATGATGGACATGTCGTTGGTGACGAGCGCGGACAGCGACGAGCCCAGCACCTGGTACACGGCCTCGGCCTCGGCCTCAACCGTGCCGACGAGCTCCTGAGGCAGCGAGATGTCGGCCTTGACCATGTGACGCGTGGCGCGGCAGATCTGACGGACCTTATCGGTCATGCGCTGCAGGTTAAAGTCGACGTAGATGATCGTCTGAAGCAGGCGGAAGTCGGAGGCGACCGGTGACTGCGTGGCGATCAGGTTGTAGCACACGGCCTCCAAGTTAGCGCAGCGCGCGTCAATCGAAAGCGTGCGCTTCTTGGTCTTGGTGGCGAGCTTGCGGTCGTCGGTCACATAGGCCTTAACGGCATCGTGGAGGGCCAGATCGACGGCCTCGTAGATGCTCAGCATCTCGTGGCGGGCCTCGATGAGCTGACGGGAAAACAGTTTACGCATGGTTCACTCCAATCAGTTGGGTGCGGTCATGCCGCCCGCACAGTGAATACGCACCGGACCAGATCCGATCGGCTTGGGACTAGTCGCACCGATCAGCCAAAGCGGCCGGTGATATAGTCTTCCGTCCGCGAGTCCACCGGACTGGTGAAGATCGCGTCGGTTTGACCATACTCGATGAGCGTGGCGGGCTCGCCGGCAACTTCCTGCAAGAAAAATGCGGTGTAGTCGCTAATACGAGCTGCCTGCTGCATTGAATGCGTGACGATGATGATCGTCATCTCGGGCGCCAGCTCGGCCATCAGATCCTCGACCTTAGAGACAGACGTGGGGTCGATGGCGGAGCAGGGCTCGTCCATCAGGAGGACATCGGGTTGCACCGCAAGCACGCGCGCGATGCACAGACGCTGCTGCTGACCGCCCGAGAGCGCCAAACCATCCTTGTTGAGCTGATTGGATACCTCTTTCCAGAGGTTGGCGCGCTTGAGCGATTCTTCCACGATGTCATCGAGGTCACTTTTGCTAGTCACGCCCTGCAGACGAGGGCCAAAAGCGACATTCTCGTAGATGGATTTGGGAAACGGATTGGGCTGCTGAAAGATCATGCCCACGCGGCGACGGAGATCGACCGGGTCGACGCCCTCGGCATAGATATCATTGCCGTCGAGCGTCATGGTGCCCTCGACGCGCGTACCCTCGATCAGGTCATTCATGCGGTTGATGCAGCGCAGAAACGTCGATTTGCCGCAGCCCGAAGGGCCAATGAAGGAGGTGATGGCGTTTTTGGCGATGTTGAGGTCAAGCCCCGTCAGCGCATGAAAGTCACCGTACCAAAAGTTGAAATCCTTGGCCGTAATGGCCGCTTGCTCCAACGTGGGAGCGGACTGATAAACGGACATGGGACTCCTTAACTAGCGACGCTTGCGCGACAGGAAGCGCGCAAACAGGTTGAAGGCCAAAATGATCACCATCAGCAAGAGCGCGGTGCCGTAGGCTGCGTTCATGTTGATGCCGTCGTTGGCAAGCAGGTACAGATGGACCGTCATGGGGCGGCCGGAATCGAGCGGCGAAATAGGTAGATTGATGGCCTGGCCCATGGTGTAAAGTACAACCGCGGTCTCGCCGATGGCACGGCCGATGGCAAGGACGATGCCGGTGGCGATGCGGCCAAAGGCGGAAGGAAGCACGATCTTGGAAACGACCTGCCACTTAGTGGCGCCCAAGCCATATGCGCCCCAACGGATATAGCGCGGCACGGCGCGAATAGCCTCCTCGGTGGTGCGCATGACGATAGGCAGCATCAGAAGCGCCAGCGCCAGGGCAGCCGAGACCATCGAAAGGCCCAGGCCCATGGCCTCGACAAACAAGGCGTAGCCAAAGAGACCCATAACGATGGAGGGCACCGAGGCCAAAGCATCGGCAGCATAACGGATGAGCTCGACGACCTTGCCCTGTTTGGCGTACTCGGCCAGATAGACGGCCGCTAGCACGGCGACCGGCGTACAGATGAGCATGGCGAGCGCCGTCACGTAGATGGTCGAGACAATCGTAGGCCAAATGCCGCCCTCGGCGTTGACACCCTGGGGCCAACCGAAGATAAAGTCGAGCGAAATATGCGGTAAGCCATTAACAACCACGTAGGCGATGATAGCGACCAGCACAAGCGTGGTGATGTAGGCCGCGGCGCGGAACACGCCGAGCATGATCTTGTTTGACAGGTCCTTGTTGATACGGCCCTTCTTACCGTGGGAAAGGGCACGCTTGATGCGCTCGCGCGACGAGGTCGTATCGACCGTCGTGTCAACGGAATCGGACATAGCCTACCCCCTCTTCTTCTTGGAAATCAGACGGACGATGCCCACCAGCATGGCGGAGATGATAAACAGGACCACGCCCATGCCGAACAGAGCCGAGCGGTGCAGGCCCGAGGAATAGCTCATGTCGAGCGCGATCTGGCTCGTGAGCGTCGAGATGGGGCTCGCAATGCTGTCGGGAATAACCGGAGCGTTACCCACGACCATGAGCACGGCCATGGTCTCACCGATGGCACGGCCCATACCCAGCACGATGGCATCAACGATACCCAGTTTGGCGGCAGGTAGCACGACCTTATAGATGGTCTGCCACTTAGTAGCACCCATGGCATACGATGCCTCGCGAATGCCCATGGGAATGGAATTGAGGGCATCGATGGTAAGCGTCGTGATGGTAGGGACGATCATGATGGCGAGCACGAACCACGCTGTCAGCGCACCAAAACCAAGACCACCGGTCAGTTGTGCGATAAACGGGCGGATGATGATCATGCCGAAAAAGCCGTAGATGATAGAAGGGATGCCGGCCAGCAGGTCGACGGCAGGGCTGATGAGCTTGCGCACGCGCTTGCCGGCGATCTCGACCAGGTATACGGCCGTACCCACACCTAGCGGCACGCCCATGGCGAGCGCACCGACGGTCACCAGACCTGAGCCGGCAAGCAGCGACATGATGCCGTAGTGGCCCTCAGAGGGCGCCCACGTAAAGCTAAAGAAGTCCGCCAGACCGATGTCGGTAAAGACGGGCAGCGCCGAGTACGTGGTAAAGACAAAAATCAGGATGACGGTAACGACCGCCAAGAACGCGCAGGCAAAGAAGATCCACTGCAGCGCCTTCTCCTTGATATAGGTACTGCGCGATACGAGCGCCAGCTCGCGCTTCTTGGGCGTCTGAACATTCTGCTCAGTCTGGGAGTTTTCCTGTGCTTCCATGCTACTCACTCCCCTTCTCGTCGTTGGTGACGGGAATAAAGCCCGCCTCGCGAATCTGCTTGTCCATCTTTTCGGACGTCACATAGTCGATATAATCCTGCGCCTGCTGCGAAGGCGCACCCTTCACAAAGAAGTAAAGGTCGCGTGAGATGGGATAGCCGCCGCTCGCGACCGTCTTCTCGGACGCCTCAACATGATTGACCGAGACGGCCTTGACCGAGGTCTTGGCGTTGAGGCTATCGACGAAGCCCAGCGAAATGTAGCCAATGGCACCGCGCGAACGAGATACCACGTCGCGCACCTGGCCCGTGCCCGAAAGAACGGCCGAGCGGCGATCGAACGGGGTGCCGTCCATCACGATGGTGCGGAAGGCCTCACGCGTGCCGGACGCCTCATCTCGATTGATGACCTGGATCCTCAGGTCCTCGCCACCGACTTCTTTCCAGTTGGTGATCTTGCCGGCGTAAATATCGCGGAGCTGCTCGGTCGAGAGGTTATCGACCGGGTTATCGTCGTTCACGATGACCGCGATACCGTCGTGGGCAATGACGATGGGAGTCAGGCCCAGATCCTGTTCGTCGGCATTGAGTCCACGGGAGGAGCTGGCGATATCGGCTGTGCCGGCGCTGACGGCCTCGATGCCAGCGGAAGAACCCAAACCGGAAACGAGCACGTCGATGCCGGTCTCCTCCTTAAAGCCCTCGGCCGCAATCTCGGCGATAGGAAGGCAGGTCGTGGAGCCGGCGACGGTAATGGAAGAGGTAGAAGATCCCGAAGAACAGGCGCACAGCGTAAGCGTAAGCACAGCGGCGCTCAGGACCGATACGATCTTTCTCATAGCATCACGCCGATCGCAGCATGGCGCCCACAGGTGCCGTCCTCGTTACGGTAGGAATAAAAGCGGTCGTTCTGACGCACAGTCGAAAGCTGGGTATCCACGATATTATCCGCGTCGACACCGACATCTACCAGCGCCTCGCGAATGGCAGCGGAAAGATCGAGCATGTGAGAGGCACTCGCATCGATGCAAGAGAACTCGGCGGCAAAGCGATCCATGAGTTCCTGGGATACCTCATATTCGTCACCCAAGATATGGGGGCCGATATAGGCGGAAACGTTGCTCGCATCGCAGCCGGCAGCATCGCAAAGCGCCTGGCACGCCTTGGCAGAAATACGTGCAATCGTGCCCTTCCAACCGGAGTGCACCACGGCAAATCCGCCAGGGGCCACCAGCACCACGGGAACGCAGTCGGCAAAGCAGAGCAGCACGGGCACGTTATGCGCCGTGCAGACGATGGCATCACAGCCCTCGGCAATCTGCTCGCGAACGTCCTCAAGGTCATCGGCGCCGTTCGAGGTCACCGCAACGATATGATCACCATGGACCTGATTGGGAACGAGCAGGTTGTGTTCGCACTCGGCGGCACCCATAGCCTCGAGCGCACGACGACGATTTTCTTGAACAGCAAAGGGGTCATCGCCAACATGCGAGCCCAAGTTGAGTGAGGAGTACGCATCTTCGGAAACGCCACCGGCGCGCTCGGTGAAGGCAAAGCGAACATCGGATGTCGCGCCCTCCACCAACGTAACTCCATCATGGTCGACACGCGAAACTTTGTCCGCACGTGCTGCCATACTAAAGCCTCCTAATAACACAAGTACCGCGGCATCGCCGCTACAGCCCGCGTTTATACGGCTGTCATACTTCTCTAAAAGGATACCTGCTGCGCTGGAGGCAATCGTAAAGGGAACGTAAAGAGATTGGAGGTTCTAGTTTACAAAGTCGAAATAAAAAGGGCGCGTCCATACGGACACGCCCCTGTGCACAACAATGCAAAGAACGACTTAGAAGCTACCGCGCTTCAGGAAGTCGGGAAGCTCGAACTGATCGTTGCCGAAGTTAGGAAGCTCGGTGCCACCGACGTTGCGGGTCGGAGCGGCCTGAGCCGGGCTCGTGGCAGGAGCGGTGCGCTGCGGCTCAGCGGAGGCAGCGGCCTTGCTCTGAGACTGCTGAGCAGCAAAGAGCTCGTCCTGACGGTTGACGTTGGAGTCGGAGAAGCCCGTAGCGATGACGGTGATACGCACCTGATCGCCCAGGGACTCGTCGACAACGGTACCGAAGATGATGTTGGCCTCGGGGTCGACGGCGTTGGCGACAACGTCGGCGGCGTCGCTAATCTCCTGGATGCCCAGGTCCTTGGAACCGGCGATGGAGAGCAGCACGCGCGTGGCGCCATCGATGGAGCTCTCGAGCAGCGGGCTGGAGATGGCCTGCTGGGCAGCGTCGACGGCACGGGTATCCCCAGAAGAGGTACCGATACCCATCATGGCGGTACCGGCCTGCTTCATAATGGTCTTAACATCGGCGAAGTCCAAGTTGATGATACCGGGGACGGTGATGAGGTCGGTGATGCCCTGGGTGCCCTGGGAAAGGACGCCATCGGCAATCGCGAAGGCCTCGAGCATGGTGGTCTTCTTCTCGGCGATGTCGAGCAGCTTATCGTTAGGGATGACGATCATGGTGTCGACGCAATCGGAGAGGGTCTTAATGCCCTCCTCGGCGCTCTTCTTGCGCTTGCGGCCCTCGAAGGTGAAGGGCTTGGTCACGACGGCGACGGTCAGTGCGCCGACCTCGTTCATCGCGATATCGGCAACGATGGGAGCAGCGCCGGTACCGGTGCCACCGCCCTCGCCGCAGGTGATGAACACCATGTCGGCGCCAGCGAGCGCCTCGGCAATGTCGTCGCGGGACTCATCGGCAGCCTTGCGGCCAACCTCGGGGTTGGCGCCGGCGCCCAGGCCGCGGGTAAGGTCGGTGCCGATGTGCACCTTGATATCGGCATCAGAGATCGCGAGTGCCTGAGCATCGGTGTTGATGGCAACAAACTCGACGCCGCGGATGCCCTCTTCGATCATTCGATTGACCGCGTTGGTACCGCCGCCGCCGACGCCGACCACCTTAATGACGGCAAGGTAGTTGTTGATCTCTGTCTCGTGCATGTCGGTCCTCCGAACAAAGGTTATAGCCATAGCATGGGTCGACCCCTGCGCACATTAACCTTCAGGTTGAAAGTAAATGCAAAGGTAAACCGTATTATGTTTGCACATTATGAACGTATCAGTCAAATAATTGACCGTGAAAACCAAACAAACCAGATAAACGGCGTGGTATGGCCCCTCAACAAAGCATCAACCAGCGCTACGAGGTCGGAGCGTTCCTAAATGTATAGTTACCCGGAGAACGCACATTGATATACGTTACGCCCTCTACCTGCGAAAGCAGCTTGGTGACTACGCGCTCCTTCTTGACGATATCGTTCGAATCGCCCAGCGACACCTCAATGCCGTTATTGAGGTTTGCCGAGATGGCTTCGACCGAAGGCGTGGAAATATCCTTGACTTGTCCCAAGAACTCGCTCGAAAAACCACGCACATAATCCAAGCCAGCCTTAACGGCCTTGGAGCTCACTGCCTGGCCGGAAACCGGAGCGACATCCGCCGAGACATCAGTCAACAACACCGCGCCATAGTGCTTAGCGAGCGCCAGCGCGGCATCGATTCCGGTCAAGGTATTTGAGCCCTGCCCTGTCGTGATGACGTTGCCTTGGTCGTCCACTTCGACCGACGTCGACAGTGGGGCGATCCAGGTGTCATCATCCCCGATGGCCCAGGCAAGGTCATCGGAACTGATATAGGCAATTGCGATGACCTTGCGCTCCATCGGCGTAATGATGAGCGTATGCGGGAACTGACGCTGGACATCCACGCCCGAGACCCACGGATTCTGCTTGAGGTCCTCGGTAATCTGGTCGGGATCGACGTTAAAAAGCGACGTTCCCTCGGGCAAATCGATCAGCTGGATAGCATCGTGCTTCGTCACATGCTCGCTGCCTTGAATCTGAATATCAGTGGCGGTAAACAATCCAGAGTTGATCACCACGATGGCAACGACGACGAGCACGGCCAAGGCGGCCAGAACGCCGCCCACGATTTTGCCTTTGCCTGCAACGACAGAAGCGGCGTCTGATGTTTTATTTACCATCGCCCCAAGTGAAGACAACGGGTTGACGCTTTTTTTACCCGAAGGCTTCTTGGCGGTAGCCGGCACCGATGTCAACGAGCGCGGTTTCGATGCGCCCAGCGTGCGACCTGGACGCGCCGCTTTAGTTCCCGTCGAGGGCTTAGGAGTTGCCATTGGGCGGGCAGGCTTGGCGCCCATAACAGGCTTTGACGTCACCGAGGGACGCGAGGACTTTTTTGCGGCCGGACGATTACCGAGCTGCGAGCCGACGACCGGACGACTGGTCTGTCGAGCATGCCCGACAGACTTAGAGTGCGCGACGGTATTGCGTTGAGGTTTGGCAGGCGCGCCGGAACGCCCTCCGGCGCGGCGGAAGGTGGGTTTCGATGCTCTAGAAGCCGAGGAATTTAACTTCCGGTCTGAGCTCGATGCCATACGCCTCCCTCACCTTTCCGTGCACATGTCTGATAACCGCGGCAACGTCATCGGCCGAGGCAGTTCCGTTATTAACGATAAAATTAGCGTGAACGGGCGAAACTTCCGCACCGCCAATCGAAAAACCCTTTAATCCACAATCCTCGATAAGCTTGCCCACACTCGCATCGGGCGGGTTGCGAAAGACCGACCCGCAGGATGCGCGACCCATGGGCTGCGTACGCTTGCGCCTCGTCAGGTACCGCTCCATGCGCTCGCGAATGTCGGCCTTGGGCGCCGGTTTAAGCTTAAGCACGCACTCGAGGATGATCTCATTGCGGGGAAGGCTACATTCTCGGTAGCCCCAAGTGATCTCGGACCCCGCATAATGCTTGATACCGGATGCCGGGTCAAACGTTACGACATCCTCAACCAGCGAGCCAATCCACTCGGTCCGTGTGCCTGCATTCATAGATATCGCACCGCCAACCGAACCAGGGATGCCAACGGCAAACTCAAGGCCCGAGAGGCTACGCGACAGGGCATCGTTGACCAGGCGCGCAAACATCACGCCCGCACCGACCGTCAGCGTACAACCGTCATCGGCAACAACCGTGCGCTGAAACTCACGTCCGAGCGAAATGACGGCACCGCGATAACCGCCATCGGCAACCAGCAGATTGGAGCCCTTGCCGATGATGACCCACGGCACCTGCTCGCGATCGAGCACCGCCACGGCGCGGCGGAGGGCATGATAGCTATGGCACGTCACAAAGAGGTCGGCCTTGCCGCCGATACGATAGCTCGTATGACGCGCAAGGCGCTCGTCCTCGATCACATCCGTGTCGATCATGCCCGAGAGCGCCATGACGGCGTTAAACAGACCCATTAGACTTAAGCGTCTTTCTTGGCAGTCAGATACTCAATGAACTCGGGGCCGACGGTCGTAACGTCACCGGCACCCATAGTGAGCAGCAGGTCGCCCGCGCCCACCATCTGCTCGAGCTCCTGATTGAGCTCAAGACGGCTGGAGCAGTACACGACCTCCTTGCCAGGATGCTTGGCGCGCACGGTATCGGCGAGCATCTTAGAGGTGACACCCGGAATGGGCATCTCGCCAGCCGAGAACACATCAATCAGCAGCAGTTTATCGGCATTGGCAAATGCGTCGGCAAAGTCGTCGCACAGGGCCTGCAGGCGCGAATAACGGTGCGGCTGGAACACGACGTCGACATGCTTGTAGCCCAGCGACGAAGCGGCAGCAAGCGTCGCCTTGATCTCGGTGGGGTGATGGCCGTAATCATCGACCACGGTGATGCCATCGATATCGCCCACGTGGGTAAAGCGACGGCGGACGCCCTCAAAGCTCGAGAGCGCCTTGGCGGCGGCGTCGATGTCAAGGCCCAGGACATGGGCGACGGTGAGCACCGCCGTGGCGTTGAGCATGTTGTGGCGACCGGGATTGCTCTTGATCTCCACGGCATGCTCAGTGCCGTCCTCAAAGCGAACGATAAAGTCACTCTGGATGCCCTTGACATCCGGGTGCATGCAGACGATGTCGTTGCTCTCGGCAAAGCCGTAGGAAAGCACGTGACGGCCCGTCGACTTGGCGAGCTCGACCAGATGCGGGTCCTCACCGCAGACGATGACGGTGCCGTCCTCGCCCACCAGGCTCATGAATTTGGCGAAAGTCGCCTCGATCTCCTCGATACCCGAGTAGTGATCGAGGTGATCGGCCTCGACGTTGGTCACAATGACCACGTTGGGGTCCAGGAACAGGAAGGAGCTGTCGGACTCGTCGGCCTCGGCGACAAAGTAGTCGCCCGAGCCGTTCTTGCCGTTCGTGTCATAGCCCTCGACGATGCCACCGATCAGGAAGCTCGGATCCAGACCCATGCGGTCGAGCATGGTGGCGCACATCGAAGACGTGGTGGTCTTGCCATGCGTGCCGGCAACAGCGACGGTGGTGTAGCCGTGGCCCAAAGCAGAGAGCATCTTGGCACGGGGCCACACGGGAATACCAAGCTCGCGAGCGCGCACGAGCTCGGGGTTGGACTCCGGAATAGCGGTGGAGACAACAACCACGTCGGGCTTGACCTCGTCGATCGTAGCGGCCTCATGGCCCACATGCACCTTCACACCAGCGCGGGTAAGCTGGCGGATATAACGTGACGTCTTAAGGTCGGAGCCGGTAACGGCATAACCGCGCTCGCGCAGAACGAGGGCGATGCCGCTCATGCCGGCGCCGCCGATACCGATAAAGTGGGCGCTCTTAAACTCGGGCGCGGAGGTTGCAGTCTGGGAATCAGCCATGTGCTCGTGTACTCCTTGCGTAAACACTGCCTGTAACCCGTTAACTGTACCGCACCTACCGCATCAGCGCGAGGGCGACCGACGATATCCCGTCTAACTAACGCAAACCCTCTACCGCATCCGCCAGAAGAGCGGCGGCCCTATCCTGGGCCAGACCACGCGCCGCCTGACGCATGGCGTCGCGCGCCGCCGCGTCATCGACCAGGTGCAGCAGTTCATCGGCAAAGGCAGAACCGTCGATATCGGCATCGGCGCAGAGCACACCGGCCCCGGCGTCGACCAGATACCGGGCATTGGTGGTTTGGTGGTCGGCCGTCGCATGCGGGTACGGCACGAGCACCGAAGGCACGGCGAGTGCAGCGATCTCGGCCACGCTCGATGCGCCCGAACGCGAGAGCACCAAATCGGCAGCAGCCAGCATATCGCCCATGTTGTCGATGTAAGGCTGGACGCGGTAACGCTTCGCCTCCTCGGGCGTCAGCGCCAAAGCGCTCTCGGTCTCCTCAAAGCCGTCGGCACCCGTCGAATGCAACACATAGAGGTTCTTGCGCGAAAGCAGCTCGTTTTTGAGCGAGACCACGCGCTCGTTGAGGTGCTGGGCGCCAAGTGAACCGCCAAAGACGAGCAGCAGCGTAGCGTCCTCGGGAACGCCAAGTGCCTTGCGGCCGCGAGCGCGATCGCCCTCGATCACCGAGCGACGTACGGGGTTGCCGGTCATGAGCACGTGGTCAGGGTCACCTTCGCGTTCAAAGACCGAGCGCGCTGCCGGCACCGAGATGCACACGCGGGCGGCGTGGGAGTTCATCATCTTGTTGGCCAGGCCCGGAACAGAGTTCTGCTCATGCAGCAGATACGGAACACCCGCGCCCTTGCACCAACCCAGCAGCGGAACCTCGACATAGGCACCAAAACCGATGGCGGCATCGGGCTTGCCGACCTTTGAGAAATGACTGGCGAGCGCACGCTTGGCCTTGTTGACACGCCATAGCGAGGTCAGCGCCGTCCAAGGACGGGAGCGGTCGAAGCCCGTGACCGTAATGGGCACAAAATCAAACCCAGCCTCAGGGACCAGACGACCCTCGAGCTTGCGCGACTGGCCCACGAACACAACGTGGTGGCCACGATCACGCAGCTCTTCGGCCAAGGCGAGCGCGGGGTTGATGTGTCCTGCCGTACCGCCGGCTGCAATAGCAACGGTCATCTTATCGGTCATGGTAGTCCCTTCGTACACGCGGTCCCTGGTCGTCGGTGCGCAGACGCGCCGACGGGTCCGAGTTCAAATCGATTCGATTATATCCGCCGCCCGCATTGCGAGGGCTGGAGCGCTGAGGACGACCTTGCGGCGCCGTTCGCTGACGCGGGCGGGCTGCCGGCTCGGTCGCAGAGCCATCCAGGACGGTAAAACCGTTACGCGAAGATCGCTCGCCGCGCACGTGGGGCACGCCGGCGGTGCTCTCATCCATAACGGCAAAGCTCTCACGGCGGCGGTCATACTCATCGCGGCGGGCGCTCTCGTACGAAACGCGCAGGATCAACCCGGCAAGCATGAGCGACACAATAATCGACGAACCGCCGTAGCTAATAAACGGCAACGGTTTGCCCGTCATGGGAAATACGTTGAGGATGCCCAGCGCGTTAATCAAAAACTGCACCGCGAGAATGACTGCGGAGCCAGACGCCATGAGCGCGCCCCGACGATCGGTCGCCTGCTCGGCAATGCGAAACGCCGAGTAGATCAGCATCGCAAACACCAAGAAGAACAGCACGGTTCCGACAAAACCGACTTCCTCGCCAATGATGGCCAAGATGTAGTCGTTGTGTGCCTCGGGCAGATACGAGTACTTCATGGTTGAGTTGCCGATGCCACGGCCGAACAGACCGCCCGAGGCAAAGGCCATGATGGCAAGCGTGGCCTGATAGCCGTCACCATACTCGTCGGCCCAAGGGTTCAAGGCAACCTGAATACGCACCATACGGTACGGCTCTGCGACAAGCGCAATCACGATCACGAGAATGCCGAAGATTAGCACGCCGATGATAAATCTGGGGTCGAGACCCGCAAACAACGCCATGCACATGAGGGTCAACAGGATGATCAGGACAGTACCGAAATCGGGCTGGATAAAGATCAGAAAGAGCGAAATGCCAAGGTAGATGCCCATCTTGCGAAGGAATTCGTTGATGTTGCCACCGGGCGAAAAGAAGCGATCAAGCATGATGGCCGAATACGCAATGGCAAATGGCTTTAAAAACTCGGAAGGCTGGAACTGAATGCCGGCGATGTTGAGCCAGCGCGTGGCGCCGCGGCTGCCGCTGCCCACCAAGAACACCAGAAGCAGTAGCCCTATCATGCCGATAAGAAAGATCCTGAGCACATCCTCCCCAAACCAGCTGTCCGGCAAAACGCGCACGATGGCAATCAGCGCCAGAACACCGACCACGGCAAACGCGGCCTGTCGACCCAGAAAAAACGTCGCCGAGCCATTCTCGTGCAGCGCCTCGACCGAAGACGCCGAGTACACCATCAGCAGGCCAAAGCATACCAAGGTAAACAAGCAGGCCATGAATATCAAACGGGGGCGCATGATACGGGCGGGAACGCCGGCAATATAGCGTTCGCTAAACGACTGCCCGCCGCGGCCGGAACGCGGTGTGGTGCGACGTGAGGAAGCACGGTCCGAGTCGGGCCTCCTCATACCTTGTCGGGGGCTCTCCTCTCTCACCGCAACCCCTATTCCATTTGTGATTTCGCTGTAGCGGCAAGCTGAGCCACGTAGTCCTTAAACACGCGGCCACGCTCCTCATAGCCCGAGAACTCATCGAACGAAGAGCAGGCAGGAGAAAGTAAGATCACGTCACCACGGCTCGAAAGCGAACGGGCAACGTCCACGGCGTCGCGCAGGTCATCCGCCTGGGCGATATCCACATCGCCATCGACATCAGCCTCGTCCATAGCGGCGGTGAAGCGCTCGCGCGCATCGCCAAAGCAGACGACCGAGCGCACGTTGTCCATAACGACGCGCGCGAAGTCCGTGAGCGGCGTGCCCTTATCGTGGCCGCCGAGCAGCAAGATCACGTCGTCATCGGGAAATGCCGTCAGCGCCTTCTCGACCGCATCGGTGTTGGTCGCCTTGGAATCGTTGACGTAGCGCACGCCGTCAATCTCGCCACACGGCTCCACGCGGTGCTCGAGCGGCTGGAACGAGGCAAGACCGCGGCAGACACCATCGACATCGGCACCGACCGCCAAGGCAGCCGTGGCAGCGCACAGGGCATTGATAACATTGTGATGGCCCGAGATCTTGAGCTCGAATGTAGCGATGAGCGGGATCTCGACGCCCTTCAGACGCACGATCATCTTGCCATCGCGCACAAAGGCGGCATCCTCGCCCTCAGGCTCGTCAAAGGCAACCTTGCAGATGCGACGACCCGGCGTGTAAATGTACTCATCGAACTCGTGAATGCCGGCGTCTTCGACGTCGACAACCGCCAGATCGTCATCGACCATATTGTCAAACAGTTTGATCTTGGCAAGCGCATAGTTCTTATGGCTCTTATGCCAGCCCAAGTGGTCGGGAGTGATGTTGAGCAGCACCGCCACGCGGGGGTGGAGCTCGGTGGTCGTAGCAATCTGATAGCTCGAGAGCTCAGCCACAAACCACTCGTTGTGGGCTCGGCCGTCAATCTCGTTGACCGGCGGCTCGCCGATGTTGCCGACAGCAACGCTGGCCTCGCCGGCAGCCTTGAGCAGATAATCAGTCAGCGACGTGGTGGTCGTCTTGCCGTTGGTGCCCGTGATGGCAATCCAGTTATCGGGAGACAGGCGATAGGCAAACTCGGGCTCACCCATAATCTGGGCGGCATGCTCGCGCCCGGCCTTAAAGAAGCCCGAGAACTCCGAGATGCCCGGGCACGTCACGCATACGTCATAGGCGCCCTCGACCTGTTCGGTCCCATAGACAAACGACACACCAGCAGCCTCGAGCGCACGCGTGGCGTCATTGGGCTCAGAGGTGCCGCCGCCATACACGGTAACGGCGCTTACGCGCTCGGGATGTGCCAGCGCCCAGCGGGCGACATCGAGACCGGATTTGCCCTGACCCAAAACGAGCAGGCTAAAGACATCAGCAAGAGGCATGAAAGACCACTATCCCAACTGGAAGAACAGGGCAAGGCCAACGGCACCAAAGGCCGCAGCGATAATCCAAAAACGGATGACGACCTTGGTCTCGGCCCAGCCCTTCTTTTCGAAATGATGATGGATGGGCGCCATAAGGAAGACGCGCTTGTGCGTAAAGTGGAAGTAGACAACCTGAATCATGACCGACAGGGTCTCAACGATAAACAGGCCGCCGATGATGAGGGAGACGACCTCGGTGTTGGTCATGATGGACGTGCAGGCAAACGCGGCGCCCAGGGCAAGCGAGCCGGTATCGCCCATAAAGATGCTCGCCGGATAGCAGTTGAACCACAGAAAGCCCAAGCAGGCACCGGCACACGCGGTGCAGAAGATGGACAGGTTCACGTCTCCGCGCAAAAACGCCATGGCAGCCATGGCGAGCATGGCAATCATGGAGGTGCCGCCAGCAAGACCGTCAAGGCCATCGGTCAGGTTCACGGCATTAGAAAGACCGGCGATCATCAGCCAGCAAAAGACAATGTAGAGCCACGGGAACGAAAGGCCGCAGATGGTGGTCGAAAGCACGCCAAGGTCAATCGTCAGGCCGCCGGGAAAACGAATCTCGGGGGCGACGCCGCACCAGTTAACGGCAAGTACCGTAAAGGTGACACAGATAATGGTTAGGCCGATCATCTTGGCATGAGGCGTCAGACCGAGCGAGCGCCCATGCGTAACGGAGGTCAGGTCGTCGATCAGGCCCAGCACGCCGGTCGCCAGCGTGGCGAGCAGCACGAGCACGAGCTCGGTGGTGAGCTTGCCCATCAGCAGGCAGGTCAGCGAAATCGCGACGAGAATGACAACGCCACCCATGGTGGGCGTTCCCTGCTTAACCAAATGACGCTTGGGGCCGTCGGCACGAACCTGCTGGCCGATACCCTCGACCTTGAGCAGCTTGATCCACCACGGCATGAGCAGCAGCGCAATGGCAGCGGCGATGCCAAGCCCCAAAAAAGCCTGATACGTTGGATACGAGGGATTGCCGAACATGGGCTAGCACACACCTTCCACAAAGCGGTCGAGCTCAACAAAGCGGGAACCCTTGACCAGTACAATATCATGTTTTTCAAGCGCGCCGCCCATGCGGTCGAGCACCTGCTGATAATCGGAGAACACCTGGATGCGGTCCTCGTCCATGCCCATCATGCGCGCGGCATCGGCCATAAGCTGGGCCAGCTCACCACCCACGCACGCCAGCATGTCGAGCTTCTTGGCGGCGGCATAGGCGCCCACGAGCTCATGCATGCGAGGAGCCTCATCGCCCATCTCGCCCATCTCGCCCAGGATCGCCATGCGAGACCCCGTGCACGAAAGCGAGCACAGTAGATCGAGGCCAGCAGCCATGGATTCGGCACTGGCGTTATAGGAATCGTCGATGACGCGGGCACCGCTCTTGGCGCGCTTGATCTCCTGGCGGTGACCGGTGATCGTGAGGCCCCTAAAAGCAGCATCGATCTGCTCGGGCGTCACGCCCAGGCGATAGGAAACCGCGGCGGCCTTAACGGCATTAGGAACGGACTGCACGCCGGGGATGGCAAGCATGGTATCGATCGTCTCACCCTGGCCAAAATCGAGCGTAAAGACCGGACGTCCCTCGTCATCAACACGAATGTCGCGGGCACGGACCTCATCGTCGTCCGAGACGCCGGCCAGCATAACGTCGATACCAGCAGGCTGGGCGAACGTATCGCGAATGAACGGCGTAAAGTCGTCCTCACCGCCCAAAACCAGCAGCGGCAAGAAGTCGCCGGCGGCGCACATACCCTGGACAATCTCGGCCTTAGCGCGGGCGATGTTCTCGCGGCTGCCCAAAATGCCGATGTGAGAGGTACCAATCTTGCTCACGATGGCAAGGTTGGGATTGGCGGACTTGGACAGGCGCTCAATCTCGTGGAAATGGTTCATGCCCATCTCGAGCACCAGGACCTCGGTATCGGCCGGAGCGGAAAGCACCGTGAGCGGCATGCCGATCAGGTTATTGAAATTGCCCTTGGTGGCCCAGACACGATAGCGCTTGGCGAGCACGGCGGCGAGCACGTCCTTGGTCGTCGTCTTGCCGATGGAACCGGTAATGCCAACGACCAGGCAGCCAAGCTCCAGGCGATACGTGTGCGCCAAACGCAGCAGAAACTCCTCGGGATCATCGGTCAGCAGGATGGCGCACCCCTTGTCCTGCGCCAGCGAGACCAGCTCGGCCTCGGGCTCACGCGTCATCACGACGGCGCCGGCACCCGACTGGACGGCACGGGAAGCAAAATCATTGCCGTCGACGTTTTCACCGGGAAAGGCGACGAAAATCGTCCCTTCCTCGACCTGGCGCGAGTCGATAACGCACCCGCGGCATACCCGATCGGCTTCTCCCGTCACGGTTCGGGCCCCTGTTGCGGCCGCGAGGTTGTTGACGGCGATCTCTATCATTGCAGCTCCCCTGTAAACCTAATAATGCTATCGGCGTATTGTATCCCAGCGCCGCACATGCGTGGTGCAGGGCATGTGAACACCCTCATATGGGACAACAAACCACGCCCCAAAGATTGTAACCCCCTACTTCGTGTGCGGGATACCCAGCACGTCGAGCGCGTTGGCCATAATGGACTGGAACGGCACCGCAGCGGCATCTGAGCCGCTCGGCGTTCCGTCGAGCGTGATATAGCACAGCACCTTGGGCGATTGTGCCGGTGCAAAGCCCATAAAGGACGACATGTAGTTCTCCTTGAGGTAGCCGCCGTTCTCGTCGGCACGTTCGGCCGTACCGGTCTTACCCGCCACGTCATAGCCGTCAACCGCGGCGCCAACGCCCGTTCCCTCGGACACGACCGTCTGCATGCACGATGTCACCTGGGATGCGGCGTCCTCCGAAATCGCGCGCTCGCCTTCGCCCCAGTCCTTCTCGTCGCCTTTGCTGGACTTATAGAAGTGCGGTGTCATCATCACGCCGCCGTTGGCGATGCCGCCCACGGCACGTGCGATCTCAATCGGCGAGACGGACAGTGCCTGTCCAAAGCTCATCGAGCCCAGCGTGGCGCCGTCATACTGGTCACGCTCCTTGACGATACCCAGGCTCTCTCCCGGAAAATCGACACCCGAGCTGTGACCGATGCCCCACTTGTCCACATAGGCGGCAAAGTCGTCGGCACCGATCTTGCGCCCCACTAGGACAAAGCCCACGTTGGACGAACGGCGCATCATCTCGCGCACATCCATGGTCATGGCATAGTCGCGCTTGTCGGCATCGGTGACGGTATCGTCGCCCACCTTGATGCTCGCCGGCACCTCAAACGACGTACTCGATCGCACGACGCCCAAGTCGAAGCCGGCGCCCGCCACGAGCGTCTTAAAGACCGAGCCGGGCTCGTAGGCGTCGGTGACCAGGCGCAGATTCATATCCTCGGTCTTGGCATTCTCCAGATCGGTCTGGTCGTAGGTCGGGTACGAGCAGGCTGCCAAAATCTCGCCTGTCGTAGGATCGGTGACCAGCGCCGAGCCGTTCTTGGCCTTAGTCTTCTCAACTGCCTCTGCCAGGGCATCCTCGGCCGCACGCTGGATATTGACGTCGAGCGTCGTCACGATATCAACGCCGTCGACCGCAGCCACCTTTTTATAGGCACCGCCCGCGATATAGCCGCCGTCCCTCGCGCGCTCGCGTACGAGGGAACCGTTCGTGCCGGTCAGAAGCTTGTTGTATTGCTTTTCGAGACCCGTCAAGCCATCGTTGTCTACATTCACTACACCCAGCACCTGCGATGCCAGATTGCCGTATGGATATACGCGCTTCATGGCCTGCTCAAAAAGCACGCCGGGCAGGTTCTTCTTCTCCAGCGCCGCAACATCGTCTTCGTCCACCTGGCGCTTGATATACACCCAGGTTCCATCGGACTCAACGAGCTTGCGGCAGGTCTTTTTATCGATTCCAGTTGCCTTGACCAGCGCCGACACCGTCTTGTCGACATCCTCGACAAGCTGCGGGTTCACGGCGATGTTGCGACATTCGACCGACGACGCCAACACGTTGCCGTTGCGGTCGTAGATGGTGCCGCGTTTGGCATAGAGGGTCTGCGCAAGCAGGCGGCGCGCATCGGCACGCTCGCGCAGTTTATCGGCTTCGACAATTTGATAGTCGGCAAGGCGAAAGACGCCCAAGCCCAAGCCAAGCCCGATGAAGCCCATGACGGCTTTGCGGCGAGGCAGAGGTGCGCCTGTGAGCCATTCGGTCGACGGACTCTTGCGCGACCTGGTGTTATGCACTTGAGGGCCGCCCGAGCCGCGAAGTCGCGACGCCGGGTCGTTGCCACGGGACTGCCCGGCGTTGTAAGATTGCCGACCCGTTCCTTGATAACCAGAACGTCCCCGCGACGAGGGACGTCCAGAACCGCGGCCCCCATCGGAACCGCGGCGATAGTCATTTGTCATACTCAGCTACCGTCTTGCTACTGAGCGGTCGCGGTCGCGTTGGCGCCCGCGGCTGCATCCTGCGAAAAGTCAAGTGTAACGCTCTCGCTGGGCTCCACCATGCCATAAGCGCCCGCAAGGTCGCGAATGCGCGTGTCGGCGCCATAGACCGAATGCATGACCTCCAGGTCGGAGCTCTCATCGGTCGCCTTTTCGAGCGTGTTGGTAAGCTCGGCGTTGCTGTTGAGCACCTGGGCCGTAACGCCGGCGAGTGCCACGCGGGCGACGCCGATCGTCATGAAGATAGCCGCAATGATGCAAAACGTTTTAAGAACGCTCATGAAAACCGGGCTTACCGCCTGGTTTGCCTGACGGCCCGCGCCCGTGTAGACATCAAAGCGCGGCGTGCGCTGCTCACGGGGAGCAACGGGGGCCTGCGGCGTCTCACGATAGGCGGGCATGGCGTTCATATCATAGGCGAGTGCTGCGCTTGAAGTGTTGTAGCCCATGATATGCCGCCTCCCATCCCGAGTACGTTGGTAGTGTGTTTAAACTTCGTTTATGGTGCGAGCGGGAGGTCCAATATCGCGCGGTCGCGCCTACAGACGCTGCGCCACGCGGATTTTGGCTGATCTCGCCCGAGGGTTGCGCTCAACCTCATCAGGCTGGGCAACCAAGGGTTTGCGGGTGATGACCTTGAGTATCGGCACGTTGCCGCACACGCACACCGGAATCTCCGGCGGACACGTGCACCCCTGGCTCATCTCCTTAAAGTGGTTCTTTACGATACGGTCCTCGAGCGAGTGATACGAGATGACGCAGATACGTCCGCCCGGGTTGAGCCACCTGGTGGCGGCATCAAGCCCTCGTTCGAGCACATCGAGCTCGTGATTGACCTCGATGCGAATGGCCTGGAAACTTTTCTTGGCCGGGTGTCCGCCATGCCGACGAGCGGCAGCCGGGATACCCGCCTTGATGATCTCGACAAATTGGCCGGTGGTTTCGATCGGTTCTTGCTCGCGGCGGCGCACGATCTCGCGCGCGATCTGCGAGGCAAACTTCTCTTCGCCGTAGACGCGTAGAATTCGGGCGAGGTCGTGTTCGTTATAGGTGTTGATGACCTCAGCTGCGTTTAAGGTGTTATTACCCGGATCCATCCGCATGTCCAATGGGGCGTCCTCGTTATACGAAAAGCCCCTGCCAGGGATATCGAGTTGCGGTGACGAAACGCCCAAATCGAACAGGAAGCCATCGACCCCGGGCACCTCGGCCGAGCAAAGCAGCTCGTCCAAGTCGCCGAAGTTGCCCTTCAGCAGCTGGTGCGGAACTCCGGGAACCTCGCGGTCCAGACGGGCGCCAGCGGCCTCGAGGGCCATGTCGTCCTGATCGACGCCGAGCAAAAGGCCCGTCTCCCCCACCTGCGCGGCCATCTTTACCGAATGGCCGGCACCGCCAAGGGTGCAATCGCAGACAACGGAGCCGCTCTTTAGCCGCAGCGACTCAAGCACTTCGCCGAGCATGACAGGTTCATGCCGATATTCTTGTGTCAAGATCCCACGCTCCATCCGTTACCCGTGCCTTGCCCTTACGAGAAGAAGAGGTCCAGCAGGGCCTCATCGTCATCGTCCTCATCGGCCGCGGCGCGATCCCAAACCTCAAGGTGGTCGTAGTTGCCCACAACCGTGACCTCGCGGTCGAGGTTCGCCTGCTTGCGGAGAGACTCGGAAAGACCGATACGACCGGCGCTGTCCACGTCCATCGACGTGGTGCGCTTGTTGATCGCCCTCATGAGCTTCTGGTCATTAATGTCACGCGGGTTAAAACCCTCGTGGCCCTCACGACCCGCGAAGAGTCCTTCGACCCACTTATCGAAGGCCTCGGCAGAGAACACGTACAGAGCATCGACATCCAGGGCTTTAAACACGCGAACGTGCTCTCCAAGCTCCTCGCGAAGGGGTGCAGGCAGGGATAGACGACCTTTTGCATCGAGATTGCGCTCGTATGCACCAGTCATTCCCATGTGCGCCCTCCCCTCGGTTACTCAGATGGCACGTACGCGGGGAACCACCCCGCCTGTCGACGTCATCAATAATATGGGGAACCGCCCCATTTTTCAACACCTTTCCCCCTGTCTCTTATACACATCTCCGAGCCCACGAG
>UQIY01000029.1 GCA_900541195.1 uncultured Collinsella sp. | reverse complement strand
CGCAAGACGGAAAGCACATTAAGTGCTTTCCTTTGCGTGCGGAACTCGCGATAAAGTTCATATGCGCCGCCCGGCTCCCGCGGCTCTCAGGGGCATCTCTCATGCAAAAACTGTCGTGGGGTAAAGTCCGAGGTCAGTGGCGTTTTATACCGAGAATTTCAAAAAAAGCTGAAAATTCATTACAAATTTGCGTTGACTTTAGGTAACTAAAGTTTCATACTCCTTTTCAACCACTGGGGGATGTGAACACGCACGGATCGTTCGCATCATGATTGAAGAGGATTTCTTAGACATGTTCACGCATCAGCTAAACATTATCAGCGTAGTAATTATCTGATGCGGGTTAGCACATACAGCTAGCCCGTACGATAACGGGCGGCTGATAAAGATGAGGGCCGTCGAGCGCAACCGACGGCCCTCATTTTTTATGTCTAGGAAGTTCTTTTTAGAGGAGGAAATGTAATGAACGGAGTTTTGCTCATGGTTGTGGCCGCGGCGGTGCTCGCCTGCGGCTATCTGGGCTACGGCCGCTGGCTGGCCAACAAGTGGGGCGTTGACAAAGAGGCCCTCACGCCGGCCAAGCGCATGAAGGACGGCAACAGCTTCTCGCCCGTCTCCGCCTTCACTGCGTTTTCGCACCAGTTCAGCTCGATCTGCGGTGCTGGCCCTGTCACGGGTACGATCGTCGCCATGGCCTTTGGCTGGCTGCCCGTCGTGCTCTGGGTCCTCGTCGGCGGCATCTTCTTTGGCGCCGTCCACGACTTTGGTGCCCTGTACGCTTCGATGAAGAACAACGGCAAGTCACTCGCTCAGCTCATCGAGAAGTATATCGGCAAGACCGGCCGTCGCCTGTTCCTGCTGTTCTGCTGGCTGTTCTGCATCATCGTCATCGCCGCTTTCACCGACATGGTCTGCAAGACGTTCATGTTCACCCCGGCCGTTGACGCTTCTGGTGCTGCTACCGGTGCCATCGACTTCACCAAGTCCTATGCCGCCGGCTGCGCTGGTACCATCTCCATCCTGTTCACCTTCGTCGCTATCGCCTTTGGTTGGGCCCAGAAGAAGTTCAACCTCACCGGCGCTGCCGAGTTCGTCACCGGCGTGGTCCTCATGGTTCTCATGTTCGCCGTCGGTATGCAGTTCCCGGTCTACCTGGATAAGTTCCAGTGGTTCGCCGTCGTCATGGTCTACCTAGTCTTCGCTGGCGCTATGCCCATCCAGATGCTCAAGACCCCGCGTGACTACCTCACTTCGATCATGATGATCGTCATGATCGTCTGTGCTGTTCTCGGCATCGTCGTCCTGGGCGTCAACGGTCAGGCCACTATCACCGCTCCGGTCTTCACCGGCTTCTCCACTGCCTCCGGCATGATGTTCCCGGTCCTGTTCGTCTCCGTCGCTTGCGGTGCTCTCTCCGGTTTCCACAGCCTCGTTTCTTCCGGCACCTCTTCCAAGCAGGTCGAGAAGGAGCAGGACGCCGTCAAGGTCGGTTACGGCGCAATGATCGTCGAGTCCTTCGTCGGCATCCTTGCCATCATCGTTGCCGGCATCATGTTCTCCGATATGAACACCGCCGGTACGGGCGCCCTCAACGCCGGTGTCGCTTCCACCCCGTTCCAGATCTTCGCCGCTGGCATCTCCCGCGGTATGCAGGCCTTCGGTGTTGACGGCACGCTCGCTACCGTCTTCATGACCATGAACGTCTCCGCTCTGGCCCTGACCTCGCTCGACGCCGTCGCCCGCATCGCCCGCACTTCGTTCTCTGAGTTCTTTGCCCAGACCAACGACGCCCTGGCCATCGAGTCCAAGGCCGGCTACATGAAGGTCCTCGGCAACCCCTGGTTCGCCACGGTTGTCACCCTGCTTCCTGGTCTCGCCCTCGCTTTTGGTGGCTATGCCAACATCTGGCCGCTCTTTGGTGCTTCCAACCAGCTGCTCGGCGGTATGACCATGATCACCCTCGCCGTGTTCTGCAAGTGCACCGGCCGCAAGGGTTGGATGCTCTACGTGCCCGTCGTCTTCCTGCTCTGCTGCACCTTCACCTCGCTGGTCCAGAGCGCCATGGGCTGCATGACCGCCGTCCAGGCCTACGGCTTCTTCGGTACCATCCCGGCTACCGCCACCACGGCTGCCGTCTCCGTCGCCGCCACCAAGGGCCTGCAGCTCGTCTTTGCCGTCCTGCTGATGGTCCTGGGCCTCATCGTTGCCGTCAACTGCCTCAAGGAGTTCTTCGGCAAGGAGGCCGGCTCCATGCCCGACGAGGAGCCCGAGTGGTCCGAGATGGGCAAGGCCGAGTACGGCCGCGCCGCTGCCGCCGAGGCTCCCGCCGACGCCGAGGCTGCCAAGGCCTAATCGGCCTGACGAGTTGAGCGTCACATCTATATGACTCGATAAGACCGGGTCCGCGGCTGCGCGGGCTCGGTCTTTTTTCATGCAAAAGCGGGCGACGCCCGAGTGTTCTCGCAGATGTTTTGCGTGGATAAGGGCGTGCGTTGTACCATATAAACGTATATGTGTACATATGAAAGGGGCCCCGTGGCCAAGACGGTATATTCCGATAACCAAAATAATGTCGATGCCCTGGCTGAGCGTCTGAGCAGCCAGACGTCGCTTTCTGCCGAGCGCGCCAAGCTGGTTGCCTACGACCTGCTCTGCCGCAAGGCACTCAAGATCAAGTCGAGCGCGCTGGCGCAGATTTTCCGCTCCGTCGATAAGGAATGCGACACCAAGGCGATGCGCGACGAACTCATCGCGGCAAAGATCGTCACCAAGATCGAGGGCAGCGGTATTAACGGGCGGCCGGCGTTCTATACCATTCATGCCGAGATTCGCGATGTCCAGGAGCAGCTTGCCGAGGCTGCCGAGGAGGCCGTCGAGGACGTTGTCGAGGCGCCCGCTTCGGTGAAAACAGCTCCGCGAGAGCATGTCGATACCGACGAACTGCTTGACGAGAGCGTCGTTCGCGCCTTTACGGCCAAGGCCGGCCGCGGCGGTTTTGGCGGGGGCGGCAAGCGCGATGCTCAGCGCCGTGCCCAGCAGGAGCGCTTCCGTCGCGCCGTGGCTCAAAAGGATGAGCTCGATATCAAGGCTGTTGAGACCGAGGTTGCTGCCGAGCCGCAGAAGCCCACGAAGGAGCAAAAGCCCGTGGAGGCCCAAGAGCCCAAGCGTCGTCGCGGTGCTCACTTTAAGGCTGCGCAGCAGGATGTCGCGCATGAGGCTGAAGAGCCTTCCGAGGTTGCAGACGATGTTGAGGAGTCTGCCAAGGGGGCTCCGGGTTCGTGTCGTCCCGGTCGCGGCTTTGCGGGGCGCGCGTATCCCGTAAGGCGTCAGGAGAAGGGCGAGCCGGCTTCGACCGCTCAGGCCGATAAGGCCGACCAGACCGAGAAAACCGTTGAGTCGGCGGCTCGCGAGCAGCAGCCTTCCGAGTCGCAGCCTGCGGCTGACACCGAGGTTAAAGCTCAACAGTCCGTTGATAAGCAGGTGGGGGAGAGCGCTTCGAGCAAGCCTCGCCGCCGTCGTCACCGTGGCGGCCGTGGCTCAAATGCCGAGACTATGGCCGAGAAGGCAGCGACGCAAAACAAGGATGCGAAGGTTGAGACCCCGGGGGAGCAGCCCAAGCGCCAGCCGGCGAAGGGGGACAAGCCCGAACGTTCGCAAAAGAGCACGTCCACGCCAAAGCAAGAGCGCAAAGCTCAGGCGAATTCCAAGCGCAAATCCCAGGCGCAGCCCAAACCGACTGCAAACGATGCGGCCGCCCAGCAGCCTGAGCCGCCCGCTCATGGCGAGGTTTCGGCGTTTGCTCTGGCCCGTGTCCTGGGAAGGCAGCTGTTCAAGGTCGTTCCCACGCCACTGGCGCTCTCCAAGATTAAGGAGCAGCAGACTCAAATTGTTAAGGTCGAGGGCAAGGACGGCAAAAAGGCTCCGCAGCGCACTCAGCACAACGAGATGTCCAACCGCAAGATTGCCGAGGAAATCGCAATCATCCAGGCTTGGATCGAGCAGAACCGAGGTGCCGATACGCCGGTCGCCTCGCGCCGCCAGCGTGCCTACCAGATCTTTAACGACGAGAAGGCTTTTGACGGCAAGCACGGTGAGCGCCTGATCAGACGTATGACCGAAAAGGGCATCAGCATGCAGGCGATCAAGGTCGCCCCCAATCGCCCCGTGCACTTTACGGGCTTCTTTACGCTGGGTGCCGACAAGCCGTTCATTATGGTCGAGAACCTGGATACCTACGACGAGATCGTCAAGCTCCTGCGCGGACGCAAACATGCCAAGCTCTTTGGTACCAAGGTGGGCGGCGTGATTTTTGGCGGCGGCTGCAAGGCGAGCGTCTCGCACGCACTGGATGATTATCTGGCCGAGATTGGCTATCGCTTTAACTACGTCTACTACGTGGGCGATATCGATCGCGAGGGCGCGCGCATCGTCGAACAGGCTCGCAATGCCAATGTGGTTGAGATTCGCCTGCATGCCGGCATGTACCGCGCCATGCTCGCCGAGCATAAGCGTCGCGTGAAGGCCGGCGGCGAGTGCGAGCCCGCGGCTGCCAACCAGGGCGTGCCGCAGAACCTGGCAGCGACGATCAAGGATCTGCCCATGGTTACGCGCGTACAGTTCCGCAACGTGCTACGTGAAGGTGGGCGCATTCCGCAGGAGATCCTGATGACCGCAGACTATCGGGATGGCGACTCGGGAAGCTTCGACCGCATGCTGAACAACTAGATTCCGCCGGCCCCGGGAGAGCGGGGACACCGGCTTAGGTTTCCTGCTCTACAGTCCTGCTCACGACGGAGGCCACATTAAGTGGCCTCCTGTTCGTGCGGAACTCGCGATAAACCTAAGCCGGTGTCCCCGCTCTCCCGGGGCCTGTGGTTACTTGGTTGTTGCATGCGGCTCGCTTTTCGGAACAGGGCTGATAATTCTAGATGCAAGGCGCTCTTGGTCGTTATGGGCCTGGGGCGTCTGTCTTATATAGGTAGATTCCTTGCGGGTTCGAATCCCTCCGCTTGCCCACAAGAAAGCGCCCTGGGCCGTTATGGACTCAGGGCGCTCAATTTTAATGGCTGGGACGGAGGGATTCGAACCCCCAACAGCCGGCACCAAAAACCGGAGTTCTACCGTTGAACTACGTCCCAATGTGTGGTGTTGCCCAAAAGCAACTCGTTTAGTTTACCTAATCTGCGAGGGCATCGCAAACGCCATCGAGCAGGCGTACGGCGAGTGTCTGCGCGTCGCTGGCCGTGAAGGTGCCGTTGTAGCGCGTCATGCCCGTGAGCTCAATGCGAATGCGAGCCGGCTTCTGCTGCGCGGCGACATTGGCAGTGCGGATGCGCTGGGCCAGGTTGTGGCACTCGGCGAGGGCAATCGTGGCGCGCGGTGCGGCGTCGGCGGGCAGCTCGTCGCTTGCGATCTCGAGCACCAGGTCGACGTCGGTTGGGACCTCGGAGTCGCAGAGCATCATGCCGCTGTTGTCGGTCGTTGCCGTGGCGATATTCCACATGCGCGACGCAACGCTGCGTGCGATGGGGTCCTCGCCGATAACGGCGATCTGGAAGCGCTCGAGCACGTTGGCGGCGCGAGCAAAACCGATACGGGACTCGGCTTCGGTGACCGAGGGCTTGCCCTCCCACACATGGTGCAGGCGGTTGATGTAGGCGTAGGTGTCCTGGAAGGCCATGCCGTCGGCAAACAGGCCGACATTTTCCTGGAACTGCTGCAGGGCGGCCTCGGTATGCGGGCCAAAGTAGCCGTCGTCTTCGCCACAGGCAAAGCCCAAAACGTTGAGAGCGCGCTGCAGGGCCTGCACATCGGCGCCATGGAAATTGGGCATGCGCAGATAGAGGGTGCGGTCGCCCAGCTTATACGAAGCGTCTACAAGGGCGCTCCAACAGGGGATATCGACGGCATGACCGGCAGCAAGGCCGCTGTCGAGTCTGAAGGTGCTGACGGCCTGCTCAGTGGTGGCTCCAAAGTACTTGTCGGTGACTTCGGCGGCATCAATCGTGTAGCCGAGCTGCAGGAGACGAGACTGCACGTCCTCGACGGCTGCTCCTTGCATGCCCGTTGTAATAGGTTCCATGAACGAACCCCTTTCGGCGTACCATTCGTACTATTTGAGCGTCTGTCGGATAGACAACGCAAAGGGATGCATAAACATGCATTCAACAGTGTAGCAAGTTGTGCCTAAATACGCTGCTGACAGGTTTTATAACCCCCGTTAGTTAAGGCGCTCCACAAAGAAATCTGCCATGGAGAGGAACAGCTCGCGTGCGTGCGGATCAAGCTCAACGTTCTCGATGGCCGCTTTGGCCTTAGCGGTCAGGTCGAGCGCGGAAGTGTGGGCGTAATCGATAGAGCCGGTCTCCTGGAAGATCTCCACGGCGCGTGCGAGCTGCGCGGGATCATCGGTGCCCGAGGAAAGAATCGCCTCGACCTCGTCGTGGTGGCGCTCATCAGAGAGGGCGTGTACGGCGACAAGTGTGCGCTTGCCCTCGGTGATGTCGGTGCGGAAGTCCTTGTTGGCGGCTTCCTTAGTGCCGACAAGGTTGAGCAGGTCGTCCTGGATCTGAAAGGCAAGGCCCGTGTGCAGGCCAAAGGCGCGCAGCGCTTCGATTTGCTCATCGCTGCCGCCGCCGATAATGGCTCCGGCGGCAAGCGGCGTGGCTCCGCTGTAAAACGCGGTCTTGTGCGTTGCCATGTCCAGGTAGTCATCAACCGAGATATCAAAGCGCCCGTCACGGACCCAACCCAGGTCGAGTGCTTGACCCTCAATGGTGCGGACGATCATCTCGGTAAGCTCGTGGAGCACGCGCAGCTTCACGTCGGACTCCAGCGTAGGGTCGTCGAGAACCGTCTTGGTGACCATGGTGAGCGCCAGGTCGCCACAATTGATGGCAAGACCCGTGCCCTCGGTAAGGTGCATGCAGGGCTTGCCTCGACGAAGCTGTCCGTTGTCGGCGATGTCGTCGTGGATCAGCGCGCCCGACTGGAAATGCTCGATGGCTGCCGCGGCGCTGCGGGCGCTCTCAAAGCTACCGCCCACTGCGGTTGCGGCGAGCATACAGATAAGCGGGCGGTGGCGCTTGCCGGCGTTGGCCGTAAAAGCCGAGAGCGGCGCATACAGGTAGCGCTCGATATCGGCAGAGGTCGCCTGTCCGTCAAAGAACGTGGCCAGATAGTCGTTAATCTGGTCAAAGTGCTGGGCTAAAAAGCTGGTAAACGGACTGGACACGGGTTCTCGCATTCTTTCTGAGGTTGCATTGATGCAATATGCAGACAACATATTGCCACATCAGGGCGTTTGGCGCGGCAGTTTTGGCGATTTAGGACAACGGGCGTGCGTTTGATGGAGCGTGCCTAAATCAGCCTAAAATGCTCGAGCGCCGCAACGACGCCGTCGTGATCGACGGTGTCGGTCACGTAATCGGCCTTATCCTTGAGATAGTCCGGTGCGTTGCCCATCGCAATGCCGACATCGACGGCGTTCATCAGCGAGACGTCATTGCTGGCGTCGCCGATGCCGTACACGGTTCCGTGGTGGGGATCGAGGGCGTCGAGTACAGACTGGATGCCCCCGCGCTTCGTGCATTCGCGGGGCGAGATTTCGGTTACCTCGAGTTCGAGCTCGTTAAAGCACAGCAGCGGCTCAAGTGCCTTATCTTGAGCGATGTGGTTGGCGAGCGATGTAGACATCAAGATCTTGTAGACACTGTAATGTTGCAGCTGCGTGACTGCGTCGCCCAGGGTGCGCGCGTATCCGGGAGCATCGGGGGCATCGGCACTCATGCGCACGACGCCGTTGAGGCCCTCAAAGCGGATGACCTCGCCCGACTGCTCAAGATAGGGGGCAAGATGCTGCAGCATGCTGGGCGTCATCGACAGATCGCGAATTGCGTGTCCGTTGATCTCGGCGTAACCGCCCGCAAGACAGACGATGCCGGTCCAGGGCAGCTCAAGAAGTTTGGGGTGGATGCAGCTGAGGGTGCGCCCTGTGCAGATAAAGGCCATGTTGCCATTTGCAACGAAATCGCGGATGGCCTGCGAGACCGCCTCGTTGGGATAGGGGGACAGGTCTCGCTCGCTCTCGGGAAGCTCTTGTGCCACTCGAGGGTCTTGCCACGCGAGCGTGCCGTCAATGTCGAAGAAGCAGATATCGCCGTGCTTGTGGGTTGGGCTGGCGACAGGGGAGGCCGAGGCGGTGGGCACAAATCCCGGCTCGAGGCCCATGATCTGGTCAAAATGCTCTTTAACGCGGGGAACGGAGATGCCGATGACCACCTGGGCGGTCTTGCCCGTAATGATGAGGCCTTTGGCGCCCGCCGCGACAAATGACGCGTTATCTGCAACGATGGAAGGGTCTGCGACTTCGACGCGCAGGCGCGTGGCGCAGTTGGTTGCGCCCGCAATATTGCCAACGCCACCTAAAAGCTGAATTACCCGCTCAGCGAGGACGTGATCTTGATCGGATTGACTATTGACCTCGTCATTGGGAGATTGCTCTTTGGCAAAGCCGCTTCCCGTTAAATGATCGATTGCCGCGCGATTGGCGACATGATCCTCGCGGCCCGGCGTCTTAAGGTCATAGATCAAGATGAGTGCTCGAAAACTCACAAAAAAGATGAGGCTAAAGGCAAGGCCGATACCGAGCGCCAAAAGATAGGCACCGGCATGCATGCGCATGAGCGGAATAAAGTTGAAGGCTGCCATCTCCATGAGGCCGCCCGAGAAGATGCCGACGATGCCAAAGAGATTCATGGTTGTGGCAAGGCAAGACGATAAGACGGCGTAGAGAAAAAAGAGCCCGGGGTGGGTGAACATAAAGAGAAACTCGAGTGGCTCGGTAACGCCGCAAACCACCGAGGCGATGATGGCGGGAACAAGGATGACCCTGAGGCCGGCGCGGCGCTCGGGTTTTGCGGTGGAGTAGAACGCAGCTGCGATGGCAGGAAGGCCAAAGAGCTTGACCCAGCCGGTGGCGGTAAAACCGGCCCACGGCGCAAGTTCATTAAGGGGGCGCGTGCTATGGGAGAGGATGGGGAGCAAACTGCTCCACGTGGCGTAGATGCCGTCGTTAATGACCAGGTTGTCGTAGTAGATCGGCATGTAGAGCAGGTGGTGCAGGCCAAAGGGCTCGAGTGCTCGTTCTAAAAAGACAAAGATGCCCACGCCAAAGGGACCGACGCCTGCAAGCGCGTGACGCAGCGTATCAGTTACATCGTATACGTAGGGCACGATGGCGGCCGAGATAGCGGCAAGGGCAAACACGGCAAAAAAGCTGATGAGGTAGACCAGCGAGGAGCCCGAGAAGGTGCCGAGCCAATCGGGAATTTTGGCATCGTAGAAGCGGTCATGGATGGCGACGACGGTTGCCGATACCGCCAGCGGGCCGATAATGCCGGTGTCGAGCGTCCTGATGCTGTCGATGACGGTGATACCGCTGGCGGAGGTCAAAGATGACGGGTACTCAAGTCCAAGGTTGTCTCCGCTCAGCTTAATGATCTCGCTCAAAAAGAAGCAGTAGACAAAATAGGCGACGAGAGCCTCGAGACAGCAACGAGCCGGTTGTTTTTGGGCAAGACCGATGGGCAGCGCTACGGCAAAAAGGAGCGGGAGGCGTTTAAAGACCGTCCACGAGCCGCGCTGGATGATGGTCCAAAAAACGTACCAAGGGGTTCCGTATACGGCGAGATCGCCGACGATGTCCGCAGTCGTTGCGAGAGCGGAGACGCCGACCATGAGGCCTGATATAGAAAACAGCATGGCGGGCGCGAACATTGCCCCGCCAAAGCGTTGGATTTTTTGCAGCATGTTCTGCCTTCCGAATATCGAGGCGCGTTGCGCGTGGGGAAACGTTTAAACAATGGATTCATTGTAGAGGACCAGACGATTGTCGTACCGGCAGTTTTGAGCGAAACCGATTTGGGCATGACAGAAACCGTCAACGGTTAAATCCTGTCGCTTTACCGATATTCGGTTTAAACAACTTTAAGAAATGCTATCGTGCCTAGCCGGAAATGAATAATGTAGAGGTGAAACAATGCCAAAAGCGATATACGAAGGAATCTACCGAGAAATACGCTCGCGCATCATTAATGGGACCTATGCGTTTCAGGAGATGCTGCCAACCGAAGCCGAGCTGACCGCGGAGTTCGGATGCACTCGCAATACCGTCCGTCGCGCCTTGGGTATGCTGGCCGACGGGATGTTTGTGCAGCCCATACACGGCAAGGGCGTGCGCGTTATTTGGCTTAAGGGCGAAACCGACATGTTGGGCGCACTCGAAGAGGTTGAGTCGTTTGGCGAGTTTGCAAAGCGCAACAATGCCGTTGCATCGACGGACGTTAAGTCTTTCGAACATCTGGTTTGCACCGAGCAACTCTCTCGTCACCTGGGCTTTAAGGTGGGCGAGGAGTTGATTCGCGTGGTGCGTGTCCGAAGCCTTAACGGCAATGCGCGCCAAGTAGACCATGGTTACTTTTTGGAGTCGATCGCCAAGGGTCTGACGCCCGAGATCGCCGCAAAGTCAATTTACGACTATCTGGAGCACAAACGCGGCGTCAAGGTGATGGCGAGTCGCCGTACAGTGAGCGTCGAGCTTGCCAACGATGAGGACAGCAGCTATCTTGACCTCGGCAAATACAACTGCGTTGCCGTCATGGAGAGTCAGTCGTACACCTCGGATGGCATCTTGTTTGAGGTGACGCACACTCGCACACACCCCGAGATCTTCCATTACCGCGTCAATTCCAAGCGATAGCCGGCTAGCTCGCAGCCTGACGAGACTCATGCCCTCAAAGAGAAAACGCCCGGTCAAACCGACGACGCATCGGCTTGACCGGGCGTTTTCTCTGCATTCGATAACAAATAATTGTTTATACAAAACTTGTCAAGTATCAAGTTGAAATTACCGTTCACCGAAGTTTTTCTACCGCTCTAGTAATACTTGTTCAAACAACTAGCCAAATAGCGTATCGTACAAATCAGCAAAAGGGGCAAAGTCCCCGAGCCAATCTCCGAAGGCGGCGGCAAAGGGTGCCGCCACGGTGTGAAAGGGTGGATTGTAATGAAGAACGAAATGAGCAGAAGGCAGTTCCTGGGCTTTGCTGGTTCCGCGGCTGCGGTTCTTGGTCTGGGTCTCGTGGGCTGCGGTGGTTCTGCCGGCTCCGGCTCCTCTGCTTCTGGTGACGCTGCCGAGGTCTACTTCCTCCAATTCAAGCCCGAGGTCGACAAGGAGTGGAAGGAGATCGCCAAGGCCTATAAGAAGGAGAAGGGCGTCGAGGTCAAGATCGTGACCGCTGCCTCCAACACCTACGAGGAGAAGCTCAAGTCCGAGATGTCCAAGAGCTCCGCTCCGACCCTGTTCCAGGTCAACGGCCCCACCGGCCTTAAGAACTGGAAGGATTACTGCGCCGACCTGTCCGATACCAAGCTCCGCGGTGAGCTCATTGACGACTCCCTGGCTCTGCAGTCCGATGGCAAGGATCTGGGTATCGACTGGGTCCAGGAGAGCTACGGCATCATCTACAACAAGCAGCTGCTCGAGAAGGCTGGCTACAAGGCCGAGGACATCAACTCCTTCGACAAGCTGAAGGCTTGTGCCGACGACATCCAGGCCCGCAAGGACGAGCTTGGCATTGAGGGTGCCTTCACTTCTGCTGGCATGGATGACTCCTCCAGCTGGCGCTACACCACCCACCTCGCCAACCTCCCGCTCTACTACGAGTTCGAGAAGGAGCACAACCAGGAGGACGACGAGATCAAGGGCGAGTATCTCGACAACTTCAAGCAGATTTTCGACCTGTACATCACCGACTCCACCTGCGATCCTTCGCAGCTTGCCTCCAAGACCGGCGACGACGCCACCAACGAGTTCGCAACCGGCAAGGCCGTCTTCTATCAGAACGGCTCCTGGGCCTACTCTGACCTCGTCAAGGCCGGCATGACCGACGATCAGATTGGCATGATGCCCATCTACATCGGTGTCGACGGCGAGGAGAACCAGGGCCTGTGCTCCGGCGGCGAGAACTACTGGTGCGTCAGCTCCCAGGCTTCCGAGGATGCCCAGAAGGCCACCGAGGACTTCATGTATTGGTGCGTCACTTCTGACACCGCCACCAGCATCATCGCTGACAAGATGGGTCTGACTGCCCCGTTCAAGAGCGCCAAGGAAACCACCAATGTCTTCTCGCAGCAGGCCGTCGCCATGGCCAAGGACGGCAAGAAGACCGTCGCTTGGGACTTCGTCTACATCCCCTCTGAGGAGTGGAAGAAGAACCTCAAGCAGGCTCTGATCGCCTATGCTGCCGACAACAGCAAGTGGGACGGCGTCAAGAACGCCTTCGTCGATGGCTGGAAGACCGAGAAGGCTGCTTCCGAGTAAGTAGTTGCTGCCCAAGCTATCTGATTAGCGACAGGGGGCGGGCAGACGTTGGTTTGCCCGCCCCCTGCATATTGAAAGGACCCTTCTATGGGCAAAGCACTCAAGCGCTGGTGGCCGCTCTTTATGCTGCCCACGTGCCTGGCGTTTATGATCGGGTTCGTGATCCCCTTTATCCAGGGCTTCTATCTCTCGTTCTGCCAGTTTATTACCATCAACAATACGCACTTTGTCGGTATCGAGAACTACGTGCGCGCACTGTCCGATCCGCAGTTTGCCACGTCGTTCTTCTTTACCGTGGCGTTTGCCTTCCTGTCGACGGTGCTCATCAACGTGATCGCCCTCGCCATTGCGCAGGCGCTCACCCGCAAAGCGCTCAAGGGCACCAATATCTTCCGTACGATCTTCTTTATGCCTAATCTGATCGGCGGCATCGTGCTGGGCTACATCTGGCAGATTCTGATCAACTGCCTACTCTCCAACGTGGGCGCCCAGCTCATTGCCCTTAACTCTGCTGCTGGCTTCTGGGGCCTTATCATCCTGACCCTGTGGCAGCAGGTCGGCTACATGATGATCATCTACATCGCTGGTCTGCAGTCCATTCCGTCCGGCTACATCGAGGCCGCCAAGGTCGACGGCGCTACGGCATGGCAGACGTTTTGGAAGGTTAAGATCCCTAACCTGATGCCGACCATCACCATCTGCCTGTTCCTGTCCATCACCAACGGCTTTAAGCTGTTCGACCAGAACCTCGCCCTTACCGGCGGCGCCCCCGCGCACTCCACCGAGATGCTCGCCCTGAACATCTACAACACGTTCTATTCGCGTGCCGGTATCGCATGGCAGGGCATTGGTCAGGCCAAGGCGGTTATCTTCTGCATCCTGGTCGTGGCCATCTCCATGATCCAGCTTAAGGCCACGAGGTCCAAGGAGGTGCAGCAGTAATGAAACGCGATAAGGCTATTAACCGCGCGCTCTCGATTTTCTTTACGATCCTGTCGCTCGCGTGGATCTACCCCGTGTTCATGATCGCGCTCAATTCCTTTAAAAAGGCAACTGCAATCAGCACCACCACGGCATTCGATCTGCTCACGCCCGAGACGTTCAACGGCCTCGCAAACTACATGCATGCCCTTAACGAGCAGGGCTTTGCCTCGGCATTTATGTACTCGCTCATCATCACGGTCACGTCGGTCGTGCTGATTCTGGTGTGCTGCTCCATGTGTGCTTGGTACGTAGTGCGCGTCAACAGCAAGATCTCGAACTTCTTCTATTACCTGTTCGTCTTCTCGATGGTCGTGCCCTTCCAGATGCTCATGTTCACGCTGTCCAATTTGGCGGACCGCATCGGCTTCAACACGCCGTTCAACATCTGCTTTATCTACCTCGGCTTTGGCGCGGGCCTGGCGGTCTTTATGTTCGCCGGCTTTGTAAAGAACATCCCACTCGAGATCGAGGAGGCGGCCATGATCGACGGCTGCAACCCGGTCCAGGTGTTCTTTAAGATCGTCCTTCCCATCATGAAGCCCACCTATCTTTCGGTCGGCATTCTCGAGACCATGTGGGTCTGGAACGACTACCTGCTGCCCTACCTTACGCTCGACTCCACCAAGTACAAGACCATTCCTATCTTGATCCAGTACTTCCGCGGCGGCTACGGCCACGTCGAGCTCGGCCCCATGATGGCTTGCATCATGATGGTCGTTGTCCCCATCGTCGTCATGTACATCCTCTGTCAGAAGTACATCATCGACGGCGTGGTGGCAGGTGCCGTCAAGGGCTGATGCCGTAACTGTTTTGCAAGTTTCTGCGGCGCCCTCAACATGGTGCCGCATATCGAAAGGTAAAGACATGGCCGAGATCGTTCTCAAACATGTTCAGAAGGTGTATCCCAACACCGAGTCCAAAAAGAAGGGCTTCTTTGGCAAAAAGAAGAAGACCGAGGAGAAGAAGCACAACCTCAAGGTTACCGAGGATGGCGTGCTCGCTGTTGAGGACTTTAACCTCACCGTTCACGACCAGGAGTTCGTCGTCCTCGTTGGCCCGTCTGGCTGCGGTAAGTCCACGACGATGCGCATGATCGCCGGCCTGGAGGACATCACCTCGGGCGACGTGTTCATCGACGGCAAGCGGGTCAACGACGTGGCGCCCAAGGACCGCGACATCGCCATGGTGTTCCAGAGCTACGCTCTGTACCCCAACATGACGGTGTACGAGAACATGGCGTTTACGCTTGAGCTCAAGAAGGTCCCCAAGGACGAGATCGACCGTAAGGTTCGCTCTGCTGCCGAGATCTTGGGTATCACCGAGTACCTCGACCGTAAGCCCAAGGCGCTTTCGGGCGGCCAGCGTCAGCGTGTCGCTATCGGCCGCGCCATCGTGCGTGATCCTAAGGTCTTCCTGATGGACGAGCCGCTGTCCAACCTGGACGCCAAGCTGCGTAACCAGATGCGTGCCGAGCTCATCAAGCTGCGCCACGAGATCAAGGGCACGTTCATCTACGTCACCCACGACCAGACCGAGGCCATGACCCTCGGCGATCGCATTGTGGTCATGAAGGACGGCGTCGTCCAGCAGATCGCCACCCCGCAGGAGGTCTTCAACCATCCCGCGAACATCTTCGTTGCCGGCTTTATCGGCGTGCCGCAGATGAACTTCTTCGATGCCCAGCTGGTGCGCTCGGGCAACGGCTTCACCGTCAAGACCGAGGATATGAACGTGGCGCTCGCCCCCGAGACCTGCTCTCAGCTTGCTCTCAACTGGGACGGCGGCGACGTGAAGGAGATTACGGCCGGCGTGCGCCCCGAGCAGATTCTGCTTGCCGACAAGGGCGAGGAGGGTGCGCTCCAGGGTACCGTCGAGGTGACCGAGCTCATGGGTTCGACCGAGCATGTCCACGTGACCGCTCCCGATGGCCAGTTCGTCCTGATCATTCCCGTTGTCGACCTTGAGGCCAAGGGTGCGCTCAAGGCGGGCGACTCCATCTGGTTCAAGTTCGAGAAGAACGCGACCCATCTCTTCGATAAGGTGTCTGGCAAGAACCTTATCTAGGCCCGGTGCATCCAGGCCCTCCCTTTGGGCGACTGCGGTATTGCCATCCTTTTGCCGCGGTCACATATAAGGCTCCCCTCCCGTCCACTGGGCGAGAGGGGAGCCTTTCTTTGTGTTGGGACCGTTCGTCTGTCAGTTTGTCTCAATCTGTAACAGGAGGAGGGCCAAATTGGGTCTACCTGTTACAGATTGAGACAACGTCGAGCTGCCTGTCCTTTCATCTCGATCTGTAACAGGTAGACTCAATTTTGCCGGCTAGATGTTACAGACCGAGATTGTTTGGTCGAGGCAGGCCACGGGCAACACAGGGACACAAAAAAACGGAGCCGCGTTGCCGCGACTCCGCTTTCAAGAGGATGGGTAAGGGAATCGAATTAGCTCAGGTGCCAGATCTCGTCGTTGTACTGGGAGATTGTGCGGTCGGAAGAGAAAGTGCCGGCGTTGGCGATGTTGATCAGCGCCTTGCGCATCCAAGCGTCCTGGTCCTCGTAGTCGGCTAGCACGCGCTCTTTGGTCTGGATGTACTCCTCAATGTCGAGCAGGGCCATAAACCAGTCCTTGCCCTTAATGTCGTCGTGCAGGCGCTGCAGGCGCTCGACGTTGCCGGTCGCCATAAAGGCCGGGTTGGTGATGAAGTCCACCAGCAGTTTAATGCCGGGCTTGCAGTAGAGCGCACCGGCGTTGTAGGTGCCGTCGGCGTAGAGCCGCTCGACCTGTTTGGACGAGGCACCAAAGGTGTAGATGTTCTCGTCGCCCACGAGCTCGGCAATCTCCACGTTGGCACCGTCGAGCGTGCACAGGGTCAAAGCGCCGTTGAGCATGAACTTCATGTTAGAAGTGCCGCTCGCCTCCTTGGAGGCCAGGCTGATCTGTTCGGAGATGTCGGCAGCGGGAATCACGCGCTCGGCGGCGGTGACGTTGTAGTTCTCGATCATGACGACCTGCAGGTAGGGAGCCACGTCGGGGTCGTTGGCAATCCACTGGGAAAGCGTCAGGATCAGATGGATGATGTCCTGGGCGATAGTGTAGGCAGGCGCCGCCTTGCCGCCAAAGATGATGGTGACGGGGTGCTTAGGTCTGTTACCGTTCTTGATGTCGAGGTACTTCCAGATGATGTAGAGCGCGAGCATCTGCTGGCGCTTGTACTCGTGGATACGCTTGACCTGAACATCGATGATGGCGTTGGAGGGGATCGTCACACCCTGCTCGAGCGCCATGAACTGGCGCATGATGGTCTTTGCCTTGGCCTTGGTGGCGGCCAGGCGCTCAAGAATACTCTTATCGTCGGCGAAGTCGGCGAGCTTGCTCAAGTCGCCGGTGCTGCGCCAATCGGTACCGATCACATCGTCGAGTAGGCTGGCGAGCGCGGGGTTGGCTCCCTGGATCCAGCGGCGGAAGGTGATGCCGTTGGTCTTGTTGGAGAACTTCTCGGGGTAGATTTCGTAGAACGGATGAAGCTCGGTGTCCTCCAGGATTTTGGTGTGGAGTGCGGCGACGCCGTTGATGGAGAAGCCAAAGTGGATGTCCATGTGGGCCATGTGGACGGTGTCGTATTCGTCGATGATGGCAACGCGCGGGTCGTCGTGCTCGGCCTTTGCGATCTCATCGAGCTTGACGATAATGTCGGCGATGGCAGGGGAGACCTTCTGCAGGCTGGTGAGCGGCCACTTTTCGAGCGCCTCGGCAAGAATCGTGTGGTTAGTGTAGGCGACCATGGAGCGTACGATGGTCACGGCCTCGTCAAACTCGATGTCGTGCTTGGTGGTGAGCAAGCGAATGAGCTCGGGGATGACCATGGTGGGGTGCGTGTCGTTAATCTGGACCACGGCGTAGTCGGCCAGATCGTGCAGGTTGCTGCCGCGCTCGATGGCCTCGTCGATCAGAAGCTGGGCGGCGTTGCTCACCATGAAGTATTCCTGGTAGATGCGAAGCAGGCGGCCCTGCTCGTCGGAATCGTCAGGGTAGAGGAACAAAGTGAGGTTCTTGGCGATCTCGGTCTTGTCGAAGTCGATGGAGCTGCCGGGTACCAGACCGTCGTCGACGCTTGCCAGGTCGAACAGGCGCAGGCGGTTCTTGGCGGGCTGGCCGTAGCCAGGCACGTCGATGTTGACGAGCTTGGAGGTAACGGCAAAGTCGCCGAACTCAACAGTGTAGATGCGGTCGTCATCGATCAGGATATCCTGCTCCCCGAGCCATTCGTCGGGAACGGCCTTCTGCTGATTGTCGACAAAGCGCTGACGGAACAGGCCGTAGTGGTAGTTGAGGCCCACGCCGTCGCCGGTCAGGCCCAGCGTGGCGATGGAATCCAGGAAGCACGCGGCCAGGCGGCCCAGACCACCGTTGCCGAGCGACGGCTCGACCTCAAACTCCTCAATCTTATTGAGGTCGTGGCCCGCGGCGGTGAGCTGGTCCTTAACCTCGCTATAGATACCGAGGTCGATCATGTTGTTGATGAGCAGCTTGCCGATCAAGAATTCGGCGGAGATGTAATAAAGCTTTTTCTTGCCATTGTTGAGCGGGCAGGCGGCTGAGCGCTTCTGCACGAGCTTAACAAGCAGTTTGTAAATGCGACGGTCATCGAGCTGCTCGAGCGAGATGCCAAAAGACTGCTCGGCAAGTTCTGCGAGATCGATACGGGGCATGTTTCCTCCTGTAATGGGTTGATTACATGTCTGCAATTCATAAGAAGCCCGCGCGAGGGGATTGGGGTGGCCTCGCGCGGGTAAGCAAGCGCGTCCGCACGGTGTGGTGGGTTCGGGCGCGGTGGCTCCTATTGGGGAAGCTCGATTTCTGCTTCCGACGGGATACGGAAGTAGGTCTCGGTCCAGTCGGTAAGCTTGTGCTCGAGCTCGCGGGTGATGGCACCATCGAGCATGCGCCAGGCCCAGTTGCCGCCTAGGGTGGCGGGGGTGTTGATACGCGCCTCGTTGCCCAGGTTAAGCAGGTCCTGCATGGTGTAGATGCAGGTATCGCTTACGCTGGCGGCGATGGTTCGGTTGAGCGCGTCGGCTATGGACTCGCCTGCCTGCTGGTGGGTGTACAGGGCTGCCTGCTCGCGCTGACGCGGAGTGGCCGTACCCTCGAACCAACCGCGCGCCGTCTCGTTGTCGTGCGTGCCCACATAGGCGACGGTATTGGCGATATAGTTATGCGGCAGGTAATACGAGTTGGTGCCCTCAAAGGCAAACTGCAAGATCTTCATGCCGGGGAAGCCCGAGGTGTCGCGCATATCGATAACGCCGGGGGTAAGGAAGCCCAGGTCCTCGGCGATAATAGGCAGCGTGCCGAGCTTTTCCTCGAGCGTCTTGAAGAGCTTGAGGCCGGGACCCTGTGTCCACGAACCGTAGGACGAGTCGGGCGAGGAGAACGGCACCTCCCAGTAGGCCTCGAAGCCACGGAAGTGGTCCAGACGGATAACGTCGTACATGTTGAGTGCGGCGCGGATGCGGCCTTCCCACCAGGAGAAGCCGTCTGCTTCCATGGCATCCCAGTCATAGATGGGATTGCCCCAGTACTGGCCGGTGGCGGAGAACTGATCGGGCGGTGTGCCGGCGACACTGACGGGGTTGCCGGCGGCGTCGATTTTAAAGAGCTCGGGGCTTGCCCACATTTCGACGGAATCACGCGAGACGTAGATGGGCAAATCGCCGATGATCAGGATATCGCGCTCGTTGGCATAGGCCTTGAGGCGGCTCCACTGGCGGTCGAAGAAATACTGCGTCATCTGGTGATAGAGCATGCGCGCGGGATGGGCGGCGCAGACCTTGGCGGATGCTTCGCCGCGGGTGCGCAGCTCTGCAGGCCACTCCCAAAAGGCCTTGAGTCCGCACTCCTCTTTGACGGTCATGAACTCGCAGTAGGGAATGAGCCAGTCTTCGTTTGCCTGGACAAAGTCGTCGAAATCGGCTGGCTTGTTGGAGGCGAAGCGCTCGGCGGCACGGTCGAGAATCTGGCGGCGACCGCTAAAAATCGCGCCATAGTCAACGTTGTTGGGATCGGAGCCCAGATACACACCGTCGATATCGCGCTGCTCCAGATAGCCGGCCTCGATAAGCTCGGCAAAGTCGATGAAATTGGGGTTGCCCGCACGGGCCGAGAACGACTGATAGGGCGAGTCGCCATAGCTCGTCGTCGTAAGGGGCAGAATCTGCCAATAATGCTGTTTGCACGAGACGAGGAAATCGACAAAGTCGTAGGCATTCCAGCCAAAGCCGCCGATGCCGTACGGTCCGGGCAGGGACGAGATGGGCATGAGAACACCGCTTGCACGCTCCATGGATGTGCTCACCAACCTTCTTGTTGTGGGATCGGCCTGCAGATGGGTGAACAGCCCGTCCCGAGTTTTAGAGTCGATGTCCCTATTGTAGAACATGTTGTTTAAACATGTATAGGTGAGATAAAAAAGTTGCCACGTTTTTGGTAAATGGTTGCGCGCCATGAAAAAAGCCCCGATCTCACATCGTGAGATCGGGGCAAGAACGGTTTGTAGGTTTTTGCTACTCGGCGTCGGCGAAGCCGTTGGGGTTATGGCTCTGCCAATTCCAGCTGTCGCGGCACATGTCCGCAATATCGTACTGGGCCTTCCATCCCATCATGCGCTCGGCCTTGGAGGCATCGCACCAGTTGGCGGCGATATCGCCGGCACGGCGCTCGCGAATCACGTAGGGCAGCTCCTTGCCGCACGCCTTGGAGAAGGCAGCGACGACCTCGAGCACCGAGGTGCCGGTACCGGTGCCCAGGTTAAAGATCTCGACGCCGGTTTTGCCGTTCATCCAGTTGAGGGCGGCAACGTGACCAGATGCCAGGTCGCACACGTGGATGTAGTCGCGCACGCCGGCGCCGTCGGGGGTGGGGTAGTCGTTGCCAAAGACCTGAACGGCCTCGAGCTTGCCCACAGCGACCTGGGCGACATAGGGAACCAGGTTGTTGGGGATGCCCTTGGGGTCCTCGCCGATCAGGCCTGACGGATGGGCACCGATGGGGTTGAAGTAACGGAGCAGCACGACGTCCCACTCGGGGTCGGCGGTGTGGACATCCATGAGGATCTGCTCAATCATCCACTTGGTCCAACCGTAGGGGTTGGTCGCGGGCTTCTTGGGGTCTTCCTCGGTGACAGGCGGATTGTCCGGATCGCCGTAGACGGTCGAGGAGCTCGAGAAGATGATGGACTTGCAGCCATGGTTGCGCATGACGTCAATGAGCACCAGGGTGTTCTCGATATTGTTGTGGTAGTACTCGACGGGCTTGCTCACCGATTCGCCGACGGCCTTAAAGCCGGCGAAGTGGATGACGCGGTCGATCTGGTGGGTATCGAAGATCTTGTTCATCGCATCGCGGTCGAGCACGTTGGCCTCGTAGAAGGTGAGGTTCTTGGCGGCCTCGTCGCCCACGATGGTCTTGACGCGGTCGATGGCGACGGCGCTGGAGTTGGAGAGGTCATCGACGACGACGACCTGGTAGCCGCTCTCGAGCAGCTGAACGACGGTGTGGGAACCGATGAAGCCGGCACCGCCGGTAACGAGGACGCAGGTGTCTTTGGGGTCGAGTGCTTGGGACATGTAGTCTCCTATCGAATCAGGAACACTTCTTGAGGGAAGTATAGCGCAGCTAGGTGCGGTGCAACTGTTTGACACAATGAAAAGCAGAGTAATGATGTTAACGTACTCATAGGACGGGAATGCATAACGGTTTTTTGGTAATTCCAGGCCGTGCGCATGCCGCCGGCCGTGCGGTTTTCTGCCGTTCGTGGAAATCGTTGGGATGCGTCGGATGTACGGTAATATGTATGTCCTGAGCGACATATAAACAAAACATGTAACGGAGTACATATGTCACCAAATAGCGATTCCATCTTTACTCGGGAGCTCTCGCGCCGCACTGCCCTCAAGGCCCTGTTCGGCGCCGCTTCTGCAGCAGTTCTTTTTGGCCTGCCTGCCCGCGCCCATGCTGCCGAGGCCAGCCAGGAAACCACCGACAAGCTGAGTGCCGCCCAGGCCCAGCTCGACGAGGTTCAGGCCCAGCTTGACAGCATCGCCAACGAGTACGCGGCGCTCGCTAGCAAGAACGCTCAGACGCTCAACGACATCGAGGGCGTTCAGGGTCAGATTGACGACACCCAGGAGCAGATCGACACCAAGAAGTCGGAGCTCAAGAAGAAACGTAACGAGCTTTCAGATCGCGTGGCGGCAAGCTACAAGTCGGGTGGCACCAACATCTTGTCGTTGCTGCTTGCTTCTGGTTCGTTTGAGGAGCTCGTCGCCAACGCGCATTACGTCGAGAAGATCAACAAGAGCGACCGCGACGCCATCGAGGATATCCAGACCATCCAGAAAGAGCTCGATACACAGAAGTCCGAGCTCGAGTCGCAAAAAGCCGACTTGGAGAAGCTCAAGGACCAGCAGACTGCTCAGATGCAGGACATGCAGGCCAAGCAGCAGGAGGTCCAGACGGTTCTGAACGGCCTCTCCGACGATGTCAAGGAGCTCATGGCCCAGCGCGATTCCGAGATTCTCGCTGCCGCTCAGGCCGAGGAGGCTGCCAAGAAGGCTGCCGCCGCCGCAGCTGCCGCGAACAAGAACAATTCCTACTCGGGTGGTTCAAACTCGGGTGGCGGATCGTATGCCGGCGGTACCCCGCAGCAGAATGCCGGCTCGGGCAAGCAGCAGGCCGTCGTCAACGCTTGCTACTCCACGCCCTCGCCTGGCCAGAACTGGTGCGCGGCGTGGGTCTCCAACGTCTTCCGCAACGCCGGCGTTGGTTACTTTGGCGGTAACGCGTGCGACATGTTTAACGCTTGGTGCTATAGCTCCGACCGCACGGCGCTGCAGGTGGGCATGATTGTTGCCGACTCCTCGCATAGTGGTACCGGCATGCCGGGTCTGATCTATGGCCACGTGGGCATCTACGTTGGCGGCGGCATCGTTATGAGTAACGAGGGCGCCATCACGTCGAGGTCGCTTGACTCGTTCATTGGGTTCTACGGCACTGGCTCTGGCGTGCGCTGGGGCTGGCTTGGCGGTATTGCGCTGTCGTAAAGCCGACTGGGCCGCGTGCCCGCCCGCAATATATTTGATTGCCTGCTCGGGCAGTCCTGCGCAAGACGAAGGCCACATTAAGTGGCCTTCTTTGCGTGCGGAACTCGCGATCAATCAAATATATTGCGGGCGGGCACGCGGCCCTTTCGGGTCCTGAGCGCGACTCACCGGACTGGTTGTCTGATATAAAGAAAGTGAAGGCCCCTTTCGGGGCCTTTTTTGTTAGAGGAATTCGCCGACTCGGTGGACTTCGGGTTCTAGGTCTACGTCGAACTGTTCTTTGACTTTGGCTTGGATGTTGCGGATGAGTTCGTCGACGTCGGCTGCGGTGGCGTGGTCGGCGTTGACGATGAAGCCGCAGTGTTTTTCGCTCACCTGGGCGCCGCCGACGGCGTGGCCGCGCAGGCCGGCATCCATGATGAGCTTGCCGGCAAAGTAGCCCTCGGGGCGCTTGAAGGTGGAGCCGGCGCTCGGCATGTCGAGCGGCTGCTTGTCCTCACGGCGCTGGCGGTAGTCGTCCATGTCGGCCTTGATCATCGCGGCGTTGCCCGGGGCGAGATTGAAAGTGGCCGAAAGCACGATGAAACCGTCGTCGGCAATGCGGCTCTTGCGATAGCCCAGGTTGAGCTCGTCGACATCGAACTCGATGATGTTGCCGCTGCCGCGGGTGCCGTCGTCGAGCTGGCGAGCGGGTTTGTAGACGCGCACGGACTCCAGCACATCGGCCATGCAGGCACCGTAGGCACCGGCGTTCATGTAGCAGGCGCCGCCGACCGATCCGGGGATGCCCGAGATGGGCTCCATGCCGGTGAGACCGGCCTCGGCTGCCGCCGCGGCGACATCGGAAAGCAAGGCGCCGGCCGCCGCCGTGACGTGCGTGCCGTCGACCGTAATGTCGGAGAGGCCTTCGCCCAGCGCCACGACGACGCCACGGATGCCCTTGTCGCCGACGAGCAGGTCGGAGCCGTTGCCCACGATGGTAAGCGGCAGGTCGCAGCGATAGCAGGTATCGAGCGTGGCGACGAGGCCCTGCTCAGTATCGGGCGTGACAAAGACGTCGGCCGGGCCGCCGATCTTAAACGTGGTGTGCTCGCGCATGGGCTCGCTCATCAACACGTTGTCCTCGCCGGCAACGCCAGCAAGTGCGCACAGCAGGTCCTCGTTAAAAAAGTCGTTCTCGTGCATACGAATATCCGCCTTTTGGTGGTCGTTGTCATCAATCGATTGCAATATACCCCACCCGGACGGATTTGGTGCGCTGGCGGCGATAAAACAGCCGTCTACCGGATTGGTAAAGTGTTTATCACCGAGGTAGAGGGGTAGTCGCTATACTTTCAAGAGATTGCGCGTAAACCCGGAAGGAGCGAGATGGCCAACAAAGTCACCCTCAAGCAGATTGCCCAGGAGGTGGGGCTTTCCCCCTCGTCGGTCTCGCTTGTGCTCAATAATCGGCCCTGTCGCATCTCGGAAGAAAACCGCAAGCTCATCAAAGAGGTCGCGGCGCGCAACCACTATGTTCCCAACCAGATTGCGCGTAGCCTGGTCATGCGCGAGTCGCGCACGCTGGGCCTTATCGTCCCTAACATCGAGAGCCGCTTTTTTGCCTCGCTTGCCGGCAGCTTGGAAAAGCGCTGCCGCGAGGACGGCTATGCGCTCTTTATTACCAGCTCGGGCGGAAGCGCCGATGACGATCTGGAGCTGCTGCGCCAGCTGGTGACGCGCGGTGTTGACGGCGTCTTTCTGGTGGTGGGTGACGAGTTCTCCGACGACCGCGCCCTGCGCAAAGAAGTCAGCCACCTGCCCATCCCGGCCGTGATGGTCGACCGTGCCATTGAGGGGCTCGAGTGCGACAAGGTGATGTTCGACCACGAGATGGGTGGCTACATGGCCACTCGCTATCTGATCGAGCAGGGTCACCGTCGCATTGCCTGCTTGGTTAACGCGCGCCGTTCCAATACGGGGCGTAAGCGACTTGCCGGCTATGAGCGCGCGCTGCGCGAGGTTGGCCTGCCTATCGACGCACGTTTGGAGTTTGAGAGCGAGTACTACATTCCGAGTGCCTACGAGGCCTCGGAGGCGGTGCTCGCAACTGATGCCACCGCTGTGTTCGCAAGTTCGGATAACATCGCCCTCGGTCTGCTCAAGCGCTTGCACGAGATGGGGAAGAGCATCCCGGGCGATATCTCGGTGGTGAGCTATGACAACTCGGCGGCCGACGTTCTCTTTGAGCCGGCGCTGACCGCGATTGAGCAGGATCCTGGTGTCCTTGCGGAGCATGCTTTTGGCTGCATGTCCAAGCGTCTTGCCGGTAGGGGCGGCAGGCGTGCCGAAGAGGTCGTCCTGGAGCCGGCGCTTATCGTTAAGGGCAGCGTGCTCGAACTTACCGAATGTAGCTAAACGTACTTGTTTGTTTGCATAGATTGCATGCGGAGTGTCCGCTATTTGCCGGCGGGGCCGGGGTGCCTGCCTTGTTTTGAGAAGTTCGCGGAGCCCACTTCTCAAAACAAGGCAGGCAGCCCGGCCCTCGTCCGTTAACTCTTCCGCTGGGCGAGCCATAGACGCCGCGCACCGATAGGGTAAGGCAGCGGCTTGAAATTGGTGCTATATTCAGCTTGAGTTGTTTAATGCTAGTACGGGAGGCTGATATGGGGCTGTTCAAGAAGAAAAACCCGCAGGATGCCTTTGATCCCGATGTGTTTACCATCACGGATACGATTTTGGACCCGCCGCGGTTTACATTTTTGCCGGCTATCTACCAGGACGCCACGCGCCGCAAGTGGGCCGTGCATCAGCGCGGTGCGACCCCGAGGATTTTTGACTACGCGGATGTGCTGCAGTGCGAAGTGGCCGAGGCGGGCGATCCGGAGGCCGAGGAAGTGGCCTCAAAACAGGAATTTGCCCAGCGTATCCTGGCAAATCCTGCCAAGGCGGCGAAAATAAACGCTGCCAAGCGTAATATGTGTCTTGGTATGGGCGTTGTTGTGGCGGTTCAGACGGGAAAAGACGAGGTTTCCAAATTAGAGATTCCCGTTATGACCGACGAAGTCAAACGCGATTCAAGTCTATATAAGTCGTATCGGAATGTCGCCGAGAAGATCAAGGCCGAATTTGATGCCATGGGAGGGCTGGTCTAATTTTGGCGGCATACGTTTCTGAATGAGGAGTCTGTGCAATGGCAGGCGAATCTTATGCAATTCCCCCCAAAGATCGTGCTGTTGAGGGAATTCTTTGGTATATCCAGCACCACCAGCTTGCCGGCGGCGATCGCCTGCCGGCTGAGCGCGTGCTGTGCGAAGAGATTGGCGTTTCGCGTACGGCGTTGCGCGCCGGTATCACGCGGCTCATCTCGTGTGGAACGCTCGAGAGCCGTCGCGGATCGGGTACGTATGTGTGTCCTCCCAAGCCGCTGAATATCTTCCAGGAAACGTATAACTTTTCCGATGCTGTGCGGACTGCCGGCCTGCACCCCTCTTCTCGTCTGGTTTCCACCGGGACCATCGAGGCGGATAAGACGCTTGCCGACAAGCTTAGGGTGGCTGTGGGCGCTCCTTTACTCCGCATGCAGCGCATTCGACTTATAGAGGGCGAGCCGGCGTCAATCGAGACCGCTCACGTTAACCTGTCCCTGTGCCCCGCGCTTCCCGAGCACGATTTTGAGTGTGAGAGCCTTTACGATGTCTTGCTCAAAGAAGGTGGCGTGCGTGTTGAGCATGGACGTGAGCATATCTCCATCTCGCGTTTGAACGCCGAAGAGGCCGAGCTGCTCCAGCAAGAAGAGGGAACGCCGGTGTTCTATGAGAGCTCGATCGAATTCGATAAGGACATGCGTTTTGTGGAGCATTGCAAATCGGTGATTTTGCCCACAAAGTTCCGCTTTGCCGATAACGGCGAAGAGAACGGCATGAGGAGCGTGGCAGGTGAACAATGGCTGAAACAGTAGATGCCACCCCGGTTTATATGCGCATTCGACGCCGCATCGAGGAACGTATCGAGCGCGGTATATATCCCACGGGTTCCATGATTCCGTCCGAAAAAGACCTTGCCGAGGAATTTGGTACGACACGCTTGACCATCCGAAGCGCTGTCGATGAGCTGGTTCGGCGCGGGCAGATTCGCCGTGTTCGGGGAAAAGGTGCCTTTGTGGCGCAGAAAGTACCTGCTTTTTTTGAACGCACGGTCGGTTTCCGTGAATCGGTCCGTGCTTCGGGCGGCGAGCCGTCCGTCCGTATTCTCGCGCGTTCCAAGCGTTATGCGGGGCCATATTACGCCGACCTGTTTGGCATCGCCGAGGACGACCTGCTCTATTCCGTTCGACGCCTGAACTGCATAAACGGTAGCCCCGTATCGATTGAGACGGCGCTGATTCCCTGCCTGCTGTTCCCAACCATCGAAGATATTGACGTGTCGGTCTTCAGTTTGTACGAGACCTATGAGATGCTGGGCCGAAAGCCAGTCATGGCACAGGAAAAGCTCGATATCGAAGCGCTGGGCGCACGAGATGCCGGCCTCCTTGGACTGGAACAGGGCGATCTTGTTTTGCTTTTGGAATGCGTGAGCTATGACGCGAGCGGTCAGGCTATCGAGTATATAAAGTCCTTCAATCGTGGCGATACGGGCGGCTACACCTATACGTACTAGCTGGTATTTTGTGAATAACGGCTGGGAAACTAACCAGTTTTGATCGTTGGGTCAGCTGTATATACAACCTTACAGGGCTCAAAATCGACCGTTCGCCGATGGGGATAAATTAATCGACAAAGGGATATCAAAAAGCCGTAACCTGTAACTGTGATTGGTATCAAATACTAATGATTTGTTACGAGGTGAGACGATGAAGATGCTCGATTACGTTCAGCTTGCCCATGTGCGTATGGGGGAGAACCTCGAGCGTTCGTCTGAGCTGGTAGCGCAGCTCGTTGATATTTTCCAGTCCGGTTCTTTTGACGCGCTGCGCATCGTTGCTTCGGGTTCGTCGCGCCATGCCGCCGATTGCGCCCGCGATTACCTGCAAGATGCCCTGCAAATGCAGGTGTCCGTTGTGACGCCCGAGGCCTTCGTCGATTTTGAACACACCTATCCGCAGCATGTGCTCAACATTGCCGTTTCGCAGAGTGGCTATTCGACCAATACGATTGCGGCGCTCGATTACATGCGCGCACACGATATGGCTGCAGTTGCGCTCACGGCAAACGTCGAGGCACCCATCAAGGAACACGCTGACATCGTTCTTGACTACGGTGTGGGCGTCGAGTCGGTGGACTTTGTGACTCTGGGCGTCGAGGTGCTCGTTGAGTACCTGGTGCTCTTTGGTATTTACGGCGGTCAGGCGCGCGGAACGATTGACGCCAAGGGCGTTGCCCAGCGTCTTGACGACCTGCGTGAGGCTATCCAGGCCAATGCCGTGATGTGCAAGACCGCCGAGGCATATGTCCAAGACCACATGCTCGAGCTTTCTGAGCACACGCCCGCCATGGTCGTCGGCAACGGCCCCAACTATGGCGTTGCCGAAGAGGCGGCCCTCAAGCTGAGCGAGACCATCAAGATTCCTGCCATGCATCACGAAGGCGAGGAGTTCGTCCACGGTCCCGAGATGCAGATCGTTCCGGGCTATCTGGTGTTTATCGTCGACGATCCGCAGGGGTCGGAGCGTCTTGCGAATATCGCTGATGCGCTATCGAACGTTACGACAAAAACGGTGCTGCTCACGGCCCATCCCAAGGGTAGGGCTCACGAGGTTGCGGTGCCTCAGGTGGCGCCGCTGCTCAGCGCAATTCCCAATCTTGTGTTCTTCCAGACGATTGCGGCCATGATAGCCGAGCGTCTGAAGTCATGGGACGTGCACCCGTATCTCGATGCTGTCTCCAAGCAAATGGAGGTCAAGGCAGAGGGCTACGAAGAGTCAGTCAATGCGCTTAAGGCCAAAGCGGCCGAGTGTTACGGAATGTAAGCGGGTTTTGATGCCCGTTGGCATGGGGGATGTGGAAACAACCCCAGAAAGGAGAGACAAATGAAGGAAACCGAGAAGATCGAGATCATGCATTTCGACCAGGAGGGCTATCTCG
>UQIY01000028.1 GCA_900541195.1 uncultured Collinsella sp. | reverse complement strand
TGTCGAAGCTGATGAGCGCGTCCTTGCTGCCAAAGAGATACTCGGCGAGCGTCTTGGCGAGCTCGGTCTTGCCCGTGCCGGTGGGGCCCAGGAAGATAAAGCTGCCGCCGGGGCGACGCGGATCCTTGAGCGGCGAGCGACTGCGGCGCACGGCCTTGGCAACGGCCTCGACGGCCTCGTCCTGGCCGATAATGCGGGTCTTGAGCACGCTTTCGGCCTGTAGCAGGCGACGACTCTCGCTCTCGGTAAGCGAGGACACCGGCACGCCCGAGGTCACGGACACGATATCGGCGATCTGGCTCACGTCAATAGTGAGCGGGCTCGCGTCGAGCTCGGCCGTCCAGGCAGCCTTGGCCTCGGCAAGCTCAATCTCGGCAGCCTTTTGCTGCTCAGTGATCTCGGCAGCCTTGTTCATGTCGTCGCTCTCGGTGGCCTCCTGTGCGGCAGCCTTGAGCTCCTCGACGCGATGCTCGGCCTCGCGCACCGGCTCGGGCGCGCGATTGGCGGCAATGCGGGCGCGGGCACCGGCCTCGTCGATGAGGTCGATGGCCTTATCGGGCAGGAAGCGGTCCTGAATGTAGCGGTTGGAGAGGTTCGCGGCGGCCTCGATAGCACCCTGTGTGTAACGCACATGGTGGTGCTCCTCGTAGCGCGGCTTGAGCGCGGTCAGGATCTTGACCGTGTCCTCGACGCTCGGCTCCTCGACATCGATGGTCTGGAAGCGACGCTCAAAGGCCGGATCCTTGGTGAGGTACTTGCGGAACTCCTCTGCCGTCGTGGCACCGATGATCTGGAAGGCGCCGCGCGCGAGCACGGGCTTGAGCATGGAGCTTGCGTCGATGGAACCCTCGGCAGAACCGGCACCGATGATGGTGTGCATCTCGTCGATAAACAGGATGACGTCGTCGGCCTCGGTTGCCTCCTGTATCACGTTCTTGAGGCGCTCCTCAAACTCGCCGCGATACTTGGCGCCCGCGACAAGACCCGGCAGGTCGAGCGTCCAGATGTTCTGGTTCATAAGGTTCTCAGGCACGTTGCCGGCAGCGATCTGCTGCGCCAGGCCCTCGACGATGGCCGTCTTGCCCACACCGGGGTCACCCAAGATAAGCGGGTTGTTCTTGGTGCGGCGCGAAAGGATCTCCATCATGCGCTGGACTTCCTTTTCGCGACCGATCACGGGGTCGAGCTCGCCGTCGCGTGCTTTCTGCGTAAGATTGGTGGCGAACTGCTTGAGTGTATCGGTGCCGCCCCCCTTTTGCTGCGAGGCGTCCGAACCGCTAAAGAACGGCAGGCCCGCACCGGGACGCCCGGCACCGGCGCCGGCAAGCGGGCGCTTCTTGTCCTGATCCTTGGCGGTAAGCTTCTCGATGGCTTTTTTAATGGAAGCAGACGACACACCCAGGCGCATGAGGATGTCCATGGCCATGCCGTTGCCCTCTTCGACGATACCGATGAGCAGGTGCTCGGTCGACACATAGGTCTGGTTGTTCTCGCGCGCCACGCGGAAGGAACGCTCCATCACGCTGATGACGAGCGGTGTAAAGGCAAGCTTAGCGGCCTCGGTCTCCTCGCTGGGCTCGGGAACGGTAGTCTGGACCTCTTTGAGCGTGTCCATGATGTCGTCGTAGGAGATATCGAGCGAGCGCAGCGCCTCGGCGGCAATGCCCTCGTCCTCCTTGGCAAGCGCGAGCAGCAGGTGCTCGGTGCCCACCTTATTTGAGTGAAGATCGAGCGCCTCTTGCTTGGCCATGGACATGACCTTGCGCGCGCGATCGGTAAAACGGTCTAACATGCTAGTTCCTCTTAGACGAGCTAGTTTTTCAAACGCAAAGCGCCACTCGTGGCGGCGCTTTGGTCTCTTTACCCATATGGAGTATATGTTAACCGTTGGAGCCTTTTCCGCATGCAGCTATACGACAACGTCTACAAAAAAGGAATCGCCGGGTGCGGCGGACGCTCTAGGTTAGAGGCTGTTGCCTAGCAGGCAGGCTCGGCGTCCATGCTCTCGGCAACGTCATTGAAGGCATCGGCAGCGGGAGCACCCGGCATGTGCACGAGCTCCATGTGTGGCTCGGCAAAGACCGTGCCCATGGGGAAGGCGCGACGGAAGACAAAGCGAGCAACCGGACCAGCCACCAGCAGGTTCCAGGGCAGGGCCATGATAAAGTTGCGCGGAATGTTGACGAGCCACATCATCGGCAGGGCCTGCAAATTGGCAAGCGGGCCGCCGGGCAAATGGAACAGGCCTTCGCACGCGCCGTAGAGCGACATGATGACGACCATGGGAACGACCATGCAGGAGCTGACGGCGAGCGTCATGGCAAGCGGCGAGCTCTTACCCGGCGTGACCAGGAATTTAAAGGCGAAACCCTTGGCAAGGGGGCTGGCAACAAACCAGTCGCAGCACATGGCAAAAACGTAGGCAACGGGGAAGCCGAGCCACGCGGCGGCAACAACCTCGCCGTTGATGGCCCCATGCTGCAGGGCAACGTTGTAGATGCTCATCCAGAGCACCATGCAAAAGCACATGATAAAGGTGAACAGCAGGCTCTCTCGTTTGTTGATAGGCATAAAGGGCATGGTCCTTTCTGTGTTACGCCGCGGCACCACGCAACAAAAACGAGCGGGCGAGATGGAGCTGTTGGGACTTCATCTCGCCCGCCCGTGATACGTGCGTCTGCGACTACTTATATGGTGGAACTACCCTAACACGAACGGCACGCGCTTCGTAAGCGTTGAGTTTATGAAGATGCAGGGCACCAATAATCCCCGACCCCATAAGTTGCGGTGGAATACGGACTGTTTCGGCCCTTTAAGCAGCAATTCAGTCCCTATTTCACCGCAACTCATTTGGCGCAAAGTGACCTGTCCCACTTGCACCAATTAGCTGGTGTGGCGCCAGCGAGGGTCGGTGAGCGTACGCGCCACACCCAGACCAACGGGCAAAAACGCCACGATGAGCACTGCACGCACAAACCAGCCGAGCATATTGACCGTGTCGAAGGTGCACATGTAATACATCGAGCGATACAGATACAAGCCCGGCACCATAATGACAATCGATGGCACCGTGAGGGCGATACGTGGGTAGGTGAGCTTGATTTCGGCTAAGCTCGCGAGCAGTCCCGATACCAGCGCGCCGATAAACGCTGCTGCCTCGGGAGGCATACCTACGCTCAGACCCAAGAAGGGAAGCAGCGTCGGCGCATCGACGAGCGTAAGGCGCAAGGTATTAGACACGGCACCGATAAGCCCTGCCGCCGCTGCCATCTTTACTGGACTGTTGAACATAACCGAGAAGCCAAATACGCCGACAAAGCTCATCAGTATGCGCAAGAGCGTAAGAGCCAACGGTGAGAGACCGAGCGGGGCGAAGTCATCCGGCGCCAGTCCCACACACTCGGCAACCATCCAACCTACGAGGGTCGCCATCACAATAATCGACACAGCATACGAAAGACGCTCGATGCCGCTTCGCATGTCGAGCTTAGCGATGTCGAGGCCTGCCGTAATGAGGGGAAAGCCGGGAATCACAAAGAGCATGGCGCCGATATAGCCTTCTTGGTGCGACATTGCCCCCGGTACGACCTGGCCAAGGCCGAGCAATGCCAGCAGATACGAAACGCAAGCGAGCGCAACGCCAGTCGTCAGCGCGCTAAACTGGCCAAGGCCCTGCTTGAGAATATGGGAGCGAGCAAAGTTGCCGACACCAGCGCCTACGAATGCGCAGGCCATCTCGATAGGGCCGCCGCCGAGCAAAAAGACGAAGGCACCGCAAGCACAGGCTGCCGCAAGGCCCTGTTGCCAGGGAGAGTAATCGGGCTTTGAGCTCTCAACAGTCTTGAGCATCTCGTGGTACTCGTGCACGGTAAACCGGCGCCCGTAAATCTCGATTTCCTTTAGGAAGCTCTCCATCATCCAAATGCGATGAGTATTGACCCCCGTTGTGGGTAGGCTGACGACCTCGTTAAAGCAGTGGCCATCTTCGATGCAGGTGCACTCAAACGACAGAAGACTCAGGTCGACGTGAATCGTGACGCCGAGTACGGCAGCAACACGATTCATGGTATCGCGCACGCGCCAGGCACCTGTTCCGCTTGCCAGCATGAGCATGCCGGTGCGGCAGATAATGGATGACTTATCGGTGAGCGGCGCATCGACGGCAAGTTCATCGCCTGCCGTCACGATCTGGTGCCAGTCAGTTTTCATATGGAGTGCGCCGGCACGAGCGCCGTGGTGCATGGGGACTCTCGAAAGCAGCGAGTCCAGGCGCGAAGACTGTGGGGGCTCTGCTGATTCGACCTCATCCTCGTCGGGCTCTTCACCAACAAGGTCGAAGGCATCGAGCGACGCCGGCTCGCGACGATCGATCAGCTCCTCGTCCTCATCATCAAAGTAGTTGAACTGATCGAGCATGTCCTCTTCGATTGCACGCTCGCTCGCGTCGTCCATATAGACGCTCCCTTCCTGCCGACTAACTCCCATCCTAGGCAGCGACGGCTAAAGGAAACATAAAAGAGACGACTGTCATGCGAGCCGTGTGTGCAATAGCCGTTGGGTAGTCGTTTGAGAACGCCCCCAATGACTATTGACGGCCAAGGCAACGCCGATGCCTTGGCAACGACAACGAAAGCCCGCCAGAGTGAGCAAGGTGCCTTACAAGGACTGTCCCCAAGTGCCGGCACAAGAGGAACGTCCCTAAGTGCCAACCATGGCAACGCCGCAGGTAGAGGACGGACAGCGAGCGACGTCCAGGGCGAACAAGTTGGCATGAAAAAGGCAAGGCATAGACCTTCTGGTCATGCCTTGCCTTTTGAATGACAAATTGTCGCCCTGGACGTCGCGCAGCGTCGGCTGGTCCGCCGTTCGGTAGAACGGCGGAACCAATTAGTACATCTTTGCGCCGGCGGGGATGGAAGCGTCGAGCTGGATCAGGTTGAGGCGCTCCTCGCCCTCCTCCTCGTGGATGGCGCTGATCAGCATACCGCAGCTGGGAATACCCATCATCTTGCGCGGGGGCAGGTTGGTGATGGCGAGCAGCGTCTTACCGACCAGGTCCTCGGGCTCATAGTAGCCATGGATGCCGGAGAGGATGGTGCGGTCGGTGCCGGTGCCGTCGTCGAGCGTAAAGTTCAGCAGCTTCTTGGACTTCTTGACGGCCTCGCATGCCTTGACCTTCACAGCGCGGAAATCGCTCTTGGAGAAGGTATCAAAGTCGACGAACTCCTCGAACAGCGGCTCAACGGCGATCTTGGAGTAATCGAGCGTGGGCTTGAGCGGCTTGACGAACGGGCTTGTGGCGTTGCCGGCCTCGGCAGCCTTGGCAGCGGCGGCACCGGACTGGAAACCCTTCTCGGGCTTCATGTGCGGGAACAGCAGGACGTCGCGAATGGAAGCCTGGTTGGCGAGCAGCATGACCACGCGGTCGATGCCGATGCCGATGCCGCCCGCGGGAGGCATACCGTACTCGAGGGCGCGCACGTAGTCCTCGTCGTACTCCATAGCCTCGTCGTCGCCGCCGGCCTTCTCGGCCATCTGGGCAGCAAAGCGCTCGGCCTGGTCGACCGGGTCATTGAGCTCGGAGAATGCGTTGGCGTACTCGTGGCCGGCGATGACCAGCTCAAAGCGGTGCGTCAGGCGCGGATCGTCCTCAAAACGCTTGGCAAGCGGGCTGACCTCGATGGGGTAATCGCATACGAAGGTCGGGTTGACGATGGTGTCCTCGCCCAGCTCATCGTAAATCTCGGCGATGATCTTGCCAGCAGTCCACTCGGGCTTAATCTCCAGGCCCTTCTCGCGTGCGGCGGCGGCAAGCTCCTCGACCGGTGTGTCGATGGTGACCTGCTTGCCGAGCACGTCCGAGACGATGTCGGTCATGGGACGGCTTGCCCACTCACCGGACAGATCGATGGTCTGGCCCTGATACTCGATGACCTCGGGATTGCCGATAGCCTTGTTGGCAGCCTTGATGACGCCCTGGGCGAGTGCCTTCATGCCCTCGAGATCGGAGAAGGCACGATAGGCCTCCATCGTGGTGAACTCGGGGTTGTGGGTGAGGTCCATACCCTCGTTGCGGAAGATGCGGCCGATCTCGAAGACGCGCTCAAAGCCACCGACGATGCAGCGCTTGAGGTGCAGCTCGGTAGCAATGCGCAGGTAGCACTCTTGATCGAGCGCGTTGAAGTGCGTGATGAACGGCTTAGCCGTAGCGCCGCCCTGGATAGTCTGCAGAATGGGGGTCTCGACCTCCATGTAGCCGTCGGACTCCATAAAGCGGCGGAAGGTGGAGAGAATCTGCGAGCGCTTGCGGAAGGTCTCGCGAACATCGTCGTTGGCAATCAGGTCGACATAGCGCTGACGATAGCGGGTCTCCTTGTCGGAGAGGCCGTGGAACTTCTCGGGCAGCGGGCGAACGGCCTTGGAGAGCAGCGTCGCGCTCTTGGGGGCGACGGAAAGCTGGCCACGCTTGGTGCGCACGACCACGCCGGTCACGCCCAGGATATCGCCCAAGTCGAGGGCCTTAAGCGTGCTCCAGGCCGCCTCGTCCATGTCGTTAATACGGCAGAACAGCTGAATCTCGGCGGTAGCGTCGCGCACGACGATAAACATGATCTTGCCCTGACCGCGCTTGGCGACCACGCGGCCGCCGATCTTCACGACGTCCTCAGTATCCTCGCCATCGGCAAGATCGGCATATTTGGCCTCAATGTCGACGACATAGTCCTCGATCTCGGAGTGCTCGGGATAGGGGTTCTGGCCTGCCTCGAACAGGGCGGCGCGCTTTGCCAGACGCGTGGCGCGCTCGTCGTTGAGCGTCGAGGCCTGATCGGCGACGTTCTGGTTCTCTGCCATAAGTTAGCTCCTCAAACTAAAACGCTCCCCAGGATTCGGTCCCAGGGAGCGAAAACATACCTTTACGCGGGACCGTGGTCTAGCGTGCGATCTTGGCGATGGTGTAGACGCGGGTCTTGCCAGAAGGCGTAACGACCTCAACGGAGTCGCCCTCGCCGTGACCGATGATGGCGTGACCGACCGGAGACTCGTTAGAGATCTTGTGCTCGAGCGAGTTGGTCTCGGTGGTACCGACGAGCGTGACTTCCATGACCTCACCGTTGGGATCGATCAGAGAAACGGTGGAACCGATGGAGACGGTCAGATCGCCCGTGGTGGCAGCAACCTGAGCGTTGGCGAGGATGGCCTGAATCTCGGCAATGCGAGCAGCATTCTGGGCCTGCTTGTCCTTGGCGGCATCGTACTCGGAGTTCTCCGAAAGGTCGCCGAACGCGCGGGCTTCCTTGATGTCCTCGACGATCTCCTTGGCGTAATCGCCCTCACGCCAAGCGAGCTCCTCGACGAGCTTCTGGCGGCCCTCAGCGGTCAGTACGATCTGGCTTGCGTCCATACGGATATCTCCCCAACTATGATGTAACGATCAACTGTCAACAAAACGAAAAAGACCGGCTAGCCTGCGGGCAAGCCGGTCAGGTGCTCACCCCAAAGGGATGGGACTACTCTGCGTCCGCGTCGCTGTCCTCTGCCTGCTTTTTCTTGGCAGCAGCGAGCTTGGCCTCGAGCTCTGCGATCTCCTTGTCCTCCTTGGACTCCTCGACCACAACGTCCTCGGCCTGCTTGGTTTCGCCCTTATCGTCGCCCTCCATACCCTCGCGGATATTCTTGACGGTAGAGCCGAGAGACTTGCCGAGCTTCGGCAGGTTCTTAGGCCCGAAGATGATCAAGACAACGACGAGAATAATGATGAGCTCAGGAGCCCTCAGTCCAAACATGTAGACCTCCACAATACAGCGAGACAAGCTCGAATGAGTATACCGCGGGTGCCGCGGTATCACAACAATAGCTAAAAAAAGGGACCGCAAGAAGCGGTCCCTTCTCATGCTCTGGTCGGGTTGACTGGATTTGAACCAGCGACCCCTGCGTCCCGAACGCAGTGCTCTACCAAACTGAGCCACAACCCGTTAGCTCGACTATAGTAACAAAGATTTTCGTCGCGTGCTAGAGAAATTTTTATTTCTTTGGCGCGTCGATTTGAACCGTGTTGGGAATAAGCTCAGTCGCGCAGGCCCACCAGCCATTTTGCTGGGCAGCTCCCGCAAGATGGGCTGCTGCAGCGACGGTATCGCAAATGGCAAACGAGCAAGCACCCGAACCACACACGTCCACGGCAACGGTTCCCTCCTGTGCGCGCAGCCAGTCGAGAACTGCCTGGATCCGCGGCTCCATCTGCGCGGATATGACGCCCAGATTGTTATGAACGAGCGCATATGCCGCCCCGGCATCGCCGGCGCGTAAGACAGAAGCAATCGCATCGGGTTTTTCCGCGGGCACCGGGCTCTCATCAAATCGTCGATACGCTTCAACCGTTGAAACGCTCGTCTCGTGCGGTTTGACCAATACGACAGGTGTCGCCGGAAGCACAGGATACTCAGTGGCCAGCACATCTCCCCCGCCGACGTAGAATGCGGGACTCGTGTGCAAAAAGAACGGCACGTCGGCGCCGATACCGCGAGCGATGTCATCGAGCGCGGGGTCGGCACGGTCGATACCCCACAGCTCGGCCAAGGCAACGATGACCGCAGCGGCATCCGTCGAGGGGCCTCCCAGGCCGGCGCACAGCGGGATACGCTTTTCGATCGTCACGCACACGTTGGCATCGCGACCGTAACGCTCGGCCATAGCGATTGCCGCCCGATAGGCCGTATTTTTTTGCATGGGAAAATCGGATGCCGGAACCGTCTGGACGGTCAACGCCTGCGCCGGCGTGACCGTCACGGCATCGGCTAGACCGACGGCTGCCATCAGGGAATCGACCCTGTGATAGCCGCGGGCGTCGCGCTCGGTATGAACCCCCAGATAGAGGTTAATCTTTGCCGGCGCGGTAAGGATGAGGGACCGATCGGTCACCGTTAGTGCTCCTCGAGCTGGTTGCCGAGCGGGGTAAAGATATGTTCGCCGCTCTCGGGGTCGAACAGTTCGACCTGGCCGGTAAGGACATCGATGTACTGGTAGGACTGACGCGATTTGCGGCCGCGACGCTCGTCAACCTCAACGATAAAGACGGCAGGGTGGACGCTCTTGATGGTGCCCATGCGCTCGATGACGCGGGTACGGCCCATGTTGGCCTTAACCTTGACGCGATCGCCCACCATATCGGTCAGCTTCTCGTGGATGTCGTCGACGTGATTGACTTCCATCTCTTCCATGAATAGGGCCTCCAGAGGGTGCAATTCAAAAAGGGGATAATACCCCTAAGATAGACAAAACTCTAATACTATACCACCCTGTTGCAGCCATACGCAAGCAGCTAAAAAAGCCCGGTCCCAAATTGACTACTTACAGATTGTCTGTGTCCAGAACGATGGTGAACGGACCGTCGTTGACCAGGTCGACCTTCATATCGGCGCCAAAGATACCGTGCGCCACATGCTCAACGTCCTGAGCGACGAGTGTCAAAAAGTACTCGTAAAGTTCGTTAGCGACATCGGGCGCGCCGGCGTCCGTAAACGACGGACGGCGGCCGTGGCGGCAGTCGGCAAACAGCGTGAACTGCGACACCACGAGCACCTCGCCGTCGACATCCGCCAGCGCCAAGTTGGTCTTGCCGTTCTCGTCCTCGTTGATACGCAGCCCGCGGAGCTTGCCCCACAGCTTGTCGGCTTCGGCGCGTGTGTCGCCGAGGCCCACGCCCAGCAGCACCAAGTAGCCGCGTCCAATACGGTCCACGCACTCGTCGTCGACTGTCACGCTGGCGTTGAGCACGCGCTGCACCACCGCACGCACGGTCTACTCCTCGCCCGTCAGCTTGGCGGACAGATGCTCGAGCGCATGGAAACGATGGCTGATGGCGTTCTTCTCGTCCGCCGTGAGCTCGGCCATGGTCTTGCCCGGCGTATCGACCGGCAGGAACAGCGGGTCGTAGCCAAAACCGTGTTCGCCGCGGCCCTCGTGCGCGATAGCGCCTTCGCAGGCGCCCTCGCCATAGGTGACCAGGCCGTCCGTATCGATAAGCGCGACGACGCTCATAAAGCGCGCGGTACGGTCCTCGTCTGCCACGCCTTCCAGGTTAACGAGAAGCTTGGCGTTGTTGGCGGCATCGTCGCCATGCACGCCCGCATAGCGCGCGCTATACACGCCCGGCTCGCCGTCCAACGCATCGACGACCAAGCCGGAGTCGTCGGCGATGGCCATAAGGCCCGTCTCCTCGACCGCAGCCTGCGCCTTGATGATGGCGTTCTCCAAAAACGTCGTGCCGTTTTCCTCGGGGTCCTCAAAATCGCCCAGCTGGCCGAGCGCCACAAAGCGCACCTCGGGCATGACCTTGCCCAAAATGGCCTCGATCTCGGTGAGCTTATGGGCGTTGCCGGTTGCCACGACGATGGTCGCCGCCGGGTCGAGGGTGTCGATGTCAATCTTCTCAAGTGCCATAGCTGGTCTCCTTTGTCTCTATAGCAATGACGAGTTGAGGACGACGAGGACTTCGGCCTCTCTCCCGTCTCAATCAACGGCAGTCTTATACTTCGACGTTTTCCCAGATAAAACCTGCCAAAATAAACCTGTCCCTTTTTGGCAGGTTAGGCGAGGGCTTGGCGCTGAAGCTCGATGAGCTCGGCGATACCCTTGTCACCCAGGTCGAGCAGAGCGTTGAGACGCTTGCGGTCGAAGGGCGCCTGCTCGCCGGTACCCTGGAGTTCGATCATCTCACCAGAATCGGTGGCGACGAGGTTCATGTCGACCTCGGCGTGGCTGTCCTCGGAATAATCCAAGTCGAGCAGGGTGTTGCCGTCGACGACGCCCATGGAAATGGCGGCAACCTGGCCCGTGAGCGGGATGCGCTCGAGTTTGCCCGCCTCGACCCACATGGCAAGGGCGTCGTGCAGCGCCACCCAGGCGCCGGTAATGCTCGCCGTACGCGTGCCGCCATCGGCCTGGATCACATCGCAGTCAACGGTAACGGTGTACTCGCCGAGCGCCTTCATATTGACGACGGTACGCAGGCTGCGGCCGATAAGCCGCTCGATCTCCATGGAGCGGCCCTTGCGGTTGGCATGCTCGCGCTTGCAGCGTTTACCGGTCGAGGCCGGCAGCATCGCATATTCCGCCGTTACCCAGCCGGCCTTGGCGCCCTTGCGCCAACCCGGCACACCCTCCTCGATGGTGGCGGCGCACAGTACGCGCGTGTCGCCGAACTCCGCCAGGCACGAGCCGTGGGCGTGCTTCATGACGCCGCGGGTGAGCTTAACGGGGCGCAGCTCGTTTGCGGCGCGGCCGTTGGCGCGGTTGACCTGCATGTATTCCATGGAACTATCCTTTCGGCAAAAGATGTGGCGAAGCCTCCGGCGACATTGCGAGCCTAACCGAGTTCGTCGATATCGACATGCTCAATGCTTTTAAGCGGCTGGCCAAAGATAAAGCTACCCGCCACCGCAAACTCGGCAATGTTGTCAGACGTGGTGGCAAAGCGATGCTGTGGCTCGGCGGTATCGCCCGCCAGCTGCTCACGGCGCGTGAGGATATCGGTCAGCTCGCGGGTGGTCTCCTCGGCGGAGCTCACCACGCGCACCCCGGGTCCCAGCGCATGGCGGATGGGACCCACCAGCAGCGGGAAGTGCGTACAGCCGAGCACCACGGTATCGATGCCGCGATCGTGCAGCGGCTCGACTGTGGCGCCGACCAGCGCGCGAACGGCTGGCGTATCAAAAATATCCTCGTTCTCGAGCCACTGCTCCTGCAGGTGCGCGCCCGAGGCGAGCTCGTGCTCGACGACCTCGACAAAGCTCGAGGCCGGGCAGCCATACACATCGACACCAGCATCCAAATCCTGGATGGCGCGCGTGTAGGCGCCCGAGCGAATGGTGAGGTTGGTGGCGAGCACGCCCACGCGACGCGTACGCGTGCTGTTGATGGCGGCGCGTGCGCCCGGGGCGATCACGCCGATTACGGGAACGTCAAGCACTTGCTGAGCCAAACGCAAGGCCGCGGCGGTCGCCGTGTTGCAGGCGATGACCATGATCTTAACGTCGTGCCTCGATAGCCAGCGGCCCGCCTGCAGCGCAAACGAGCGAACCTCGTCCTCGGTGCGGGTGCCATAAGGGCAGCGCTTAGTGTCACCGAAATAGTAGACGGACTCGTGCGGAAGCGCCGTTGCGATCGCGCGCGCGACCGTTAAGCCGCCCAGGCCCGAGTCGAACACGCCGATCGGACGCGTGTCCCCAGCCAGATTATCGATATCGGACATTACCTCACCAGATTCTCTCTCGAAAAATGCGACCATGCGTGATGCGTCGCGCTACGAACGGGCCGCGACCAACAGCTCGGCCGTTGCCACCCAACCGTCGACAATCTTGCCGCGCGTTACATAGGCATTGTCGCAGGCATCCAAGAACTCCGGGGCACCGGCGCTCGTCAGACCGTTCTCGACCAGGCAGAACATGCCAACATGGTCGGCCATGTAGAAGTCAGACTCGGAGTCGCCGAGCGCAAGCGTCTCCTCGCGCTCGATCCCCAGGTGCTCGCAGAAGCGCGCAATAGCAACGCCTTTGTTGAGACCCGCCGGATTGATGTTGAAGGCGCGGCCGTCCTCGACGCGATTAAGCTCGAGCGTCGTCGGCTTGGACAGGTGAGTCAGATGGCCGTTGCAAGCCCAGACCAGACCGCAGCCGGCCTCGTCCAGGATGGCCTGGACCTCATCGTCGGGCACATCGCCGCGCATGCCGACGGTGACCTCACGGTACTTGTAGCCGGTCGACATGTCGTTGTGGTATTCGATCTTGTGCGGCCAGCGGGCAAGGATCTTCTCGCACACGCCGGTCTGCTCGATCACCTGGTGCGGCGTGAGACCGCAGGCGGGGTCGTAGGGCATGTCGCCCGTCAGGTACTCCCAGTCGTTGGCCTTGAGGTCGTACATGACCAGGCCGCCCATCTCGCCGATGTAGGAGTTGAGGCCGAGCACGCGGGCGTCCTCATGGATCATGGTGCGATTGCGACCCGAGGTGGGAACCACCTGGATGCCGGCACGGGCGAGCGCGACAACCGCCTCGACGAGCTTGGTCGAGGGATTGCCGTCGTTATCGCGCAGTACGCACGAGCCGGGGGCGAGCATCGTGGCGTCCAAATCGGTAAAGACATACTTGACCTTGGCAAGACGCTCGCGCATCTCGCCCGAAAGCTCGGCAACGGTCGGCAGGATGTTGTGGGACATGGTCACTCCGTTTACATAGAAGGGGCTGGTCTAGGCGTCATACGCCGCAAGAGTGCGCTTGAGAATCGAACCGTCGCGCTCACAAGGCTCGGGTCCGTTCTTGCGCAGCATACACTCTTCCTCGCCCTTACCGGTCACGATGACCACGGCAGGACGGACAGCTTCGCGCACGGCAGTCTCGATAGCGGCAACGCGATCAGTCACGATTTGCCAGTTATCATTTCCCTGCGCTTGAACGTTGCGCGCGATCTCGGCGCAGATGTCCTCGACATCCTCGGGGCCGGGGTCATCCTCGGTAATCACGATTCGGTCGGCATACTTGCCAGCGGCGATGCCCATCGTGGTGCGTCGATCGACACCCTTACCGCCCGTAGCGCCAAACACAACCGCCAGCTCGCGCTCGGGATAGTTCTCGCGCAAGTCGCGCAGGAGTGTCTCGAGGCTCATGCCGTTATGTGCAAAATCGACGATGCCCAGGATTTTGCCCGATACGGACGGATAGAGCTCCATACGACCGGGAACGAAGACGCCCTCAAAGCCATGGACGATACCCTCTTCGGAAATGCCCAGGGCCTCGGCGCAGGCAATAGCGGCAAGCGCGTTGGACACATTGAACTTAACCGGCGTGGGAATCACAATGTCACGCGTAAAACGGGGCGTGCGCACCGTTGCCACCACGCCGCAGTCACCATTGCGAATCGCCAGCGCAAGCACGTCGGCACGCTCGTCGGTCAGGGAGAACGTCACCGTACGTTCGCAACGAGATGCCGCCTCGAGCACGCGATCGACCTTATCCATATCGAGATTGACCACGGCAAAACGGCTCTGCGAGAAGATTTTGAGCTTGCTGGCAAAGTAATCCTCGAGCGTCGGATGCTCAATCGGCGAAATGTGATCCTCGCCGATATTGGTAAAGGCGCCGACTTCAAAGTCAATCTTGCCCGTGCGCTCGTATTTGAGGCCCTGACTCGATGCCTCCATAACCAGCCACGGGGCACCCGCCTCCGCAGCATGTGCGATGCGAGACTGCAGCAGGAAGGATTCGGGGGTCGTCAGCTTGGAAGGGCCCGTCTCGATGCCGTCGTCGAACTCAATGCCCGTATTAAGAGCGGGTCGATGACAGCCCGTAAGCTTGGCCTCGTTGGCGAGGATGCCGCGCAGATAAAAGCTGCAGGTCGACTTGCCCTTGGTGCCTGTAAAGGCGCAGACCTTCACCTTACCCGACGGGTGCCCATAAAAGGCATCTGCCACCACGGCGAGCGTGCGACGAATATCGCTCACAATCACCACGGGAAGATCAACATCGTAATCGACCTCGGAAACGTAGGCCACGGCGCCATCGGCGATTGCCGAAAGCAGGTACTCGCGCTTAAACGCACGGCCTTTGCAGACAAACAACGTGCCCGGACGCACCTGGCGCGAGTCATCAGTCGCAAACTCAATGCGCTGGTCGCACGAAGCGCTCGGTCTGGAAACAACAAGGTCATCTTCCTCGAGCAACTCTATATAGCGCATCAGAGTTAGCTTCTCTTGTGTCGGACTCGACATACAAAGACCTCTCTCGCTAAATTCAGCCTTAAAGGGCAGAAGGCGTCCCGCGGCAGAAACGATGAAACAATCTGTATTATCAACCATCCTAATATGCCACCTGACCTTGCGCGCATCACAGCCTTCTAAAAAATTGCATGGACTGTGCCGTGGTCTAATAAATGGCAACAGTGTTCACCCCGTGTAAAACCAAGGAAATCTGGGTGCTGTTCTTTAACATAGCGTTCGCAACCACGTCCCGCCGCTTCGTCTGAAGATCGGGACGTGGTTTTTTCGGTTCGCTCGGCGCTTATGCCCTATCACGAAACAAAAGATTGGCATGATAGTAAAGATTATTTGACATCAGCTGCCGCAATCCTTGCGGCAGTACACCTGAGCCGTCAGCAGAAAGGATCTTGCATGTGCGGTTTTGTCGGTTTTACCGGTACAGATGAACAGAGTGAGCTGGTTCTCACGGACATGATGAATCGCATCATCCACCGTGGTCCCGATATGGGCGGCCAGCATATCGTCGACAACGTTGCCCTTGGTTTTCGTCGTCTTTCGATTCTCGATCTTTCCGAAGCTGGAGCCCAGCCCATGTCGAGCGACGACGGCAAGGTCACGATTGTCTTCAACGGAGAGATCTACAACTTCCAGGAGCTTCGCGCCGAGCTGGAGGCGGCCGGCTACGCCTTCCACTGCAACGCTGATACCGAAGTCCTGGTACACGGTTACGAGGAGTGGGGCGAAGACCTGGTCAACCGTCTGCGCGGCATGTACGCGTTCGTGATTCACGACCAGAACAAGAACAAACTCTTTGGTGCTCGTGACATCTTTGGTATCAAGCCGTTCTATTACTACCAGGCATCCGATGGCTCGCTGCTGTTTGGCTCCGAGATCAAGAGCTTCCTGGACCATCCCAAGTTTGAGAAGGCTGTCAACCACGACGCGCTGCGCCCCTACCTGACGCTGCAGTTCCCCGCCACGGAGGAGACCTTCTTTAAGGGCGTGTTCAAGCTTGCCCCGGCGCATTGTTTTACGTATGACCTGACGACCAACACCATGGACATCAAGCGTTACTGGAGCTGTGACTTCACCGACGACAACTCCAAGACCTTCGAGGAGTACGTGGACGAGTGCGACAAGGTCGTGCACGAAAGCGTCGCTGCGCACCGAATCGCCGATGTTAAGGTGGGCTCGTTCCTTTCTGGCGGTGTGGACTCCAGCTACATTGCCGCCTGTCTCATGCCCGACACCACGTATTCTGTCGGCTTCGATTACAAGAACTTCAACGAGACCAACTACGCCGCCGAGCTTTCCGACAAGCTGGGCATCAAGAACGTGCGCAAGATGATTACCGCCGACGAGTTCTTTGATGCACTGCCCGATATCCAGTACCACATGGACGAGCCGCAATCGAACCTGTCCAGCGTGCCGCTGTACTATCTGGCGCAGATGGCTTCCAAGGAGGTCACCGTCGTCCTCTCGGGCGAGGGTGCCGACGAGCTGTTTGCCGGCTATGAGTGGTACGAGGACACCCCCGAGATGCGCACCTTTAAGAAGCGCGTGCCGCTCGGCGTACGTCGCGCCCTGGGCTCACTCGTTCAGCATCTCCCCTACTTTAAGGGCCACAACTTCCTGACGAAATGCGCCGAGGTTCCCGAGCGCTGGTATGTGGGTCAGGCAAAGGTGTTCGATCCCTCCGAGGTCGACGAGGTGCTCAAGCCCGCTTATGACACCGGCAAGAACGCCGCCGAGATGTGCGCCGAGTACTACAAGCAGGTTCCCAACTGCTGCGAGCTTTCCAAGAAACAGTATCTGGATATGAACATGTGGCTGCCGGGCGACATTCTGCTCAAGGCCGACAAGATGTGCATGGCGCATTCTCTGGAGCTTCGCGTCCCGTTCCTGGACAAGAAGGTCATGGAGTTTGCCGAGCACATTCCCGCCAACTACCGTGTTAACGAAGAAGGTTGCAAGCTCGTCCTGCGTCACGCCGCCAACCGCACGCTGCCCGACGAGTGGGCAACGCGCAAGAAGGTGGGCTTCCCTGTACCGGTCAAGTTCTGGCTACGCGAGCAAAAGTATTACGACTACGTAAAGGAATACTTCACCGCGCCGTGGGCTGCTGATTTCTTTGACACCGATGCGCTCATGAAACTGCTCGACGATCACTTTAAGGGTCGCGCGCTCAACCAGCGCAAGATCTATACCACGCTGACGTTCCTCATTTGGTACAAGCGCTTCTTTATCGACGAGGACAAGGGCGCTAAAGTCGCCGCTTAGTTTTCGTTATGAATTAGCGGTGAACCACGCAGGGTTTCCGCTATACTCAATCCCTGCGGGCGATTGGCGCAACGGTTAGCGCAGGTGCTTTACACGCACAAGGCTGGGGGTTCGAATCCCTCATCGCCCACCATTGAATTGTTAGGCCTCCAGTGATGGAGGCCTTTCTTTTTTGTGCCCGGTACATGGGATTCGAACCCGCAAGGGTGCGGAGCTGAGGAAACGCGAAGCGTTTTCCAGCGCAGCACGCGAGGGCCGTAGGCCCGAAGCGGGGCGCGGGCGGCGAAGCCGCACGCGGACATCCCTCATCGCCCACCACTGATTTGATAGGCTCCCAGCGATGGGGGCCTTTCCTTTTTGGGCCCATCGCAGAGGGATTCGAACCTGCTCCAAATTGCTATGCCTGATGGCGCTAGGCCAAAACGTCCGACAGGATCTCGATTAGGCTGTCCACGTCGGCCTCTTCGCACACGAGCGGCGGAAGGAAGCGCAGCGTATGTGCGCCTGTAGCGTTGATCACGGCACCAGCCCCCAATGCACGGGCTACAACGTCGTGTGCATCACCCGCGGCATCGTCCAGATCGCAGCCGAGCATCAGGCCGCGACCACGCACCTCTACCACATGCGGAAGCTTAGCCAGCGCCTGCTCCATATAAGCACCCACCTTGGCAGCATGCTCGGCAAAATCGCCGCGCACGAGCGCAGAGAGCGTCGCGGCGCACGCCGCGACAGCCAAGCAGCTACCGCCAAAGGTCGAGCCGTGGTCACCCGGCTTAAACACGTCGGCGATCTCCTTCTTTGCCACCACGGCACCCATGGGCACGCCATCGGCAATGCCCTTGGCAAGGCTCATAATGTCGGGCTCCACGCCATAGGTCTGGAATGCAAACGGCTTGCCGGAGCGGAAGATGCCACACTGGACCTCGTCGGCGATAAGAACGGCGCCCACCTCGTGTGCCAAGTCGCGCGCCGCCGCCATAAACTCCTCGGTCATGGGATGCACGCCGCTCTCGCCCTGAATCGGCTCGAGCATGACGGCGCAGACCTCGCTTCCCAGCTGCTTAAAGATCGAACGCAGTTCGTCGACATCGTTGGGCGTACAGGCCACAAAGCCACCCGGCAGCGGGCGGAAACTGTCCTGCAGCCAATCCTGCATGGTGGCCGCAATAGTCTCGAGCGTACGACCGTGAAAGCCGCCACGCATGCACACGATGGTGTTGCCACCGTTGCCGGCACGCTTGGCGTACAGACGTGCGAGCTTCATCGAACCCTCGTTGGCCTCGGCACCGGAATTGGCAAAGAACGTCTCCCACACCTGCTCGCCCGCAGCCGGAACGCCAAGCGCTGCCGCCGTGGTCTCGTCGCCAGCGGCAATCGCGTCGGCAAGCACGCGAGCACCGTCCACATCATCGTTAGCGAGCTTGGACAGCAGCGCCGCGATCTGGCCGCGACGCTCGATGTAGAAATAGTTGGAGACATGCAAGAGCTTCTTGGTCTGAGCCTCGAGCGCCGACAGCACTGCCGGGTTGCCGTGGCCCAGGCTGCACACGCCGATGCCGGCAAGAAAATCGAGGTATTCGCGACCATCGTCGCCGGTGAGCTTCATGCCGTGGCCTTCGACAAACTCGACCGGCGAGCGGCCAAAGGTGTGCATGACGTAGTGAGATTCGAGCGATTGTTGAGCAGCAAGTGACATGAGATACCTTTCGTTAAGCGCCAGGTAGCGCGGACCGTGGGCGTAATGGCGTAGCAATTTTGAGCCGGCTAGACCGTCTGGAGCTTCTCGACCTCGTCGAGGTTCTCGGTCAGACGCGCCGCAAACGTCGAAAGCGGATGCGGATGCGTATCGAACTCGTAGGCCGTCTCGGTGGAGTGGATCACGGTACCGACGCCAGCATCGGTCAGCAGCTCCAGCAGCAGCGAGTGCGGCGTCGTGCCGTTGATGATGTGGGCTCGGAACACGCCGGCAGCAAGCGCATCGACGGCGGCGCGCAGCTTGGGAATCATGCCCTTGTCGACTTCTCCGCCGTAGAGCATCTCGTTGACCTCGTCGAGCGTCAGGTTGGAGATGAGCGAGTCCTTATCACTAAAGTCCTTGTACAGACCGTCGACGTCGGTCAAAAAAATCGCCTTGTGCGCATGAAGCGCCGCCGCAACGGCACCGGCAGCGGTGTCGGCATTGATGTTGAAGAATCCGCCGTCCTCCCCCGCCGCGACGGTAGCGATAACGGGAATGTACTCGCTATCGAGCAAGCGCTCGATATAGTCGGTGTTGACGTGCGTCACTTTGCCCACGCGACCGAGCTCGGGGTCGAGCGGCTCGGCGATGAGTGTGCCGGCATCGCTGCCCGACACGCCTACGGCCAGGTTGCCGTGGTGGTTGATGGCGGCGACCAGCTCCTGGTTAACCTTGCCGCCCAGCACCTCGCGCACGATATCCATAGTCGCCGGCGTGGTCACGCGCTGGCCGTTCTTAAACTCGACGGGAATATCGTAATGGCTCAGCGCCTCGTTGATGGCCTTGCCGCCGCCATGCACGATGACGGGGCGCATGCCGATGATCTTGAGCAAAACGATGTCGCTCATCACGTCGCGGCGCAGCTGCTCGTCAACCATGGCTGCTCCGCCATATTTGATAACGACCGTCTTGCCGGTCAGGTTTTTAATCCACGGCAGCGCTTCGAACAGCAGCTGCGCGGTTGCTTCGTTGGATTCGCTCGAACGACAGTCGCGTGCGAATTTCATAATCTGCCTCGTCTTTCGTATCGTTATCACGCCGTGCTTCGCTGTCCGCAATGCGGCAAGATGCGCAGCGTGCCTGGAATCTAGGAACGGTAGTCGCCGTTGATGGAGATGTACTCGTGCGTGAGGTCGCAGGTCCACACGGTCGTTGCCGCGTCGCCTGCACCCAGGTCGGCCGAGATCACGATCTCGGACGCCTCAAAACGTCGCAGAGCCTCGTCCTCGTCAAAGGGAACAGTCAGACCGTCGCGACAGACAGGCATGCCCATCATGTCGATGGAAACGTCTTCCTGGTTAAACTTCACGCCGCACTTGCCGAGCGCCATGGCGACGCGGCCCCAGTTGCAGTCGTGACCGGCGATGCAGGTCTTGACGAGCGGCGAGTTAGCGACGGCACGGGCGGCGATATCGGCTTCCTCGTCGGTGGCGGCGCCGGTAACGTTAACCGTCACGAGCTTTGACGCGCCCTCGCCATCGGCCGCGATGTTGCGCGCCAGGCTCTCGCACACCTCGTGCACGGCAAAGGACAGTTCGTCAAAGGCATCAGTGCCCTCGACGATAGCCTCGGCTTCAGCGGCAGCAGCGCCAGAAGCAAGCATGATGCAGGTGTCGTTGGTCGAGGTATCGGAATCGACCGTCACCTTATTGAAGGTCTGCTTAACGGTCGAGAGCAACAGGGCGTGGAGCGCCGACGGCTCGACGGGGGCATCGGTAGTAATGACCGCGATCATGGTGGCCATATTGGGCATGATCATGCCCGAGCCCTTGCACATGCCGCCCACCGTATAAGCGTTGCCCGCATGACCCGCAGCCTCACTGCGGTAGCGAACGGCATACTCCTTGGAGTGCGTATCGGTCGTCATGATGGCACGGGCCGCATCGGCACCGCCATGGGCAGAGAGTGCCTCGTAGGCGGACGGAACGGCCGTCTCAAACGTGTCGATCGGCAGAATCTGTCCAATCACGCCTGTGGATGCAACTAGGATCTGCTGGGGTTCACAGCCGATGACCTGCGACGCGATATTGCATGTCTCTCGCGCGCAGGCAAGGCCGGTCTCGCCCGTGGCGGCATTCGCGTTGCCGGAGTTGATTGAAACGCCGGCGATGATGCCATAGCCCTTGTCCGCACCGCCCAGGTTGGCACGGCTCACCTGCACGGGCGCCGCGCAAAAGCGGTTGCTCGTAAACACGCCGGCGCCGGGACAGGGCTTATCGGGCACGACGAGCGCATAGTCCAAGCGCTCGGGATTCTTCCGGAATCCCGCATGGATGCCTGCGGCCTTAAAGCCAGCCGCTGCCGTAACGCCACCCTCGACGGCGCGTATCTTGATATCAATCAGGTCGGTATTCATCGTCCCTACGGCTCCTTATATCAAATAAAAAAGCGGGCATCGGCTGGCACGCCATACCGGTCGCAACTACTAGACCAGCTTGAAAGCGGCGCCCAACTCGATACCCGACCACCAAATCGTTAACAATCGAATGTGCTACACCGGGCACGCCACTGTGGGCAAGCCTCGTCGCTCGTCAAAGCCAAAAACGATGTTGGCGCACTGGACCGCCTGGCCCGCAGCACCCTTGCACAAATTGTCGATAGCACCCGTCGCCACCAGCACGCCCGCACGCTTGTTGAGCGCAAGGCCGATCTGGGCAGCGTTGGTACCGACGACCGAAGCCGTCTTGGGCTGCTGACCGGCATCGAGCACGCACACAAAGGTGCGACCGGCGTAGAACTTCTTGTAATGGTCGACGACGTTCTCAAGGGCCAACGTGTCGAGAGCCTGCGGCGCGAGCGGCATCGTCACCGTGGAAAGCAGGCCGCGCTTGAGCGGTGCCAAGTGCGGAGTAAAGACGACGCGATCGGTCAGGCCCAGAATTTGCTCGATTTCGGGCGTGTGGCGATGTTTACCCACGCCATAGGCTTCCAGGTTCTCGTCCGCGCTGCAAAAGTGGGTGCGGGCGTTGCAGGACTTACCAGCACCCGTCACGCCACTGATGGCATCGACAATCACGGGGCCGTTCTCGGCCACCCAGCCCGCACGCACGGCAGGAGCGGCAGCGAGGCTCGTTGCGGTGGGATAGCAGCCGGCGCAAGCGACCAAAACGGGCTTTCCGGCGGCATGGCTGGAAGCAGCGGTCTCTAAGTCCTGGCAGAACAGCTCGGGCAGGCCAAAAGCGCGGGTCTTGAGCAGCTCGGGGCTCGTGTGCTCGGCGGCATACCATGCCTCAAAGACGGACGGGTCGCTCAGACGGTAATCGGCCGAAAGATCAAAGCAGGAAACGCCCGCAGCAAGGAGCGCGGGCACCTGCGCCATGGCAGCCGTGTGCGGCACGGCAAGAAAAACCGCATCGCAGCTTTTGAGCTCGGGGGCGTCATGCGTGGTGAAAACCAGATCGCTCACGCCAGCAAAGCTCGGATACACTGCGGACAGCGGCTGGCCGGCATCGGCGTTGGACGTAATGGCAACAAGTTCAAACTCGGGATGGCCGAGTACGAGGCGAATGAGCTCGGCTCCGGCATATCCAGCCGCGCCGACGATTCCAACCTTCAAAGACATATCAGACTCCTTGTCTGCGATTTATGCACCGATGCGCATTTCGCAGCGGTCGTTATGAGGTGACTTGAAACTTTAACACCAAAAGATGCATGAATACGAAATAGCTTGCATGTTCATGCATTGAAACATTCCCGACACATTCGCTTGAAGGAATTGACAAATAGAGCGGGCCCCGTATTGACCGGCACTCCTTACGGTGCCGGGCAACACGGGGTCCACCCATGCGAAAACTAAGTTGTTAGGATGAGCCAGTTGGCTAGAGCTCAACCGGCACCCATTCGTCGTGATTGCAGATAAATGCCTCGGGATCCTCGACGCTAAAGAAGACGAGCGCGGGGTCGTTAGGCCCCTCATAGTGCTCGCTCAAGCGCTCAAGATGCTTCCATCCGGCCTCGCGCATTTCGCTCGAAGTCCGGTCTTCCAGCCCCGCACGCCCGCGCAGGATCAACCAACCATGGCCCGGCCACCAACTCGTGGCCTCAAAGCGCTGGTTTTGCAGCAGATCCTGCCACACATCTTTGGTGCGCGCTGTCACAAACCACAGCTTGCCGTCCTGAATCTGCGCAAACGAGAACGGACGCACATGCGGCTGCCCGCCCACGCTCGTCGCCAGATACCACGCCGGCACCGACGTCAGATACTCCAGCACCGTATTCAATCCGTCCACGTTTCCTCCTATCGCCTGACCAGTCTTTTTGGAATGGGTAGTCAATTTGGGAAATTAGAGCTCGAGGCGCTCTTCGCTGCCGTCAATATCGCAGAACCGTGCGGCGATGTTGCGGACCGAGAAGAATGCAAGGCGGCCGTCGTTGGCGCTATCGTGTTGCTCGCCAATGCCCACCATGTGCTTAAAGCCCGCTTGGCGCACCTTGTCGCTCACGAATGCATCGTCCTCGAGCGCGGCCTCGCCAGTTAACACGATCCAGCACTCCCCCGGCTTCCAGCCCGATACCTCAAACTTGGGATTCGCGCTCAACTCCGCCCACACGTCCTTGTCACGCGACGTGCAAAACCACAGCTTGCCATCATCGACCATGGCAAACGAAAACGGCCTCACGCGGGGCTGATGCCCGTCGCTCGCATCGGTCGTGGCAAGATACCACGCCGGAATGCGCCTGAGATACGAGCAGGCGCGCTCGAGCTGAGCCGTGCGATCGATATCGGTCATAGAGACCCCTTTCCTGCGCTCGAATCGAGCTTAGACGAGTTGAAGATTGATAACGACAACGCATGTCGCCAGCAGCGCCATCGCCACCGCGGCCAGTGCATCCCCGCGGCCAAACGCAAGCGCATGCAGACGCGTGCGTCCCTGTTCGCCGTGATAGCAGCGCGCATCCATGGCGGCCGAAAGCGTCTCAGCATGACGGAACACGCCGGTGAACAGCGGAATCGCCACACTGCCGAGCATGCGGACACCGCCGAGCGGACCGCCCGTCACGCGCGCGCCGCGACTTGCCTGCGCATCGGCCGTCTGTTTCATCTCGGTGGCAAATTGCGGCATAAACCGCAGCGCGATACCCATAATCATGCCGAGCTCGTGCGCCGGAAGCCCCACGCGCGCAAATGGTGCGAGCAGACGTTCAAAGCCCGCGGTGAGGTCGAGCGTCGGCGTGGTGAGTGTAATGGCGCTCATGCCGGCCATCATCAACGTCAGGCGGTACGCCACAAACGCCGCAGAACGCAGCGAGCCCTCGCTCACCTGCAAAAAGCCAAGCTGCCACAGGATGCGGCCACTCTGGTCGGAAAACAGGTTGAGCACCGCGACCACCACGACAATCGCCAGCAGTGGTGCCATCGATGATAGGACCCGACGCAACGGCACCCGAGCCATGACATAGACCAGCACGACAATTATTGCGACCGGTACCAGCCCGCGGAAGCTGTCAACGGTGAGCACGGTGATCAGAAATGCGAAACCCAGGAGCAACTTAGTGCGCGGATCCAGGCGATGCACCGCGCTATCCCCGGGATAGTAGCTGCCAAATGAGAACGCCTCCATTAGCAGCCCTCCTCTCGCGTGGGCGCCTTGGAACCAGCCTGACACGGAACCCTCAAAGGCACGTCCGCGCAGCCCAGCAGCAAGCCGGCCAACTCGTCGGCTAGCGCCTCAACCGTATAGAGGCCGTCAAAGTGCAGCGGCACGCCCGCCTCCGTAAGCGCCAGCGCCATGCGCTGGGCGGCGGGAACGCCCAGGCCGATCGACTTGAGCTCGTTCGCGTGCGCAAACACCTGCGCGGGCGTTCCCTCGGCAAACACGGCGCCCTCGTTCATCACAACGATGCGGTCACAACAATTTGCCAGGTCATCCATACTGTGCGAAACCATGACAACAGTCAGGCCCTCGCGATGGAGTCGACCGATGAGCCCTAGGAAATCCCTGCGCACAGCCGGATCGAGCCCCGCCATGGGCTCGTCGAGCACCAGCACCTCGGGCTCCATGGCGAGCACGCCGGCAAACGCCACGCGGCGCTGCTGGCCGCCCGAAAGCTCAAAGGGGTTCTTGTCGCCTATCGCGGCAAGGTCGAGGCCCACGCGCGCAAGCGATGATGCGACACGGCGTGTAACCTCGTCTTCTGGCAGGCCAAGGTTGCGCGGGCCAAACGCCACGTCCTGCGCCACGGTCTCGGCAAATAGCTGGCGCTCGGGATACTGAAACACCACGCCGACCTTGGCTTTAACCGCGGCGGCGTCTTTCTTGTTTGATAGGTCGAGCCCCAGTGCGTTAACGCTCCCCTCCTGTGGACGAATCAGCCCGTTGAGATGCTGAACCAGCGTCGATTTACCCGAGCCGGTATGACCCGCCAGGCCCAGAAACTCGCCGCGACGCACCGTCAGCGAAACATCGCGCAGTGCCCAGGGGCTGTTTGGATCGTCGCCCCAAAGAGCCTGTTTGCTCGATGCGTCCGCAGTGGTCGAGCGCTTGCGCCATCGACGACGCTCGCGGGCGCTCAGCGAGTAACTATGCGAGAGATGCGAAATCTCGATAACGGGCTCCGACGCGGCTATCCCGTCGGCTGCAGAGGATGCATTGTCAAGCACATGAGAATCGGATGCGGAAGGCTGCCCTGCGATGTCCGCCCCACTCCGCTCGGCATAAGCCTGTGCAATCTCGGCGACCATATCCGCCTCGCGCACCTGCGCGCAAACGGGCACGCCCTTCGCACGAAGCGACCTGCCCAGACGACACGACGCCGGCATATCCAGGTTGAGCTGCGCAAGCTCATCCGCCCGCGTCAAGATTTCCTCGGGCGTACCGAGCATGGCAACGCGCCCCGCCCGAAACACCGCAACACGATCGGCCTCGGCGGCCTCTTCCATAAAGTGCGTAATCATCACGATGGTCATGCCGCGATCGTGCAACGCGCGGCAAGCCTTCATGAGGCCCTTGCGTCCACGCGGATCGAGCATCGAAGAAGCCTCATCCAAAATGAGCACGCGCGGCTCCATGGCGAGCACGCCGGCAAGCGCCACGCGCTGCTTTTGGCCGCCCGAAAGCGCATGGGTCTCGTGACGCTCAAAGCCCACCAGGCCCACACCCTTCAGCGCCTCGCGTACGCGCTGCGCAATTTGTGCCGACGGCACGCCAAGGTTTTCGGGACCAAACGCAACGTCATCTTCGACAAGCGTTGCCACCAGCTGGTCATCGGGATTCTGGAATACCATGCCCGCAGTCGAGCGGATGTCGTAGACCAGCTCGGGGTCGGACGCATCCATGCCGTTGACGCGTACCGTACCCGCATCGGGCCGCAACAGTGCATTCAGATGCTTGGCAAACGTCGACTTGCCCGACCCATTGCCACCGAGGATGCAGAAAAACTCGCCATCCTCGATGTTCAGATCGACGCCGTCGAGTGCCGGTGCGGCACCGTCATAGCTAAAGGAAACGCCCCGACACTCAATCATGCGCAACCTTTGACCTGGTCCTTTTTAGGCGTGATGAGGTTGGAGACCGCCTTGTACACCGCAAGCGTCAACACCGAGTTAAGCACGGTCTTGATAAGGTTGAACGGCAGCACGGCAGGAATCATGAGCGGGGCGATCACATCGACCGAGCCATACCAGAACCAAACGCCAATGGTCAGATTCGCAACCATAGAAAGCACCGTAGCGGCGATAACGCCCAACGTCAGGCCAATCACGGCACCCTTGTAGGTGTGCATCTTTTGGTAGACGATCGCCGCGGGCAGAATAAAGCCCAGCGTAGCGACCAAGTTCATAAGCGCGCCGACCCAGTCACCCGTGGTGAGCGCATGGATAACGATCGCCATGGCGGCAACAGCAGTACCGGCACCAGGACCGTACGCAAACCCGCACACCATCGCCGGCACCAGCGACGGGTCATACGTCAAAAACGGCGCCGAGGGAAGAATGGGCAGCTGCACATACATAAACAGGGCGCCCAAGGCGCACATCAACGCCATGGTAACGAGCTGTTTGGTGCTCCACCTATTCGTGTTCTCAAAATGGATATGCTGCGACTGTTCAGACATAAGATCACCTGCCTCTTTCATCCGGACTCTAACCGTTGGTACTGGGATCTCACCAGTTCAGCCGGCATGCGAACCAACGCACGCACGGGTCGCGGACTCATCGGCTCGACGCAGATCCTCGCCTGCGCCACGGCACCCCTTTGGCACCGCCCGATTTACCGCCAGTGGGGAATTTCACCCCGCCCTGAAACAGCAATTGCAAGTGTAGCACGAGCAGGTATTCGCGCAAGTATGCCAAGGGTAATTTATGGTGGGGACCAGTTGCCGCAACAACCACGTTCCCCGCCCATCCCAAAGTAGCGCGCCTTTCGCGGCAAAGCCGCGAAACAGCGACCGGGACATGTATCCCCATCAGCCACGATCTCCGCCCACGCCGACCTCAAGGCCGTAAACGCAGGGGATCCGGGGGCGTGACGGGGGTTTCTCTCCGGAACATTCCGCAGGACGCAAAGAGGCTCCGCAGCGCGAAGCGCGATGCGGAGCCTCTTTGCATGTCCGAGGACGTTCCGGAGAGAAACCCCCGTCACGCCCCCGGATTCCCGGTGGGAGTTCTAGACCTTGTCAGCCTTAGTACATACCGCCGCCCTGCTGACCAGCGGTGGCAGCAGCGATAGCATCCTCAAGCTGAGTGTTCTTGGGCACATCGGAGACAGTAGCCTCGGTGATGAGGATCAGGCTGGCGACGGAAGCAGCGTTCTGCAGGGTGACGCGGCTGACCTTGACGGGGTCGAGGACGCCCATCTCAATCATGTCGCCCCACTCGCCGTTGGCAGAGTTAAGACCCTGGCCGGCGGGCAGCTCGGCAACCTTGTCGACCACGACAGCGCCCTCAAAGCCAGCGTTCTTGGCGATGGTAGCGACCGGAGCGGTCAGAGCCTTCTTGACGATGTCGACGCCGATCTTCTCCTCGGGGTCATCGATCTCGACAGCGTCGAGCGCAGGAGCAGCGTCCATGAAGGCGACGCCGCCACCGGCGACAATGCCCTCCTCGACAGCAGCGCGGGTAGCCTGCAGGGCATCCTCGACGCGGTGCTTGATCTCCTTGAGCTCGGACTCGGTAGCAGCGCCGACCTTGATGACGGCAACGCCACCGGAGAGCTTGGCCAGGCGCTCCTGGAGCTTCTCGCGGTCGAAGTCAGAGGTGGTGTTCTCCATCTCGCCCTTGATCTGAGCGATACGGGCGTCGATGGCCTCCTTGGAGCCAGCGCCGCCGACAACGACGGTGTTGTCCTTGGAGATGGTGACGGACTTAGCGGTACCGAGCATATCGGCGGTGATGTCAGCGACCTTCACGCCCAGCTCGTCCAGAGCAGCCTGACCACCGGTAAGGACGGCGATGTCCTCGAGGATGCGCTTGCGGCGATCGCCGTAGCCCGGAGCCTTGACGGCGCAGACGTTGAGGGCGCCGCGGATCTTGTTGAGCACGAGGGTAGGCAGGGCCTCGCCATCGATGTCCTCAGCGATGATGAGCAGGCCACGGCCAGCGCGCTGGACAGCCTCGAGAACGGGCATGATGTCCTGGACGCTGGAGATCTTCTGGTCGGTGATGAGGATGTACGGGTCCTTCATCACGGCCTCCATGCGGTCGTTGTCCGTGACGAAGTAAGCGGAGACATAGCCCTTGTCGAACTGCATGCCCTCGACGGTGTCGATGGTGATGTCGAACGTCTGGGAATCCTCGACGGTGATGACGCCGTCCTTGCCCACGACCTCCATGGCCTCGGCGATCTTCTCGCCGACCTCGGGGTCACCGGCAGAGATGGTACCGACGGAAGCAATCTGCTCCTTGGTCTCGACCGGCTTGGCCTGCTTCTTCATCTCGGCAACGGCGGCGTTGACGGCCTTGTCGATGCCGCGACGGATGGCCAGCGGGTTGGCGCCAGCGGCGACGTTGCGCAAGCCGTCGTTGACGATGGCCTGGGCGAGCAGGGTTGCGGTGGTAGTGCCGTCACCCACGGTGTCGTTGGTCTTGGTGGCGACCTCCTTCACCAGCTGGGCGCCCATGTTCTCGATGTTGTCCTCGAGCTCGATCTCCTTAGCGACGGAAACGCCGTCGTTGGTGATGGTCGGGGCACCGAACGTGCGCTGCAGCGCAACGTAGCGGCCCTTGGGGCCCATGGTGACGGTAACGGCGTCGGCCAGGGTGTTGACGCCCTTGGCGAGCTTAGCGCGGGCATCGGTGTTGAACGTAATGTTCTTTGCCATAGTGGGTAATCCTCCAAAAGAAATGTGACTCGCGTCGCCGCTTCCGAGTCCTATGCGGCGGGCGCGCTCAAAGACGAATCAGAGATTCTGACGAGACTAGGCCTCGACGACGGCGTAGATGTCGTCGGCGCGCATCAGCAGATACTTCTCACCGTCGACCTTGACCTCGTTGCCACCGAACTTGCCGTAGATGACAACGTCGCCGACCTGAACGTCCATGGGGATGCGCTCACCCTTGTCGTTGACCTTGCCGGCGCCAACGGCAACGATGGTGCCGCGCTGCGGCTTCTCCTGAGCGTTGCTGGCGATATACAGACCAGAAGCGGTCTTCTGCTCGGCCTCGTCGGGCTTGACCAGAACACGATCTGCAAGCGGCTTCAAAGACGACATGCTTGTCTCCTCCTTTTTGGGCCGCGTGGTTATGCCACGCGAATTAACCCTTTTTGTTTGCGTACGCGTTGAATGGTACCCACGAATGGCGGGTTATACAACACAGAGTCAAAAAATCTTATTTTTTGGCACTTAGATTTTCTGAATGCCGGGGGATAACTTAGCAGTGGCTCCCGTGTGGCTCCGGAGGGGCGGGGCATAAGGTTTCCTGCTCGGGCAGTCCTGCTCGCACGAAGGCCACATTAAGTGGCCTTCGGCTCGTGCGGAACTCGCGATAAACCTTATGTCCCGCCCCTCCGGAGCCACACGGGAGACAGGTGAACTAATTCGGGCCCGGCATTCAGAAAAGTCAGCGCAGCAAAATGGCGATGCGGATGGAATGCACAAGATAGGGGCACGTTGTTGGGACGCGCTCTTTTAAGTTGCGGTGGAATAGTTCCTGTTTTTGGGCTTGAAGGCCGATTTGAGGGTGCGGACGATTTCTTGGACCGCGCCTAGGCGTATCCAAGCTTCCTGCGGTACTCCATCGGGCTGAGCCACCCGAGGGACTTCTTGATGCGCCCGTCCCGATAGTACACGAGGTAGGCCTCGAGCCTGCCCATGAACTCCCCGGCCGTCACGCCCTCCCAGTCCCTGTAGCGGAAGAACTCGTTCTTGAGGCGGCCGAAGAAGCCCTCGCAGGCCGAGTTGTCCGGGCTGCAGCCCTTCGCGGACATGCTCCTGGCCAGCCCGTTCTCCTCGCAGATCCCGATCCACTCCGGCCAGCGGTAGTGGCCGCCGCGGTCCGAGTGGATCGTCGTGCGGGCGCCTGTTAGCGTCAATATAATTTTCACCATTTCCACCAACGCATTTTCGCCAATCG
>UQIY01000027.1 GCA_900541195.1 uncultured Collinsella sp. | reverse complement strand
ACGGAGAGCACATTAAGTGCTCTCCGGCTCGTGCGGAACTCGCGATCGACCTTATGCCCCGCCCCTCGGGACTAAGGATACATGGTAGAAGTGCGCGTGCTGCAAAATTCATTAGCTGGCGACGCAGCGTAGGCTCATATCGAAAGATCTTCACCACCGGGTAAATAAAAAAGAAGTACCGCTTGGGGGCGGTACTTCTTTTGAAAGCACGTATGTTGTTCTGACCTTAGCGGATCTAAATTAGAGGCCGCAGGCTGCTTTGAGTTCTTCGACTCGGTCGGTTTTCTCCCAGGTGAAGTCGGGGTCTTCGCGGCCAAAGTGACCGTAGGCTGCCGTCTTCTCGTAGATGGGGCGGCGCAGGTCCAGGTCGCGGATGATGGCGCCCGGGCGCAGGTCGAAGGTCTTTTCCACGGCCTCGACGATCTTGTCTTCGGCAACATGTGCGGTGCCAAAGGTGTCGACCATGATCGACAACGGCTTGGACACGCCGATGGCGTAGGCCAGCTCGACTTCGCAGCGGTCGGCAAGGCCGGCGGCGACGACGTTCTTGGCGACCCAGCGAGCGGCGTATGCGGCGGAGCGGTCGACCTTGGTGCAGTCCTTGCCGCTAAAGGCGCCGCCGCCGTGACGGCCGTAGCCGCCATAGGTGTCGACGATGATCTTGCGGCCGGTTAGGCCCGTGTCGCCCATGGGGCCGCCCACGACAAAGCGACCGGTGGGGTTCACGTAGATATCGGCGTTGTCCCACGGCATGTTCTCGGCAGCCATGACAGGCGAGATGACATGCTCGATGAGGTCGTCCTTGATCTTGCCCATGTCTTCGATCTCGGCTGCGTGCTGCGTGGAGATGACGACGGTCGTGACCTCGACGGGCTTGCCGTCCTCGTAGCGCACGGTGACCTGGGTCTTGCCGTCGGGGCGCAGGTAGGGCAGAGTGTCGTCGTGGCGCGCGGCGGCCAGGCGCTCGGCCAGGCGGCTTGCCAGGTAGTGCGGCATGGGCATGAGGGTCTTGGTCTCGTTGGAGGCATAGCCAAACATCATGCCCTGGTCGCCGGCGCCGATCAGGTCGATCGGGTCGGTGGTGGCGCCGGTCTGGGTCTCAAACGACTCGTCGACGCCCTGGGCGATATCGGGTGACTGCTCGTGGATGAGGCTCATGACGCCGCAGGTATCGCAGTCAAAGCCAAACTTGGCGCGGTTGTAGCCGATGCGGCGGATGACGCCGCGGGCAATTTCCTGAACGTCAACGTATGCCTGGGTGCGGATCTCGCCGGAGACGATGACGGTGCCGGTGGTCACGAGGGTCTCGCAGGCGCAGCGGACGTTTTCCACGTTGGCGGGCACGCCGTTGGGCGCAATATAGCCCTGCTCCTGCAGCTCTATTTCTTTGGCGAGGATTGCGTCGAGGACGGCATCGCTGATCTGGTCGGCGATCTTATCGGGATGGCCTTCGGTCACCGACTCCGACGTAAACACAAAGGACCCGTGTTGGGGTGGGATGGAACGAAGTTCTTCTGACATGATTGTCCTTTCAAAAACGCGTCCCGGCGACCGTTACCATTCCGCCGGGCTCTGTATGCAAGGGCACATCATAGCGCGTTAAATGAATATTCACACCCTTTCCGCACCTACTCATTGGGACATACTCATTGGGGACAGACTTAAATGACCAGCCATAAACTAAGAACGTCCCCAACGACTGGTCATTTAAGCCTGTCCCCAATGACTGGGTCGGTGCCCTTTGTGCGGAGGTGGGCATTGTTGCTTTATACTGGTGCGGTTAGACATCCATCCTGCAATCGAGGAGATTTCCATGGCATCAGACGTTCGCGTCCGCTTTGCACCCTCACCGACGGGCAAGCTGCACATCGGCGGCGCCCGCACCGCTATCTATAACTGGGCTTTTGCCCGCGCAAACGGCGGCACGTTCATCCTGCGCATCGACGACACCGACCCCACCCGTTCCACCGACGAGAACACGCAGATCATTCTGCGCGCCATGCGTTGGCTGGGCCTGGACTGGGACGAGGGTCCCGAGGTGGGCGGCGACTTTGGCCCCTATGCCCAGACCGAGCGCCTGGACCTGTACAAGCAGGCCGCTCAGCAGCTCTGGGATGAGGGCAAGGCCTATCCCTGCTTCTGCACCAAGGAGCAGCTCGAGGCCGACCGCAAGGCCGCGCAGGAGCGCAAGGACCCCTTCCAGGGTTATCAGCGCCGCTGCCGCGATCTGGATCCCGAGGAGGCGCGCCGCCGCATCGAGGCCGGCGAGCCCTACGTCCTGCGCATCAAGGTGCCCGAGGACCGCGGCGACGTCGTCATCCACGACGCCGTTCACGGAGAGGTGACCTTCGATGCCAAGGAGCTCGACGACTTTGTCATCTTCCGCTCCGACGGCACGCCCACCTACAACTTCGCGACCGTCGTCGACGACGCCATGATGAAGATCACCCACGTCATCCGCGGCGACGACCACCTTTCCAACACGCCGCGCCAGGTCATGGTCTACGAGGCCCTCGGTGCGCCCGTGCCCACGTTTGCCCACATCTCCATGATCCTGGGCGCCGACGGCAAGAAGCTCTCCAAGCGCCATGGCGCCACCTCGGTGGAGGAGTACCGCGATGCCGGCTACCTGCCCGACGCCTTCGTTAACTACCTGGCGCTGCTCGGCTGGTCGCTCGACGGCGAGACCACGATCATCCCGCGCGATGTCCTGGCCAGCAAGTTCTCGCTCGACCGCATCTCCAAGAACCCGGCGACCTTCGATCCCAAAAAGCTCGACTGGGTCAATGCCGAGTACATCAACGGCATGTCCGATGCTCAGTTTGCCGACGAGATCATGGTCCCCGAGCTGCACGAGGCAGGTCTCATCGAGGGTAATGTCGAGTACGGCGAAGATTGGATCGACGCGCTTGCCGCCATCGTCAAGCCGCGCACCAAGATTCCGGCTGACGCCGTGACCGTCGCCGCCCCCATCTTTGCTACGGCCGAGACGCTCGAGTATGACGAGAAGTCCGTCAACAAGGGCCTGGCCAAGGAGGGCATGGGCGCCATTCTGGACGCCGCCAAGGCCGCGCTTGAGGGTGTTACCGAGTGGACCGCCGAGGCCATCGACGCCGCGCTTGAGCCGCTGCCCGAGCAGATGGACCTCAAGAAGCGCGTGGTGTTCCAGGCCGTGCGCGTCGCCGTCTGCGGCAACATGGTGAGCCCTCCGCTGGGCGAGACCATGGCGCTCGTCGGCCGCGACGACTGCCTGGCGCGCATCGACCGCGCCCGCACGATGGCGTTGTAACAGTCGCGTAAACGCATGTATCCGAGCCCTGCTCACCACGAGCGGGGCTCTTGTTTCTCAAGACATATGGGATGGGAGGTACAGAGACCATGGCCGAGCAACTGTCGCTGTTTGGTTCGCCCGAACCGGCGCAAGCTCCCATGAAGCATGCCCGCACGGCCGAGCAGGCCAAACCTGAGCCTGCGCCAGAGCCCATTGCCGCCTACGCGAGCGTGGTCCTGGACATTCCCACCCGTGCGCTGTCCGAGCCTTTTGCCTACGGCATTCCGCAGTCCCTTGCCAATGAGGCCCAGATCGGGTCCACGGTCCTAGTCCACTTTGGCAACCGTGCAGCCGCGGGCTATATCGTCGACATTGCGTCTGGGCTGGGCGAGCTGCAAGAAAACACCGTCCTTGATCCAGCGCGCATCAAGCCCATCGAGGCCATCCTCAGCAAACCGCTCTTTGGCGCCGAGGCCGCCCGCATTGCGCGCTGGATGAGCCGCGAATATGTCGCGACGCTTTCCGAATGCCTGCGCCTGTTCTTACCTCCGGGTGGCAGCCCGCGGGTCGTGAAGGGTGATGACGGGGCGTGGACGGTTGAGCGCCCCGCCGTTAAACCCATCCAAAACCGCTGGGTCATGCTCACGCCCGAGGGTTTCGACTATACGCCGCCCAAGACCGCCGTTCGTCAGCGCCAGCTCATCGAGGCGCTCCAGTGCGGGCCGGTCACGACACGCGATCTCAACCTGCTCTACAACAGCATGTCGGCGACTATCAAGGCGCTCGAAAAACGCGGCGTCGTGGTGGTGGAGGAGCGCCGTGCTTGGCGCGGCTGCAGCGAGCAGACTACGCTGTCCTCCGCGAGCGGCAAGGCGCCGGTCGCGCTCACGAACGGCCAGCAGCAGGCGCTCGCGCAGATTGAGCGTGCTCGCCTGGACGCACACGGCGACGTGGTCCTTGTCGACGGCGTCACCGGATCCGGTAAAACCGAGGTCTACCTCTCCGCTATCGAGCGTGTGCTCGCGGCCGGTCGCTCGGCCTGCGTTCTCGTGCCCGAGATCTCGCTTACTGCCCAGACCGTCGGCCGCTTCCGCTCGCGCTTTGGTGAGACGGTCGCGGTCTTCCACTCGCGTCTTTCGGCCGGCGAGCGCCTGGACCAGTGGGACATGGTCGCCAGCGGTGCCGCCCGCGTTGTCGTCGGCGCGCGATCGGCGCTCTTCTGCCCGCTCAGCGACCTCGGTCTCATCATCATTGACGAGGAGCACGAGACCAGCTACAAGCAGGGCTCCAGCCCGCGCTACCATGCGCGCGAGGTGGCGGCCGAGATGGCGCGCCGCTATCGCTGCCCGCTCGTGCTGGGCTCGGCTACGCCTTCTGCCGAGGCCCTCGACCGCTGCCGCCACGGCACGTTCAACGGTGCCACCTGGACGCGTGTCGAGATGCCCGAGCGCCCGGGACACGCCGTGCTGCCCGCGGTCCGCATTGCCGACCTGCGCCGCGAGTTTTCGCACGGTAGCCGTTCAATGTTCTCAAAACCGCTGATGGAAGGCTTGGAACGCGTGGTCGAGCGCCGCGAGAAGGCTGTGCTGCTGCATAACCGTCGCGGTTTTGCGCCGTTTTTGATGTGCCGCGAGTGTGGCTGCGTCCCCACCTGCAACCACTGCTCCACCGCGCTCACGTATCACGAGCGCACGCATACGCTGCAGTGCCACACTTGCGGTTCGTCCTGGCGCGTGCAGCCCTATCCGGCGCCCACGAGCCGCTGTCCCAAATGCGGCAGCCGCTACCTGGCAAAAATGGGTCTTGGCACGCAGCAGATCGAGGACGCACTGCACCAGATGCTGCCCGAAGATGTCACCATCATTCGCATGGACGCCGATTCCACACGCGGCAAGGACGCACACAAAAAGCTGCTCGAACAGTTCGACGCCGCCGATTGCGCGGTGCTGCTGGGCACCCAGATGATTGCCAAGGGCCTCGATTTTCCCGAGGTCACGTTAGTGGGCGTGGTCAATGCCGACTTTGCTTTAAAGCTACCCGATTTTAGAGCGGGGGAGCGCGCCTACGATCTGCTGGAGCAGGTTGCTGGCCGCGCCGGTCGCGGCGATCGCCCCGGCGAGGTCATCATCCAGACCTACCTGCCCGAGGACCCAGTCATCCGCGCCGTCGCTGAGCACAATCGCTCGATCTTTACTGACTACGACCTGGACCAGCGTCGCGACGCCCTGTATCCGCCCTTCGTGCGCCTGGTCAACATTTTGGTTTGGTCGGCAAGCCGCGATGATGCACGGGATTATATCGGGCACATCGCAAAGCTCCTCAAGCGCCGCTGGCACGCCGCCGCGCCCGACTTTTTGCGGGCGGGGAGCGCCGTGCCGCAGGTGCTGGGCCCGGCTTCATGTGTAATCGAGAGAGCCAAGGACCGTTATCGCTTCCATCTGCTTGTGAAGTCGCCGGTAGGGTACCATGTCTCTGATGATATCGACGCCTGCCTCAAAGAGGTGGGCTCCGTGCGCGGCGTGAGCGTGAGCGTTGACGTCGACGCCTATGATTTGATGTAACAACCCGAAAGGATGGCCATGGAAGCCAACGGAATCGTACTGTCGCCCGACCCTCGTCTGCGCCAGGAGTGCGCCGTCATCGAGGAGATCACCCCGGCGATCGAGGCGCTTGCCGAGAAGATGAAGAAGATGATGTTCGACAACGGCGGTTGCGGCCTGGCCGCCCCGCAGATCGGTGAGCTCATTCAACTCGTCACCATTGACTGCGATTACAGCGACAAGAACGACTATGACCCGTATGTGCTCATCAATCCCGTGATTGTGGAGCAGAGCGACCATCTGGTGCCGTTTAGCGAGGGCTGCCTGTCCATTCCCGGTATTAGCTGCGAGATCGAGCGTCCCGACCATGTCGTCGTCGAGGCGTATGACCTGGACGCCAACCTGATCCGCTATGAGGCCACGGGCGATCTGTTCTGCGTGTGCCTGCAGCACGAGATCGATCACCTGCACGGCAACACAATGTTCGAGCGGCTCAAGCCGATGCAGCGCATCAAGGCAGTCAAGGAGTACCAGGACGCCCTGGCCCGCGGCGCTCGACCGGGCGAGACGGAGTAGGTTTGTTCGTCCCCGGGGCGCCCGCCTATATCATCCCGTGCTCAAACATTCTCGCTGCGCTGCGAAACTGCGCGCGGGACGATATAGGCGGGTGCCCCGGGGACTACGTTGACGCTGCTTGTCTCGCTCGGGTGCCATCGGGCCAGGGAAGGGCGTCTTCGCTGATAGGTGCTTTGCTGAAAGAGCTGCCTTTATTGCGGCTCTTTCTTTGGTTTTGGGTATATTTGTTCTTGTTGAATTGTTATTGCGGATGGGCTGTGTACTTGGCTTTCCGCCGTTATTTGTAGCTGTCTCGGCTTTGGTTGAGGGGAGACGTTCTTTATGCGTATTGTGTTTATGGGTACGCCTGATTTTGCTGTGCCTTCGCTGACTTCGCTTGTTGAGGCTGGGAATGAGATTGCGCTTGTCATTACTCGTCCCGATGCTGTTCGTGGGCGTGGTAAGAAGCTTGAGCCTTCTCCTGTTAAGGCCAAGGCGTTTGAGCTGGGGTTGCCGGTTGTTGAGGCCAATCGTATGACGCTCGAGGTTGTCGAGTCGCTTCAGGCTGCGCAGGCTGATATATTCTGCGTGGCTGCCTATGGCTGCATTTTGCCCGATGAGGTGCTGCATATGGCGCCGCTTGGTATTGTGAATGTTCATGCTTCGCTGCTGCCGCGTTGGCGTGGCGCCGCTCCCATTCAGCGTGCGATTCTTGCTGGTGACGAGGTTGCTGGCGTTTCCATTATGCGCATTGGGCATGGCGTGGATACGGGCGCTTATTGCGCCCAGGTGTCTACGTCGGTTGCCGGTAAGCATGCCGAGGCACTGACGATGGAGCTTGGCGAGCTGGGCGGTAAGCTGCTGGCCGATACGCTGCCCTCGCTTGCCGATGACTCAGCGGTGTGGACCGAGCAGGATGAGTCGCTCGTCACGCATGCTGCCAAGATTTCCAAGCAGGAGATGCGTCTGGATCCGCAGATGGGGGCGCTCGATTGTGTGCGTCACGTGCTGGCTTCGTCCGACACCGCACCCGCTCGCTGCGTGATTGCCGGTAAGACCGTGCGTGTGCTCGATGCTGCGCCGGCTGATGTGTCGCTTGGCGAGGGCGCTGTTGCCGTTCAAGCCAAGCGCGTCTACTTGGGCCTGTCCGATGGCTCGGTCGAGCTGCTTGAGGTTAAGCCCGATGGCAAGCGTGCCATGGCTGCTTCTGCCTGGGCTGCCGGCCTGCAGGGTGCCGATCTGACGTGGGGTGTTTTGCCATGAGCAAGCTTTCTCCCGCGCGCAAGCTTGCGCTCGATGTGCTGATGGAGGCCGACCGTCGCGGTATATACGCACGCGACGTGTTGTCTTCCCGTGCTTCCGCCAAGGCCATTGACCAGCGCGATTCCGCTTTTGCCGCGCGTTTGGCGCTCGGTGTTGCCGCCACGCAGGGAATTTTGGATGAGCTGCTCGATCAGTTTCTCGATAAGCCCAAAAAGGTCGCGCCGCGCGTTCGCATGGCGCTTCGAATCTCGGCCTTCGAGATGCTCTACCTGCATACGCCAGGTCGCGTTGCCGTGAGTCAGGGTGTTGAGCTGGTTCGTAGCGGTGCTAAGTCTGCCGCCGGTCTGGCGAACGCCGTGCTGCATAAGGTCGCGGACAACGTTGAGGACTTTGCCGCCGCCGCGGGTGCCGATGAGTCCGAGCGCCGTTTGGTTCGCCTGTCTCGTCTGATGGGTATGCCGCGCTGGCTGTGTGCTCGCATTATGGCCTCGTTTGATACGCCCGAGGGCGCGCTCAACTTTGCCGGAAATCTGGCGCCCGCGCCGCTCGCTTTGCACGAGAATGCCTTTGCAACTAAGCCTGATCCGTACCTATCGCAGCTTGTGGCGCCGGTATTCCCGGGCTGCCATGCGCCGGTCGATGCGCAGGCCACCGTTGCGTCGGGTGTGTTTGAACGCGCGGCGGCCGTGGCCTCGGACCTTAACGCCCAGCTTATCGCTACTGCCGCGACACGTCCCGGTCGCTGCCTGGAGATTGGCGCCGGTCGCGGCACCAAGACCTATGTGATGATGTGCCAGGCCAAGCGTGCCGGCTACGAGCGTCAGCATACCGCGCTCGATTTGCACGATCGCAAGTGCGATCAGAATCTCGCGCGCCTGCACAAGGCGGGTATCTCGGGTGTTCGTACGGTGTCGGGCGATGCCTGCGAGCTCAATGAGGTGCTCACGACCTTTGATGCCATGCTCGGCGAGCCTGCCCTGTTCGACACGGTGTTTATCGATGCGCCGTGCTCTGGCACCGGCACTATGCGCCGTCATCCTGAGATTCCGTGGCGTCTGACCGAGAACGACGTTACGACTGAGCTGCCCCGCCTGCAGCTGACGATGCTCAAGGAAGCAGCCGCGCGCGTGGCTGCCGGCGGCGAGCTTATCTATGCCACCTGCTCGGTCTTCGACGAGGAGAACACGCAGGTCGTGGACGCTTTCCTTGCTTCTCCCGAGGGTGCCGGCTTTACCGTGGCACCCCTCTCCGAAGCCCAGATCCTGCAGCTGCCCGAGTTCGCCCAGGCCAAGAAGCTCGTCTCCGTACGCCAAAACGACCGCGGGCTTTTCCAGAGCGTTCCCGTAAACGCCGACTCCTACGACGGCCACTTCTGCGCCCGCCTGATCCGCAAGTAACTACTAAGTTGCGGTGAAATAGGGATTGAATATAGGCGTTTACCCGCCAAATAGTCCTTATTTCACCGCAACGCATAAGGATGATTTTTCTGGGACTGGGATTAATAAATCGGATATGAAAGTAAGCGGTTGGGTTTGGTAAGTTTCTGGATGCGTGAACCGCTCGCAGATTTAATATTGAGGGGTTAAAATGAACGAACTTAATAGTGACAAGATTGAATCCTGAAGATAATACTCAGGAAAATGAAGAGGTTGAGAATTCTTCGATTAAAAAGCGGGTAATTATTGGTGCCGGTATTGTTGCTTTGCTCATTGCTGGTTGTGTCGGTGGTTATGCTGGTTACAATTACAAACAAGCATGTAGTGAACATAATCAGCATGTTGAAGTTCTGTATTCAAAGGCTAGCGATAGTGTTGCTGCCTTTAAGGCTGATCCTGGGCTACTAACTTTTGAGCAACGTCTTGATACCATTAAAAATGCTCAAAATAATAAAGAGATTTTGAATAAAGAAATCTCTAATGACAGTTTTAAGTATGCGGATGGCACTTCCCCTGATTGGACGAAGTTGCTCAATAAATACGATTCCATTATTAAAGGCTGCCGTAAGGCTCAAAATAATGAGTGGAATACTTCTCTAGTTGATCATGCTAATTTTGATGTGAATTCTACTGAAGATACTGACTCTCTCCAGCAGCATATTAATAGCCTCAATGGTCTTCTTAATGATATTTCTAATAAAGAAAATCAGAAGCTTATTTTTGAAGATGCCAAAAAGGATTCTAAGAAGTTCATTGATCAAATCAATGAACAGATTAGTCGTTATCAAACTCGTATTGATGATGTAAATAAGGCAAAAGCAGAAGCTGAGGCGAAGACTCAAGAGGAAGTGGCGCAGACTCAGCAGCAGGCTTCTCAGCAGAATAGTTATTCTAGCGGTAGTAACTATTCTAATAATAATTCTGGTGGATCTTCTAGCAGTATTTCTTCTTCCAATAATAGTGGTGGTAAGTATGTCATTCGTCAATTAGATCAATATGATGCAGCTGGTAACTATATCGGATCTACTCATTGGTATAGCGATGGTACTTGTGATGATCCTTATGCTGCCGGTATGGGCGGATTTTAAAACATACTAATTTTAAAAATAATTATCGACCCATAGCGCAAAGAAGCGGCCCCGCGATCGTAGTTGATCGCGGGGCCACGTTGTCACTAGTGGTTATGCGGGCAGTTGGCGCAGCAGCCGCTGGTGGCGTTGGTGCTGGAGCCGCCGCTTCGCTGGTCGGTGTTGTAGAAACCGCTGCCTTCGAACTTAATGCCGCTGGCCGAGAACGTCTTGGATGCCGGGGCGCCGCAGCTGGGGCATACGACCTCGGGCGTCTCGGACATGGGGTGCTCAACCTCAAACACGTTGCCGCAGCTCGTGCACTTGTAATCGTAGCGCGCCATAATACTTCCTTTTCAGCACAAAGCGGGCAGATCGCTCTGCCCGCAAAAATTCAAACAGCTGTAACTGTACCCTATATCGGGGGTTTTATCACGCTTCGCCCCAGAATCTATGGGTGCTGCGCAGGAGCTTCGCAGTTTTCTCTTCGGCCGCCGCAACGTCGGCCTCTTGCGCCTGCCAGGTCCAGTTGCCCGTTGCCACGCCCGGCACGTTCATACGTGCATCGTCGCCCAGCCCCAGCACGTCCTGCAGCGGCATCATCACGAGCGGAGCATCGCTTGCCAGGGCATTGCCCATGAGCTCGCCTGCCAATGTAATGCCGCTCGGCTCGTCGCCGCCCGCAAAGGAGCGCGTGCACCAGCCGGCGAGCGTCGAGGTGTCGTGCGTCGAGGTGTACAGGATCTTGCCCGGTGTGGGATGAATTCCGCAGCGAACGTCGTAGTTGCTAAACTCCAGTACGTCCATGCCGGGGAAGCCACAGGTCGAAGCCATTGCGCGAACACCAGGCGTCAAATAGCCCAGGTCCTCGGCAATAAAGTTGAGCGGACCCAGCTCGTCGTAGGCCGTCTGGAACAGGTCCTTGCCCGGGCCAGCCAGCCAGCGGCCGTCGGCACAGGCCTTGCCGGCAGGGATGCTAAAGTAGCTGTGGAAGCCCAGGAAGTGGTCCAGGCGCACACGGTCGTAGAGCGCGAACGCACGACGCAGGCGATCCATCCACCAGCTATAGCCGTTTTCCTTCATGTGATCCCAGCGGAAGGTGGGGTTTCCCCACACCTGGCCCTCGGGCGCAAAGTTATCGGGCGGCGCGCCCGAAATTTCAATCGCCTTTCCGGTGTCGGACAGCCAGAAGTTTTCGGGCTCGCTCCATGCGTCGGCCGAATCGTCCGAAACATACATAGGAATGTCGCCGATGACCTCGATGCCCTTCTTGTGTGCATAGTTCATGAGCTCGCACCAGGCCAGGTCAAAGCGATACTGCATGTACGCCTGCAGCTCGGCCTCATCGTGGAAGCGCTTGTCATCGATCAGATGCTCGTTGTAGCGCGCGACATCCGCCGGCCAATCGTGGCGCGACAGCCCCTCAAAGTGCTTCTTTACCGCCATGTAGACGCAGTACTTCTCGAGCCAATCGGCATTGCGATGTTTAAACGCCGTGTACAGCGGGTCGGCATCCTCGCCGCCGCGGGTCTTCCAGGTGACGAAGTCGGCAGCTAGCTCCTCGTGGCTCTCGGGCAGCAGGTCGATATTGCCTGCAAAGGCCGAAGGACCGGCGTAGGGGGAGCGGAAGAAGTCCGTGGGATTGACGGGCAGGACCTGCCAGTAGCGCATGCCCATGGCAGCCAGGTGGTCGATAAAGCGACGCGTGGGCGCACCGATTGTGCCGGGCTTGAAGTCGTCGGTAGGCACCGAGGTGATGTGGCACACGACGCCCGCGCCATAATCGAGCGGCTCCTGCAGGCGCTTCTCGGCATGGTGATAGATGATCGAAGAGCCCAACGGGTACAGGTCGAGCGTAACCGTGCCGTTGTGGATCTCGCACTCGTGGCCGCTGATCACGTCGCTTGCGCATTCGCCGAGCGCCGGGATCGTCGCGCAGTGCGAATTGCGCAGGCTGCGGTTGATGATAACCGTCGCGGCCTCGCCGTCTTTGCCCGTGCGGGTGTAGGCCAAGACGTCGTCGTTGAGCGCGAAGGCCTTGATCTCGCCATTGACCATAAAGGGCAGCGCGCGGCGAACGGCAGACGCGTTCTTAACAATGGCCAGCGTATCGAAATCGTGGAGCTGGTCCTTGGTCGGCAGGGTGCGGCGGTTGCCCGGATCGGTGAGGCCCTCCAAGCCGTATTCGTCGCCGTAATAGATCGAGGGCACACCCGGGAAGGTCATCTGCATGAGCGTCGCCAACCAAAAGCGGCTCTTGGCCAGGCCCATGGAATTCTCGTCCAGGCGCCACTTGCTGCGCTCGCTCTCGGGCAGCTGCGACTCGTCGGGGCCACCGCCGAGCACCGAGATAATGCGCGGGCGGTCGTGGCTCGAAAGCAGATTGAGCGCGCAGGCCAGTGCCTCGCGCGGGTAGTTCTCGCGCAGCGTCTCGATGTCCTCTGCAGCCTGATAGGCGTTCTTGTAGCCCATCAAAAAACCGATGACCATGTCGCGGAAGGGGTAGTCCATAGCGGAGTCGAGCTCAGAGCCCTGCAGATAGCGGCGCAGGTGGCCATAGCTGATCTTGTTGGAGGCGTCTTCCCAGACCTCGCCGAGCAGCAGCGCGTCGGGCTTCTCGGCGAGCACGGCCTTTTTGATTTCGGCCAGGAAGTCGTCGGAAAGCTCGTCGGCCACGTCCAGGCGCCAACCATGGGCACCGGCGCGCAGCCATTTGCGGATCACGCCGTCCTTGCCCAGGAGCCGCTCGCGCACCAGTTCGGAGCTCTCGTTGATGGCGGGCATGTTGCCCACGCCCCACCAGCAGTCATACGAACCGTCCTCGTGGAAGTAAAACGCATCGCGCCACGGCGAGTCCTCGCTCTGCCAAGCACCGACGCCGGGATAATTGCCGTAGCGGTTAAAGTAGATCGAATCGTCGCCCGTGTGGTTGAAGACGCCGTCCAGGATGATGGAAATGCCGAGCTTCTCGGCCGCCTCGCACAGCTCGGTAAAGTCCTGCTCGGTGCCCAGAATCGGGTCGATCTTGGTGTAATCTGCCGTGTCGTAGCGGTGGTTGCTCGCGGCCTCAAAAATCGGGTTGAGGTAGATGGCCGTAAAGCCCAGCTCGGCAATGTGGGGCAGGTCATTCTGGATACCCTTGAGCGAGCCGCCGTAAAAATCCCAGGTCTTGATGGAGCCGTCTTCGGCACGCTCGTACTCGGGCGGTTCGTTCCAGTCCTCGACCATGCGGCGCTGGATTCCTTTGCGCGGTTTTTCAACTTCGGCAAGCGTACGTTCGCGCCAGTTTTCGTCGCGGGCATAGCGATCGGGGAAGATCTGGTAGACCATGCCGCGCTCGTACCACTCGGGTCGAACTTCGCGGTGCTTGTAGACGGTAATCTGGAACGACGGGACCTCGGCGTAGTCGTAGGTTACGCCCTCGCCGCCGGTGCGGCCTTGCGGCGCACCCAGGCGGACCTCGGGCTGACCTTCGATGTTGCATATAAAGCTGTACCACACAAGGCAGGGCTCGGCGCACTCAAGCTCTACGGTAAATATGCCGTCGCCCTCGTGCGTCATGGGATACAGAGACTCACCGATTTCATCGACCCAGGTGCGCAGGGTGAGCGTTGCCTGGTTGGGGTCGGCATCCTCCAAAATCACCGATAGCGAAACGGAAGTTCCAGTGGTCACAGCGCCAAACGGAGTACGAAACTGCGGCAGACGGCTGTTGTGAATCAATCTCATAATACGGTCCAGTTCAATAGAATCACGGCCTGCGGGCCATGGGCTTTACGCACAGGATGTAAGTATATCTTTTGTACACAGGCTGTATAAACAACATCCGTTTACCATCGGCGAACGGTTGTCCTAGAAAATCGTTTTACCATCCAAATTTTCGCGGTATTCGAAAACGCCCAGACGGATACTATTTGTAGGCAAACAAAAGTACTTCGGTTTACTACGACGATTTGAATGATCTCAACCAGGGTCATTTTGGTGATATTAAAACCGCAGGTAGAGGCGTTGCCAATTTCGTAGATTACCCGCCGTGGTCGGCTGGAGCCATTTTGTCGTAGTAAACCGGCCCTCTTTTTAATACAGAAGTTCAACCAAGAAGAGGGCGCCTAGTTGGGGCGCCCTCTTTTGCTTTGAGGATTAAGTTTTAATCGTCCTGACTAGTGACGCTTGCGGGTGGCCGTTGCCTTACGGACGGAGGTCTTCTTGGTCGGAGCCTTTTCCTCAGTCTTAGCGGCGGGGGAGACCGGGGCCTCCTTGGCGGGCTTGGTCTTTGCCGTAGCCTTCGGAGCGGTCTTGACCTCTGCGGCCTTCGGAGCAGGCTCGGCCTTTACCTCGGCCTTAGCTTCTGCCTTGGGAGCAGCAGCCTTGGTCGTGGCCTTCTTGGCCGTCGTCGTAGAGCGCTTGCGCGTGGTGGTCTTGGCGGCCGGCTTTGCCTCGACAGCTGCCTTGGCCTTGGGCTCGGAGAGTGCCTCCTCGACCTTGACGGCGGACTTTGCGGCGGCCTTCGCGGTCGTCTTCGCGGCGGCCTTCGTCGTAGCAGCCTTGGTCGTCGTCGACTTCGTAGCCGTGGCCTTCTTGGCGGTCGTGGTCTTGGTTGCGGTCGTCTTCTTGCTGCAGTCTTGGCCGGAGCCTTGGCGGCCGGCTTGGCCTCGGCAGTCTCGGCCTTTACCTCGGGGGTTGCCTCGGCCTCGGCGGCCTTCTTAGCAGCGGCGGTCGTGCGCTTGCGCGTGGTCGTTGCCTTGGCGGTAGTCGTCTTTGCTGCGGCGGTCTTGGTGGCAGCGGCCTTGGTTGTCGTAGCCTTCTTGGCCGTCGTCTTGCGCGTCGTGGTCTTCTTGGCGGTAGGCTTCGCAGCTGGCTTAGCCTCAGCCTCGGGAGCTGCCTCAACCTTCACCTCAGATTTAGCCTCAACCGGCTTCTCCTCAGTCTTGGGCTCCTCGGCAGCAGCGGGTGCCTCAACAACCGGCTCGGCCTCAGCCACAACCTCGGGCTCGGCCTCAGCCTTCTCGGCCGCAGCCTCCACAGCCGCCGGCCTTTCAATCTCCGGGTGCATAAAGAAATACAGATCCAGATACTTATCGGCTGAGCGCGTCCAGCTAAAGTCCTGGCTCATGGCCTGCGTGACCAGCTGGTTCCAAGCGTCGCGGTTATCCCAGAACAGGCGTGCCGCGCGGAACACCGCGTCGCCCATCTCGTCGCCGTTAAAGTTGGTAAACGAGAAGCCCGTGCCCTCGCCGGTAAACTCGTTGTACGGCTGCACGGTGTCCTTCAGGCCACCGGTCTCGCGCACGATGGGCAGGGTACCGTAGCGCATGGCGATGATCTGCGACAGGCCGCAGGGCTCAAACTTCGAAGGCATCAGGAACATGTCGGCGGCGGCGTACATGCGCTGCGACAGCGCTGGGTCAAACTCGATGCGTGCGGCCATGGTGCCGGGGTACTTGTCCTGGAAGTAGCGCAGGCCATCCTCGTAGTCGCGGTCGCCGGTGCCCAGCACGGCCACCTGCACGCCGCCGGACAGGATGCGGTCGAGCGCGTACATGACCAGGTCCAAGCCCTTCTGGCGCGTCAGGCGCGTGACCATAACCATGAGCGGACGGTCGTCGCGAACCTCGAGCCCCAGCTCTTCCTGCAGCTTGGCCTTGCACACAGCCTTGCCGGAACGGTCGTCGACCGTGTAGTTTGCGGCAATGCGCTTGTCGGTTGCCGGGTCAAAGCCTGCAACGTCAATGCCGTTGAGGATGCCCTGCAGCGCATAGGAGCGCTCGCGCAGCACGCCGTCCAGGCCCTCGCCAAACTCGGGCGTCTGAATCTCGTTGGCATAGGTGGGGCTTACCGTGGTGATGGCATCGGCATAGTGCAGCGCGCCCAGCATGTAGTTGATGCTGCAGGCGTCGCAGCGCAACTGCGTGGCGGCCGCGGGAATATGCGCCACGCCCAGGATGTCCTCCATCACGGTGTCGCTAAACTGGCCCTGGAACGCCACGTTGTGGATCGAGAACACGGTCTTGACGCGGTCGTACAGCGGCAGGCCCTGGTAGAACTCGCGCAGGAACACGGGTGCCAGTGCCGTCTGCCAGTCATTGCAGTGCAGGATGTCGCACTCAAAGCCCTCGGGCAGGTGCTGCAGGCTCTCGGTGATGGCCTTGGAGAAGAACGCAAAACGCTCGCCGTCATCAAAGAAGCCGTACGGATAGTCGCGCGCAAAGTAGCGCTCGTTGTCCACGAACAAATAAGTGACGCCGTCGCGCTCGAGCTTCTCCAGCCCGCAGTACTCATTGCGCCAGCCCAGGCTCACGTAAAAGTCGGCAAAGTGCTCCATCTGCGCCTTGTACTCGTCCTTGATGGTGGCGTACTTGGGCACCATCACGATGACTTCGGCGCCGGCGCGCACAAGCGCCGCAGGCAGCGAGCCCGCCACGTCACCTAAGCCACCGGTCTTTACAAATGGTGCGCACTCGGCCGAGGCAAACACGATCTGCATCTTTTTGCTGGAATCTGCCATATTGTCTCCCATGTTGCAATTCGAGAATAGCCGCCTGGCGCTAACCGGGCGGCTATTCTACATGTTACGAGCGATGTTGCGGTGCCAACGTTAACGTACGGTGGTGGTGTCGGAAGTTAACGGAGCCTTGCCCAGCACCAGGATGTTCTCGGGCGTGCCGCGAAGCTCGGTGTTGGTGGGAACCACGTTGTTCTTGTCCAGAATGGCGTTCTCAACACGTGCGCCGCTCTTGATGATGCAGCTCTGGTTGATGATCGAGTTGGTCACCGAAGCGCCTTCCTCGACCACGACGCCGCGCGACAGGATCGAGTTGCGCACGGTGCCCTTGATGATGCAGCCGGCCGAGATGATCGAGTTGCATGCGTGACTGCCGGTCGCATAGCGCGAAGGCGGCACGTCGTGAGCCTTGGTCAGGATCGGGCGCTCGGGGTCAAAGAGCTGGTCTGCCACGGTCTGGTCGAGCAGGTCCATGCTGCGGCGATACAGCGACTTCTCGCTAAACACGCCCACGACCTCGCCCTTGTACTCGTAGCTGCACACGTCGATGTTGCCAAAGTCGCCCTGGAGTGCCTCGAGCAGGTCCAGATAGTCGGCGGCCTGGTAGTGGTCGATAATCTCGAGTAGCGTCTCGCGGTTGACGATGCAGCAGTCCATAGAGGCGTTGTCGCCGTACACGACGCCGGCGCTCACGCCCGTCAGACGGCCGTTCTCGTTAATTTCGAGTTTGGTCTCGTCATCGACGTTGTGCGTGGCCTTGCAGTACACCACGGTCATCTGGGCACCGGAGTTCTCGTGCGCGTCGATGATGGTGTTGAGGTCCATGTTAAAGATGATGTTGGTGCCCATCATCACAACATAGGGCTTGTCCGAGCGCTGGAACAGCGTCTTGTTGGAGATGATGTCGCGCAGCAAGAAGCGCATGCCGCCCTTGGTGGTGCCATACGCGTTGCCGGGCACCATGAACAGGCCGCCCTTCTTGCGGTCCAGGCCCCAGTCCTTGCCCGAGCCCACGTGGTCGATCAGCGAGCGGTAGTTGCCCGGCATGACGACGCCGACGGTCTTAATGCCGGCATTCATCATGTTGGACAGCGGGAAGTCGATCAGGCGGTAGCGGCCCAAAAACGGAACGGACGCGATGGGACGGTCCTTGAGCAACACACTGCCGTAGGTCGAAGAGTAGTTAGCGGTGATATAACCGATGGCCTTGCGATTGATCATCGGATCATTCCCCCTTCCCGATAACGACGTCATTTCCAACGACGGCCGTATCCTTGGTGGTATCGACAGAGCCGAGCTTCACGCCCTCTTCGACCGTGGAGTTCTCGCCCAAAATAGCGCGGCAGATGTGCGCGCCGCTCTTAACGTGCGCACCCGGCAGCAGCACGGAGTCCTCGACCACGGCACGCTCCTCGATGATGACATCGGTCGAAATGATCGAGTGGCGAGCGGTGCCGTAGATCTTGCAGCCGTTGGAGACCAGGCAATCGTCCAGGCGGCCGTCCGGGCCAATGTAGTGCGGCGGACGCGTGGTGATGTTGGACATGATGGGGAAGTGCTTGTCAAACAGATCGAACTCGGGGTTGTTGCCCAGCAGGTCCATCGAGGTCTCGTGGAAGCTGGCGATGGTGCCGACGTCCTTCCAAAAGCCGTGGAACTCGTAGCTGTACAGGCGCTTGCCCTCACCGAGCAGCTTGGGGATGATGTCCTTGCCAAAGTCGTGGCTCGAGCGCTGGTCCAGAGCGTCCTCCTCGAGCGCCTCGATCAGCACGTCAGCCGAGAAGATGTAGATGCCCATGGACGCGAGGTTTGAATCGGGCTTATCGGGCTTCTCAGTGAACTTGGTGATGCGGCCGTCCTCGGGATCGGTGGTCAGGATGCCAAAGCGGCTGGCCTCCTCCCACGGCACGGGCATAACGCTCACCGTGAGGTCGGCGTTGTTCTCAATGTGCGTCTTGAGCATCTTGCGGTAGTCCATGCGATACAGATGGTCGCCCGAAAGAATCAGAACGTACTTGGGGTCGTTGGCCTTGATGTAGTCGAGGTTCTGCGTAATGGCGTCGGCCGTGCCCGCATACCAGGCGCCACCGGTCTGCGTCTCGTACGGCGGCAGGATCGAAACGCCGCCGTCGCGGCTGTCCAGATCCCACGCCTCGCCGGAGCCCACGTAGGCATGCAGCAGGTAGGGGCGATACTGCGTCAGAACGCCCACCGTGTCGATGCCCGAGTTGGAGCAGTTTGACAGCGAAAAGTCGATAATGCGGAACTTGCCACCAAAGCTTACCGCCGGCTTAGCGATCTTTTGGGTGAGTGCCCCCAATCGGCTGCCCTGTCCTCCTGCGAGGAGCATCGCGATGCATTCTTTCTTACTCATCGATTTCTCCTTCTGTCATCGATGTTCCTAAACCCATTAGCGACGGGCGCGGCGCAACGTCACGCCCGTCGAGTAATGCCGTGCTGGCATAGGGGAGCTCGCGCGCCTTTACGCGTGCCAGATCTCGTCGCGGTACTCGCGAATGGTGCGGTCGCTCGAGAACCAGCCGCTCGAGGCGGTGTTGAGCAGGGCCTTGCGGTTCCAGGTCTCCTGGTCGCCGTAGCTGCCGGTGAGCTTCTCCCAGGCATCCACGTAGCTGCGGAAGTCTGCCATGACCAGGTCGGGGTCGTTGTTATTCATGAGCTCGTTGTAGATGCTCTCGAAGTTGCCCGAAAGACCCGCAAAGGTGTTGTCCTTAAGCTCGTCCATCACGCGGCCCAGACGGTCGCGATCGTTGTTGAGCGTATCCCACGCAAAGTAGCTGTTCGATGCCCAGAGCTGCTCGACCTCGGGAGCGGTCAGGCCAAAGATGGCCTCGTTCTCGCGACCGGCCAGGTCGGCGATCTCGATGTTGGCGCCGTCGAGGGTGCCCAGCGTAATAGCGCCGTTCATCATGAGCTTCATGTTGGACGTGCCCGAGGCCTCCTTGCCGGCCGTGGAGATCTGCTCCGAGATCTCGGCGGCGGGGTAGATGAGCTGGGCGTTGCTCACGCGGAAGTTGGGGATAAAGCAGACCTTCATGACCTCGTTGACGCGCGGGTCGTTGTTGATGACCTCGGCCACGGAGTTAATGAGGCGGATGGTCTCCTTGGCGAAGGTGTAGCTCGAGGCAGCCTTGCCGCTAAAGATGAAGGTCGTCGGCGTCACGTGGAAGTTGGGATCGGCGATGCGACGGTTGTAGATGTCCATCACCTTCATGATGTTCATGAGCTGGCGCTTGTAGGCATGGAAGCGCTTTACCTGGACATCGAAGACGGTGTTGGGGTCAATGACCAGACCGGTCTCGGCCTTGACGTAGGCGGCCAGACGCTCCTTGTTGGCGCGCTTGGAGGCACCCACGGCCTTCAGGAACTCAGTGTCGTTCTGGAACTCTTTGAGCTTCTCCAGCTCAAAGGCGTCCTTCAGCCAGCCGTCGCCAATGGCATCGGTGACGAGCTTGGCGTAGGTGGGGTTGGCCTCAGCAAAGAAGCGACGGTGCGAGATGCCGTTGGTCTTGTTGTTGAACTTCTCGGGCGTCAGGGCATAGAAGTCCTTGAGCACGATGTTCTTGATGATGTCGGAGTGGATCTTGGCCACGCCGTTGACGCTGTGGCTGCAGATCACGGACAGGTTGGCCATGCGAATCTCGCCGTCCCACAGGATGGCGGTCTGGCGCAGACGCTCCTGCCAGCCCTCCTGCGTGGTGTCGAACGACTCGTGCCAACGACGGCTGATCTCGTCGATAATCTGGTACACGCGGGGGAGAAGCTTGGAGAACGTGCCGATGGGCCACTTCTCCAGAGCCTCGGGCAAGATGGTGTGGTTGGTGTAGCTCACGACCTGCGTCACGATGTTCCAGGCGTCGTCCCACTCGAGCTTTTTCTCGTCGATGAGGATACGCATGAGCTCGGGACCGCACATGGCGGGATGCGTGTCGTTGGTGTGGATGGCCACAAACTGCGGCAGCAGCTCCCAGTTCTCGCCGTGCTCCTTCTCAAAGGTGTCGAGCAGGCTGTAGATGCCGGCCGAGACAAACAGGTACTCCTGCTTCAGGCGCAGCAGGCGGCCGTGCTCGCCGGCGTCGTTGGGGTAGAGGATGGCGCTGATGGCCTCGGCCTCGGCGCGCTCGGCGTCGGCCAGGGCATAGTCGCCGCGGTTGAAGGCCTCCAGGTCAAAGTGCTCCTCGACCGGCTCGGCGGCCCAGACGCGCAGCTTGTTGACGGTCTCGCCGGCATAGCCCACCACGGGGATGTCGTAGGGGACGGCCAGGATATCCTGCGTGTCCACCGTGCGGTAGAACGTGCGGCCGTTCTCCTCAAAGCCCTCAACATGGCCACCAAACTTAATGGTCACGGCCTTGTCCTGACGACGGACCTCCCAGGGATAGCCGTGGGTGAGCCACTCGTCGGTGGCCTCGACCTGGCTGCCGTTGACGATCTCCTGCTTAAACAGGCCGTAGCGGTAGCGCATGCCGTTACCGTAGCCGGCAATGCCCTCGGCTGCCATGGAATCCAGGAAGCATGCGGCCAGACGGCCCAGGCCACCGTTGCCCAGCGCCGGATCGGGCTCCTGGTTCTCGATGACGGACAGGTCGAAGCCCATGTCGTCGAGCGCCTCGGCGACCATGTCGCGCACGCCAAAGTTGAGCAGGTAGTTGTCGAGCAGGCGGCCGATCAAAAACTCGATCGAGAAGTAGTACACGCGCTTCTTGCCCTCGGCGGTGACGCGGGCGTCACTCTTGGTGGCAACGGTGCGTGCCTTCTCGGCCACGAGCTTGGCCAGGGCGTTAAAGCGGTCCAGGTCGCTGGCGGCCTCGACGCTCTTGCCACTGATGCTCATGACGGCTTCGCGATAGAGCTCGGTAAACTCCTGCTTGTTGTCGAAGATCTTATTCATACGTTCCTTTCCCCCGGGGATGTTTCTCCCGGAACGGTTATGACTTGTATCCTACGCCCCCGCGGGGCGGGTAATTACAGCTGTAACGGCTTTGTTACGCATCCTTGGCAGATGCTTTAACAGCGCCTGCCTTAGCCTTGGGAGCAGCCTTTTTATTGGTTGCCTTCTTGGCCTTGGGCTTAGCCGTAGCCTTGGCAGCGGGCTTGGCAGCCTTCGCCTTAGCCGGAGCCTTCTTTGCTGCCGCGGGCTTGGGCTTCACCGAGGACGAGCGCTTGCACGTCGCCTTTTTGGGCTCCTCGACCACCGGCGGCTTATAGCTACTGGGGCCGCGGCGCTTAAGCACCACGCCTGCCAGGCCGGGCACCTTCATCTCGATGGAGTCCATCTGCCCGTTCCAGGGATAGGGCTCGCTCGAGCAGGTGTAGGGCTCCTCGCCGGCATATCCGCTGCCGCCAAACTCGGGACGGTCGGAATCGAAGATGACCTCCCAGTCGCCCTCGCGCGGCACGCCCACACGGAAGCTCTCGTAGCTCGCCGGGTCAAAGTTAATCAGGATCACCAGGTCGTCATCGACGTCCTCGCCCTGGCGCACAAAGCTCACAATAGACTGCTTGGAGTTATCCGCGTCGATCCAGGTAAAGCCGTCGTCGGTGTAGCCGCGCTCGTACAGGGCGGGCTCGTCGGTGTACAGGTGGTTGAGCGCCTTGATAAACGCCTGATGATGACGGTGTGTCTCGTACTGCTCGGTCAGGAACCACTGAATGGACTCGTAGTAGCGCCACTCAATAAACTGGCCGATCTCGTTGCCCATAAAGTTGAGCTTGGCACCGGGATGCGTCATCTGGTAGAAGGCCAGCGTGCGCAGGCCGGCAAACTGGCGCCACCAGTCGCCCGGCATGCGGCCGATGAGTGAGCACTTGCCGTGCACGACCTCGTCGTGGCTCAGCGGGCAAATGAAGTTCTCGGTAAAGGCGTACATGATGGAGAACGTGAGCAGGCCGTGGTTGCCGGGACGCCACGGAAAATCGGTCTGCATGTAGTGCAGGGTGTCGTTCATCCAGCCCATGTCCCACTTGTAGTGGAAGCCCAGGCCGCCGTCCTGCGGCGGATAGGTCACGAGCGGCCACGCGGTGGACTCCTCGGCCATCATCATCACGTCGGGGTAGTGCGCCTCTACAGCGCAGTTGACCTGACGGATAAATGCGCTGGCGTCCAAGTCCTCCTCGGTACCGTATTTGTTGAACTTCTTTTGGCCGGGATCGTCGATGCCAAAATTGAGGTACAGCATGCTGGACACGCCGTCCATGCGAATGCCGTCCACGTGGAAGTTCTCGAGCCAGTACAGCACGTTGGAGACCAGGAACGAGCGGACCTCGCCGCGGGCGAAGTCAAACTTGTGCGTGCCCCAGTTGGGGTGAATCTCGTGCTCAAACAGCATGTGGCCGTTAAAGGTGGCAAGGCCGTGGGAGTCGGCGCAAAAACCGCCGGGCACCCAGTCCATGATCACGCCAATGCCTGCCTCGTGGCATGCATCGATAAAGTGCATGAGCTGCTGCGGGTTGCCGTAGCGCGACGTGGCGGCGTAGTAGCCGGTCGTCTGGTAGCCCCAGGAACCATCGAAGGGATGCTCCATAAGCGGCATGACCTCGATATGCGTATAGCCCATGTCGCGCACGTAGTCCACGAGCTCCACCGACAGGTCGTCGTAGGTGTAGAACTCGCCGCGCTGCGCGGGGAAGGGATCCATGGGGCCGGGGTAGTTGCCGTACTCGTCGGGCTCGCCCTGCGGAGCGTCGCCGTGGCGCTTCCACGAGCCAATATGCACCTCGTAGATGTTAAGGGGTTGCGACATGTGGTTATGGCCGGCGCGTCGCTTGAGCCAAGCCGCGTCGTTCCACTGGTAGCCATCGAGGGTCCACAGCACGCTGGCGGTACCCGGAGGGCACTCGGCCTTAAAGGCATACGGATCGGCCTTGTAGAGCTTTTCGCCCTCGTTGGTCTCGATAAGGTATTTATAGAGCTGGCCCTGCTCGGCGCCAGGAATAAAGCCTTCCCAAATAGAGCTCGTATGCACGGGCACCAGCGGGTTGGCCTGCTCATCCCAGTCGTTAAATTCGCCAATGACATGGACGCTTTTTACGTCTGGCGCCCAAACGCAAAAACGCCAGCCGCACGTACGGTTCTGCGTGTCGGGGTGCGCGCCCATCTTTTCCCAGCTGCGCTCCCATGTGCCGATGCCAAACAGATAGACATCGTCTTTGGTGAGCTCCGACGCGTACGGGGCGGGTTTACGGGTAGCAGGCTTTTTGGTTGCTGGCTTTAGCTTTGTATCGCTCACGTTTGATCCCATCATGACGCGGCAGCGTGTTGCCTTGGTGACTAGATGCGAAAGGTCCAAGGCTGCACGAATCGAAGGGACGGCGATAGTTCTATGATTCGTTCCACCTCGCGTGCTCGGTGGAACTTTCGGCAAAAACTACGATAACACCTGTACGTTAGTTTTATGAACGAAAGTGGATTTGCGGTGGCGTTTAATCGGTAAGCGCCATGTTTATACCACTGGCAGAATTGCGATGGTAAAACTCTTGACAGCTTTACCAATTAGGGTTTCTAGATTGTTAGGTTTACGTTTGGTAAAACGTTTTTAGCAGGTTGTTTACCATTTGACATCGAAAGGCTCGTTTATGGACCGCATCGCTGCCCCAAGTGTTGCTTTTATTTTCGATTGCGACGGCACGCTGGTTAATAGCACCCCCGTTTGGGCCTATGCCCAGCCCGAGTTATTGCACCGCCACGGAGTTGACGTGACGGTCGACGATTTTGCCCAGTTTGAGCATTTGTCGCTCGAGGACGAGTGCCAGGCCTACCACGATATCTGGGGCATTGGCACAAATGGCGAGGAGCTCTACCGCGAGTTGAGCGACATCCTGATCGATGGCTACTCCAAGGTGCCGCCGCGCGAGGGCCTGCTTGCATTTTTGAAGCAGGCGCAGGAGGCCGGCATTGCCATGTGCGTTGCCACGTCCACGCCAGCCGAGCTGGTTACGTCTGCGCTTGCGGGTGCCGGTCTCGATGCCTACATGGAGTTTATTACCACCACGGGCGAGGCGGGGCGCTCCAAGCAGTTTCCCGACGTTTATGAGCTGGCGCTGCGCCGCCTAGAGGAGCGTCATGGGCACCAGTTTGAGCGTGCATGGGTGTTTGAGGACGCCGTCTTTGGCCTTAAGAGCTCTGGCACTGCCGGCTTTAAGCGCGTGGGCGTCTATGACCCGCACGGCCGTATGAAGCGCGACGAGGTTCGTGACAACTGCGAAATCTTTATCGATAGCTATGAGGACCTGGATCTGGCCCGCGTGCTTGCGTTTGAGGAATAGGCGAGAGCTGTGGCTTGCAAGGTATTGGTGGTCTGCGGTTCGCCCGTGGTTGCGAGCGCGGATCTGCTGCGTCGGCTGGCAGGGGAGTGCGACCACGTTGTCGCCGTGGACCGCGGGCTCGACGCGCTGCTGGGCGCGGGGCTGGGCTGCGACGTGTATGTAGGGGATGCCGATACGGTGAGCGACGCGGGACGCGCGTTGGTCGATGCCGCTACCGACTTTGAAGTTGAGCGCCATGACCCGTACAAGGACTATACCGATCTGGCGCTGGCGCTCGATTCCGTCCGCCGTCGCTGGCCGGGTGCCGAGGTGGTTGCGACCTGCGCCACCGGCGGCCGTCCCGACATGTCCCTGTCTGTGTTAGGGCTACTGGCAGGCTATGCGGACGCCCCCGTCTGGATCGAAGAAGACGAAGCGACGGCCAGAATCCTGCACCAGGACGAGACCTGGACCATCGAAAACGCCGAGGGCAAAACCTTCTCCATCATCGCCATCGCTCCCAACACCAAGGTAAGCGAACAAGGCCTAGAGTGGGAACTAGACCATTCCCCCCTAGGACTCTTGGCTGACACGGGCATTAGCAACGTAGTAAGATCAACCGCAAAGATCAAAGTCCACACCGGCACGGCCATCGCTTACCTATATCAATAGCTATTTAGAGCCTGACCCAAAAAAGTCCTTGCACGTTGCACCAACTTCCCCTATAGTAACTCCTCGTCACGGGGGCGTAGCTCAGCTGGGAGAGCGCTTGACTGGCAGTCAAGAGGTCAGGGGTTCGATCCCCCTCGTCTCCACCACCGTGAATGCAAAGCCTCCGGGAAACCGGGGGCTTTTTTCATATGAAGCCACCGCGCAAATCAAAGTGACGCCACACCAGCACCCACACCCAAAAAAGTTGCGCAATTTATTTCCCACTTCTGTACATAGTTTGTTAACCCAACATAATTCCTTTTTGAATTTCTCACGGTCAGCGTTGCAGCTCGGGCGGTGTGCGCCAACAGTTACACCCGCATAAACCTGCGTCAATGTGAACAAGTTTGCAAAATAACCCCCTTAAGCACTGCAAGTGAACGATATGTTGCCGTGCTCGGCCTAATTCGGTTTCTAGCCGCCTTGTGCTAGGATGGCTATTGTTACATGGGTTCAACTGCGCTCTCGGCTTAACCGGTCGCGAAGCGCAGGGCAGATCAGCATCCGGCCGTAACGGCGGTGCCAGAAAAACCACGAGCTCCAATAGCGTCGTCATGCGTATCGCATCGAATGACTTTGTTCTTGTCTATGTGCAAGCTGTACTTTCGATTCGACATTTCATGACAAATCGCAGCAGTTCTACAGCTGTTTGCGTGCGGTCCAGTTTTGTTCCCGCTTGACTGGGCTGCACGCAGTCAGCTGGGGACGCGGTCATTTTTGCGATACACGTCCGCGTCTCTAGCCGCTGCATTTATACATACCGTTCACGGGGGGCAGAGCCACGTGCTTGTCTAACTGGGCTCAGGGTTTGAATATGGAGCGCCTTCGTGCGCAAGCGCCCTGGCGAAGCCATATCCAAACCCCGTGAGCCACACGTAAGACAGCAAGGGGGTGGTGCTCGTGTGGTATGTGATCCAGGTCATTAACGGTCGCGAAGACGTAATGCGCGAGCGCATCGATCGCGTGGTGCCGGTTGGCGCCATGCAGGAGCTCTTTTATCCCCAATTTCAAACCGAGATCAAAGTACACGGCGAATGGGTCAAGACGACCAAGCCGCTCTTTCCCGGTTATCTTATCTGCGATACGGCAGATCCCCGCACCGTGCAACAGTATCTGCTACGCATGGACGACTTTGCCCGGGTGTTATCCCAGGACGGTCAGTTTGTGCCGCTTGCAAAAGAAGAGGTCCAGCTTATTGGCAGCTTTACGCATGTGGGAGACCGTGTAGTGCTCATGAGCGAGGCTCTAAAAGACGGCGACCAGGTCGTAGTAACGGCAGGTCCGCTGCTGGGCCACGAAGGCCTTATCAAAACCATTAATAGACGCAAGAGCACTGCTTATTTGGAGCTCGACCTGTGCGGCCGACGCGTAACCACACGCGTTGGCCTTGCCGTGCTTTCGGCCGAGCAGCGCGCAATGCGAAACCTTAAAAAGGCGATTGCCTAAGTGCGGGCGACTGTTTAAAGGGACAGGGAGGATCCCCAGGGGCGGGGACGTAGGTTTGAAGGAAATTGTGATAGATAAAACGGAATATAACGGTGCCGCAGCTGTTGGAGCTAAGCCAGCTGCTTTAGTAATTAAGCCGAGCGGTACATTGGCTTATCGATTTCTTAAGCGGCTTTTCGATTTTGTATTTAGCCTTTGCGTGAGCGTTGTGCTCTTCATTCCCATTGTGGTCGTGTGTGCGTTCATCTGTCTTGAGTCCTCTGGCAGCCCTGTTTACTCGCAGGAGCGTCTTGGCAAGGGCGGTAAGACCATCAAGATCCTTAAGCTTCGCAGCATGGTTGCGGATGCCGGCAACGTGCAGAAGTATCTGAGTCCTGAGCAGCTGCATCAGTGGGAAGTCGAGCGCAAGGTCGACGATGATCCCCGTATTACCAAAGTCGGGCAGTTCATCCGCAAGTGTTCCATTGATGAGATGCCGCAGTTCCTGAACGTGCTGAACGGCGACCTTTCCGTCATCGGTCCGCGTCCCATAACAAGAGACGAACTTGAGCAGCACTTTTCCGATGAGGAAAAGGCTGAGCTGCTTTCTGTCCAGCCCGGCATTACGGGCCTGTGGCAGGCGACTGACCGCAATGCCGCGACGTTCGAGAGCGGTCTGCGACAGAAGATTGAACTCCACTACGTGCGCAATCGCTGTTTCCGCATGGACTGGAAATGCTTTACCGGCACTTTTGGTGCCATGTTCGGCAAAAATAAAACGGGGAAGTAAATGAATATTTTATATATCACCATGGATGGCTTCGACACCGCGAGTCCTAATAACCAGATGGCAGAGCAACTCATTGACGGTTTTTTAAAATTGGGTAACCGCGTCCACCTTATTCAGAGCGAACGGAAGCACACCTATGATGTGCTTCCGGGGACGCTCGTAGGACGCGATGGGCTGACCGTGGACACGCTTTCGCGCAAAGTCATTGACAAGAGCAACTTCGTTGTGCGTTATCTTGATGAAGCGAAGTACGCCTTCCAAATGATTTCTTACGCGATTAAACGCCGCGATTTTGATGTGGTGTTTCTCCAGTCTTGTCCCACGGTGTTTTTCCAAGAGGTGCTTCTCAAACTGTTTGTGCGCAAACCTGTGCTCTACAACGTCTACGACGTGTGGCCGGGTCAGACAAAGAGCCTGAACATTAATAAAATGGTTTACGCTGGTATGGACCTGCTCTCTCGGGCTGTGTACCGCATGTCGTCGGCGGTTGTGGTGCTCTCCGAGGACATGGTGGAGGCATGCGCCGATGCGGGCTGTCCTCGCTCCAAACTGCATATCGTTCCACCCTGGTTTGATGACCGTAGAAACTACGACATACCCTGGGAGAAGAATCGCTTCGTCAAGAAATTCGATATCTCCCACGACAAGTTCTACGTTCAGTTTGCTGGCAGCGTTGGACTGCAGTTCAATTGGAAGACAATGTTCGAGGTGGCTAAGCTTTTGCGTGACGAGCCCGACATCGTGGTGCAAATCATCGGTGACGGCTGCGTGAAGAAGGATTTCATGGACGCTGTGGACGCCGAGGGCCTTACTAACGTTGCGTTCTACCCACTGCAACCCGTCGATATGGTGCCTGATGTGTACTCCACTGGCGATGTGTGCTTAATTCCCCTGCGTCGTGAGGTCATCTACACGGGTACTCCATCCAAGATGCCCATCCTACTCGCTTGCGGCAAGGCAATCGTGAGCTCTGTAGAAAAAGACTCGCTCTATGCCGCCATGGTAGAGCGCGAGGATTTGGGCGTTTGCGTTGAGATTGATAACGCCGAGGAGTTGGCCACGGCCATACGAACGCTCCATGGTGACCCTGAGCGCCTGACGCGCCTATGCGAGCACGGAAGAGCATATGCACGTGAAAACCTTTCGCGCACTGTGTGTGTGAAGAGAATGGAACAGGTGCTCGAGGGTATCCGCAGGGGCGGTGAAGCCTAATGAAGGTACTCTTGCTTGGTTTTGTTCGTATAGCCCATATGCCCTATATGTACGACTACGTTCGTCTACTGGGTGGCACGAATGAGCTTCATTTGGTCAGTTGGAACCGTAACGGGCGCCCCGATGCGGCCGTACCGAAAGGTATTTCCAAGTCTTTTGTGTTCGGCGATCACGTGGAGGATGCCGACCCCATTCAGAAGAAGCTGCCGCACTTCGCGCGATTTCGAAAGTTCGCCTTGGGCGTCATTGACTCCGAGGGCTATGACCGGATTGTGGTACTGCATTCGACGCCAGGTATTACAATTCTCGATCGCCTGAAGGGGGACTTTCGCGGCAGGTATATCCTCGACTACCGCGATGTTAGCCATGAGAGTTTAGGCTTTTATCGGAAGCTCATTCTTCTATTGTCACGGAATGCTGGTCTTGTGCTGGCGAGCTCTCCGGCATTCTTCAGGTATCTCGACAACGCTGCCGGCGTGATGCTTAAGCACAACCTGCTGGCCTCCGAGTGCCCTCCGAGGAGGAAAGTGTTCTCGGAGGGTGCGCCCATTCGCGTGCGGTACTGGGGCATGATTCGTCATGAGCGAGCCAACATTGCCATGATTGATGCCTTGGGTGGCGACGAGCGCTTCGAACTGCACTACAACGGCCGAGAGGAAGAGGTCGCCGAGCGCCTTAAGGCTCATGTTGCGGAGCACGGTTTCCACAACGTTTACTTTCATGGTGCCTATTATGCTGAGGAGCGCGCTGGCTTCGCTGCCGAGACGGACATTGTTCACAATGTTTACGAAAACGATTTTGTTACCGTTGGAGCCATGGGTAACAAATACTACGACGCCGTTCAGTACGGCATCCCGCAGGTGTGTACTCAGGGGTCCATTATGGGCGATGAGGTGAAAACGAAAGGCCTGGGCTTGGCGGTTGACTACGAAGCAAAAGGCCTTGCGGACGCAATTTACGAATACTATTGCGGACTGGACCGCGCTGCATTTGACAAGGCCTGTGCTGACGAGCTTGCCTCCGTGCGCGCCGACAACAACGCAGCCGATGCTGCTATCCGAGCTTTCTTCGGGATGGAGTAGTGGATGGTCGGAATCAACTCAGTTGCCTGTTCGCGGACAATGGGTCCGGTCGCGATAACGACAACCTCGTTGGCAAACAAGTGTTTCAGCGTACTAATACCGCCCCCGTCGCGTTGGCGCGTTTGGCAATTTGGTTGATGTTCCGGCTCACCGCTTGCAGTTCCCGGATATATGCTTTCGTGTCGCTTCGGTCAATGACAAGGATATACCCGTCAATCGCCATTTTGCGCAGATATGCCCCGTACTGCTTTATGGGAAGCTGCTTCATCTTCTCGTCGATCAGCCGCTTTTCTTCTT
>UQIY01000026.1 GCA_900541195.1 uncultured Collinsella sp. | reverse complement strand
GACCTATCGAAACACATCTCCACCGTTCCTTCAACTGGGAAAACGGCGCCCCCGGGGCCTGAATGGGGCCTCGGGGGCGTTCGGCTAGCTGCGGGAACGGTCTATCCGCTCAACGTGTTCGGCTGAGATCGGAAATCAACCACCTCACCACGAGTACAAAAGGCGGGACGAGTTGTCCCGCCCCGCCCATTACGACTTGTTCGCTGACCAGCTACTCCCCCAGCAGGGCCTTCTCGGGCGTGATCGGCAGCGAGCGTACCTGATGTCCGGTGGCGTGTGCCACGGCCGAGGCCACGGCGGCGAGCGGCGTGTTGATGACGACCTCGCCAATCGACTTGGCGCCAAACGGACCCGTCGGCTCGTAGCTCGGCTCAAAGGCCACGCGTATGCTGCCGATATCCAGGCGCGTGGGCAGCTTGTAGCTCATAAAGTTGCCGGTGCGCAGGCGGCCGCGATCGTCGTGCTCGACGATCTCGTAGAGCGCGTGGCCGATACCTTGGGCAATACCGCCCTCGGCCTGGACGCGCGCGAGCGCCTCGTTGATCACGGTACCGCAGTCCACAGCCGCCGCATAGTCCACCACAGTCACCTTGCCGGTGGCCTTGTCGACCTCGACCTCGGCAATGCCGGCCATAAACGGCGGAGGCGAAACGGGGAGGCAGGCAGAAGCGTGCGAGGTCAGCGCGTCGCCGCCCGCGATGTTCTTGACGCACAGGTTGGCAAAGTCGCGCAGCGTGAGGTAGCAGTTCTGCTCGCGGGCGGCACGCTCGTCGGACAGGCGCACGTACTGGCCATCAAAGACCACGTCGGCAGCGTCCACGTCCCACATCCGGGCGGCCTTGGCGCAAATCTTCTCACGCAGCTCGGTCGCGGCGTTCTTGGCCGCCAGGCCCGTCACGTACGTGCCCGAGCTCGCGTACGAGCCGGCATCGAACGGCGACACGTCGGTGTCCACGCCGCGCACCACGATCATCGAACTCTCCACGCCCAGCTCCTCGGCGGCAATCTGCGCCAGGATCGTGTCGACGCCCATGCCGTTATCGGTGGCGCCGGTGCCGATGGTAATGAAGCCGTCCTCTTCCAGGCGCATATCGATGCCGGCGATGTCCACGTTGGAGATGCCCGAGCCTTGCATGGTGAGCGCGCAGCCCAGGGCGCGCACGCGGTCACCCAGGTCGACGGCCAGCGGCTTGTCGCGCCAACCGATCATGTCCATCGCGCGCAGCAGGCAGCGGTCGAGCGCGCAGGCGTTGAGCTTCTCGTTGTAGTACTGCGGCATGACCTCGCCCTCGCGCACGATGTTCTTAAGGCGCAGGTCGGCAGGGTCCATGTGCAGCATGTCGGCGAGCTCGTTGACGGCGCTCTCCACGGCAAACTGGCCCTGGGTGGCACCGTAGCCACGATACGCGCCGCCGCGGTTGGTATTGGTGTAGACGGCGTCCCAGCTAAAGCGGCTCGCCTTCACGTGGTTGTAGATGGGCAGGCTCTTGTGGCCCGAAAGACCGATCGTCGTGGTAGCGTGCTCGCCATAAGCACCGGCGTTGGACAGCGTATACAGATCGATGGCCGTGATGGTGCCGTCGTTCATGGCGCCCAGCTTAACGGTCATCTGCATCTGGTGGCGCGAGTTGCCCGCAGTGATGGTCTCCTCGCGGGTGTAGCAGCAATAGCTCGGACGGCCGGTCTGCTGGGTCACGAACGCCACGAAGATCTCGCAGCAGCCCGTCTGCTTGGAGCCAAAGCCGCCGCCGATGCGCGGCTTAATGACCTGCACCTGCGACTGCGGAATGTCGAGCGACTGCGCGACCATGCGACGTACGTGGAAGGGCACCTGCGTAGAAGTGGTCACCGAGATACGGCCGAACGCGTCGGTCGTCGCGAAGGCGCGGAAGGTCTCCATGGGCGCGGTCTGCGTGGCTTGGCTGGTGTAGGTGCGCTCAAAGACGATATCGCTCTGGGCGAAGGCCTCGTCCAAGTCGCCAAAATCGCTGGTACCGCTGCAGACCAGGTTGCGCGAAACATCGCCGCCCTGCGGGAACATAAAGGTCACGTCGCCCTCGGGGTGGACCACGATGTCGTTATCGAGTGCCTGGGTAAAGTCGAGCAGCGGCTCGAGCACCTCGTAGTCGACCTTGATGAGCTTGAGCGCCTTGTCGGCGGCCTCCTCGGTCTCGGCGGCAACGATCGCCACCTCCTCGTTTTGGTAACGGACGAGGTTCTCGAGAATCAGGCGGTCGTAGGGACTCGGCTGCGGATAGCTCTGGCCGGCAATGGTAAAGCGACGCTGGGGCACGTCCTCGTAGGTGTAGACGCCCACCACACCGGGCACCTTCAGGGCGCGCGACGTATCGATGGAGCGGATCTTGGCGCGGGCATACGGGCTGCGCTTGAGTTTGACGATGAGCGCACCGGCGGGCACCATATCGCCGGTGTAGACGGGACGACCCTCGAGCAGGGCCTTCGAGTCCTTCTTGGGCTGCTTGTGGGTGATCTGCTTGTAGGAGACACCGTCGCAGCTGGTGTCGTTGACCGGCAGTTCGGGCATCTCGAAGCCCACCTGCACGCCAGAGTCGTTGAGAAAACGGACGATGGCGCGCAGCTGGCTCTCGTAGCCGCTGCAGCGGCACAGGTTGCCGGCGAGCTGGCGCGAGAGCTCCTCGCGCGTGGCGACGAGGCTCGGATCCTCCTTGGCGGCGCGAGCAAGCGCCAGCACGTTCATGATGAGGCCTGGGGCGCAAAAACCGCACTGCTCGGCACCTTCGGCAGCCATCGCACGGGCCAGTGCCTCGGACTCGGCCTTAAGGCCCTCGAGCGTGGTGATGGTGTGGCCCTCAACACGGGCGGCGGGAACCGAGCAGCTCAGCACCGGGTCGTCATCGAGCCACACCGTGCACAGGCCGCAGTTGGTGGTCTCGCAGGCGCAGCGCACCGATGCACAACCCTGCTCACGCAAAAGCGAAAAAAGCATGGTGTCGGGGGCAATCTGAACCTTGATCTTGCGGCCGTTGAGCGTAAAGGAAAGATCGATGAGTTTGGCAGCCATTAGCGCACCTCGCTAGAATCGACGCCGGGCACGCGGCGGCAGGAATACTCGTCCGTGGCAAACTTAGGCACTTGCACGGTCTCGAGCTCGCGGGCAAGCGCGGCCGAAAGCTCGATGCCGGCGGCACGACGTACAGCCTGAATCGCCAGCGGGGCCGAGATGCGGCGACGGTAGTCGGCCGAGCCCCACATGTTGGTGCCGTAACTCAGGGCACGCACGGATGCGGCAAGGGCGCGCAGCTCGTCCTCGGAAGGCTGCTCGGCGGTAAGGCCACATGCCTCGCCCTGCAGCAGGGTCGCGCGCAGCGGACGGGCACCCACGGTGACGTGCCAGCTGTTGTCCCACCAGGCGGCGGTGACGTTTAAGGAGGGGAAGTCGGTCGCGGCCTTGCGCACGGCCTCGTAGCTCGCACGGTAATCATGCTTAACGACCACCACGTGCTCAATCACGTCGCGCACATAGCCCATGTCCACGAACTCGGCGAGCGGCACACGGCCGGCCCCCGTCAGCTCGACATAGCAATCGAGGGCCAGGAACGCCGAGAGCACATCCGAGAAGCCAAAGCGGCCGTAAATGCTGCCGCCTACCGTGGCGGTGTTGCGCAGCTGCACGCCCACGATGTCGTGGACGGCAAACTCAAAGACATGGTTGACAAGCGCGTTGAGCTCGGCATGACGCTCGAGCTGGCGCAGGGTGCACATAGCACCGATGCGAAACTCGGTCTCGGTCTCCTCGATCTGATCGAGTCCACAGGCCGAAAGGTCAATCGCCGTCGCCACACGACGCGAACCCAGGCGCATCCAGATGCCGCCGCCCACAATCTTGTTGTTGCGGTTTTTCTGCAAGAGCTCATAGGCTTCGGCCGCGTTTCCAACACGGACGTAGGTACCGAACTTGAGCACGTTCTCCCCCATCTCTTCACTTGTCCAGTACTTTTAAGTGTACCAAACGAGGGGCCGCGACCTTCCACAGCACAAAAACCTCCCTCCCATCCATAACTTGCGGTGAAATACGGACTATTTGTCGGGCTTAGGGCGCCCAACAGTCCGTATTTCACCGCAACTTAAGGGGCGGTCGGCAGAGGGCCGAGGGAAATGATCCGTTTTCCTCCGTCCCATGCGGATCAAAAAAGGCTCCCAGCCAAGATGGCTGGGAGCCTTCTGCGATGCTATGTCGGGCGAAGATTTAGCAGACGCCCTGGGCGAGCATAGCGTCGGCGACCTTCAGGAAGCCGGCGATGTTAGCGCCCATGACAAAGTTGCCCTCCTGGCCGTACTCCTTGGCGGTGTCGTCCACGTTGTGGAACATGCCGCGCATGAGCTGCTCGAGCTTGCCGTCGACCTCCTCGAAGGTCCAGGACAGGTGCTCAGCGTTCTGGCTCATCTCCAGGCCGGACACGAGCACGCCGCCGGCGTTGGCAGCCTTACCGGGCATAAAGGCGACGCCGTTCTCCTGGAAGTAGGTCGTGGCCTCGATGGTCGTGGGCATGTTCGCGCCCTCGCCGACCACCTTGCAGCCGTTGGCGACGAGCGCCTGGGCGTCCTCGAGCAGCAGCGTGTTCTCGCGAGCGCAGGGCAGCGCGATGTCGCAGGGCAGCTGCCAAACGCCACGGCCGTCGCCCTCGTGCCACACGGCGTTGGGCTTCTCGTCAACGTACATGGCGAGCGTGACGCCCTTGTCGTGGCCGGAGCGCTTCTTATTGTAGACGTGCTCGAGCACGGTGTAGTCGATGCCGTCGGGATCCTCGACCCAGCCGTGGGTATCGGAGCAGGCGAGCACCTTGCCGCCGAGCTGGGAGACCTTCTGGACGGCGTAGATGGCGACGTTGCCGGAGCCATGAACGACGACGTTCTTGCCCTCGAAAGAGTCGCCGCGGCTCCTGAGGTACTCGTCAACAAAGTAGGCCAGGCCGTAGCCGGTGGCCTCGGTACGGGCGAGCGAGCCGCCAAAGGAGAGGCCCTTGCCGGTAAGGACGCCAGTCCACTCGTTGGTCAGGCGCTTGTACTGACCGAACAGGTAGGCAACCTCGCGGCCGCCAACGCCCAGGTCACCGGCGGGAACGTCGGTGTTGGGGCCGATGTGGCGATAGAGCTCGGTCATGAAGGACTGGCAGAAGTGCATGATCTCGTTGTTGGACTTGCCCTTAGGATCAAAGTCGGAGCCGCCCTTGCCGCCGCCCATGGGAAGGGTGGTCAGGCTGTTCTTGAGGATCTGCTCCAGACCCAGGAACTTGAGCATACCCAGGGTGACCGTCGGGTTAAAGCGCAGGCCGCCCTTGTAGGGTCCAATGGCAGAGTTGAACTCGACGCGGTAGCCGCGGTTGACCTGGACCTTGCCCTGGTCGTCGACCCAGGGAACACGGAACATGACGATGCGCTCGGGCTCGACGAGGCGCTCCAGCAGGGCGGCCTCCTCGTACTCGGGGTGGGCGTCGAGCGCCGGCTGGATGGTGCCGAGGATCTCGGTCGCGGCCTGGATGAACTCAGGCTGCTCGGGATAGCGGGCCTTGAGCTCTTCGAGAACTTTCTGCGTGTAGCTCATGCTTCCTCCAATGATGGGAAACGAAAAATGTTGGTCGCGGCACCCTATGCGCCGCGAACTTTATCGAGTATGGATAATATCGCACTGTTGCGGCAAAGTTTCGCATAAGCGGACGAGCAGATGTTTCGTTTTGATTACGATGCAGGTAGAGGCGTTTTTGAATGCCTGACGTGCAAAACCCGTGTTTCAAACCTGTTTCGTCCACGTGTTCCAAACCACCACAAAGGTACCTGTCCCCAATGTGGTGGTTTTGGTGGCTATAGGACAAGCTGATGGTAGTCGGCGGGGGTTACGCGGCCTTCGGTGGCAGCGCGGAAGGCCGCGAGCGCATCGCCCGAGAACGGCATGGCCCAGCACAGCCCGCAGCCGGCGGTAATGGAGCCGGGCAGCGGCATGATGCGCCCGGGCACACCGGCGGCAAGACACAGCTGTTCGCATTCCATCACATCGAAGGTGCTGTCGAACGAAACGATGATCTTGCGTTCGTGATCAGAGGCATCGCCAAACGAGGCCTCGCGGTGCGACTCGCGATACGCAGCCGCCGCCTCTTCCTCGGCCGTATGTCCACAGCCGCCGCGGCCGCAGGTGCAAGGCTCGGACCCATCGCAAGTGCAAGGTTCCCCGGTATCGGGGCAAATATCATGTGACACGGCATCTCCCGTCATTGATGTGTGCAGATCTAGGCGAGCAACTCGGCCGCCGCAAACTCCTCGGGCGTATTGACGTTCTCGAAGCAGAGCGTCGAGCCCGCGGCCTTAACGATCTGCGGCTCATCCATATAACCGGCCTGAACGCGATTGATCAGGCAGCGAATGCGCTGGCGGTCGCAGGCGAGCAGCTCTTGGGCAACCGGCGCACACGCGTCACGGCGCCAGACGGCGCACAGCGGCTCAATCCCCCGCTCCTCGCGCGGCACGCACACGTCGAGCGCCTCGGCCTCAACACGATCGGCAAGCGCGCCGATGAGTTCCGGCGAGACAAACGGCATATCACAGGCGACGATAGCCGCATGAGGAAGCCGGGCCGCAGCCAGCGAGCTCGCGATGCCGCGCATGGCGCCCGCCGACCCCTCAAGGTCCGGCACTATTCGCGGCACCAGGCCGCCAAACGTGCGCTCCTCAAGGTAGGCAAGCTCGCTGGGACGCGACGTCGTCACGACCAACTCACCGGCAACTGGCGCCAACCGACCCAGTACGCGCTCGATGAGCGGCTCGCCGCAAAACGCCATGCGCGCCTTATCGCAGCCCATGCGCGAGGACAGCCCGCCCGCCTGGACGACACAAGAAAGATCGGTACGTCTTACGGTAGTCATACGGCAAAACACCTCCATCGGCATGCTCGAAACCCGGTGCACGATGCTAACTACAGCCGCCGAAATAGCGGCGCTACGAAAAACTCGTGCAAAAACAAAACAGCGCCTTTGCGGCACGCAGCAAGACCGCGAGCACAAAAGCGCTGGTAGCGTGTGGCGGGAACGTATGTGAATCGAACACATCCAAGACGTTTTGCACGCCTCGCAACGGTTTTGAGGACCGCGGAGCCCACCGGAGCCCATCCGTTCCCAAGTGCGGCGGTATTTTACCAAACCGAAACGGCCCCATCCCAAAAAGACGAGCAAAAAGTTGCGGTGGAATAGTTCCTGTATTTGCTGCCAAAGCCTCCAAATAGGAACTATTTCACCGCAACTGAGGAGGCGGGAGCGGGTGACCGGCCTAGCGTAGGGACCTCAGGCCGCCGGCTTCCTTGTCGAGCACCGTAAAGCGCACGGCATCTAGGTGCTCCAAGATGCTGATGGCGCGCTTGCGCGACACGCCCAGGGCCTCGCGCAGTACGCTCGTGGTGGCAGCTCCGCCGGCTGCCTCAATGGCGGCGGCAACAAGCTCGCGCGCACGGGCCTCGGCGGCTGCAGACAGGGCAACGTCGCGCTCGACCTTAACGATCGAGCGATTGAGCGAAAGCTCGCGCAGGGCACGCGTCATGGCGTCGCGATCGAGCTGCAACTGCTCGCCCACCTCGGGCAACGTCGGTGCATCGAGGCCGGCTTCGTCCAGCAAGGCAACGATACGTTCGCAGGCCTCGCGCACCACACGCGCCGCGGCGGCAGCGGAGTGCGGGTCGAATACCTCGGCCCCCTCGGCGGCACACACGCCACGCGAGCAGCCCTCGGCAATCAGAGCCGCGGCAACGCCATCATCAGCGACAGGCCACGCAGCATGGGCAACGGCGCCGGGCGTAAAGCCCGTCTGCTTGGGCGCCGCCGCGTGCATGGCAGTCAGGGTCGCCGTCAGTGCATCCATCGCGGCGTCGAGCACGGCGGCATTCACATACAGCGCATCGCCCGAGCCGGCAAGCTTGTAAACAACACCTCGCGCCACCAGCTCGTTCAGCGCGGCGTCGGCCTCAACGGAAACAAGATCTAGCGCTGCGGCAACGTCGGCAACCACGACCGGCAACGCCTGCAGCGCCAGCCACGCATCCGCACCAGCGACGGCATCGCAGGCCTCAAGCGCCGCAAGCAGTGTGCGCTCCCCCGCCGAAAGCTCGCGCGAGCGACGGCAGCGCGATAGCAGCACGCGCCCTCCGCCAATGAGCATAACGGGCGAATACGACAACACCACGGCATGGTCTCCGGCTCGCAGCGGCAGCGGCTCCTCCAAGCGCACCTGTACGGTACGGGTCTCGCCCACCGCCATAGGGGCCTCGCCCTCCATGAGCATGATGCGACCGACGACCTCGGCCGTGCCGGCCATCACATGCACACGCGCGCCCGACTCGAGCACGCGCGGCTTGGCGCCCTCGCGGCCCAGGTAGGTGAGCGTCATCATAAAACGCAACGTCTGACCAAAGCGGCCCGCCACGCCCAGCATCTCGCCACGGTCAAGCGCCGCGACACCGTCACCAACCAGGTTGAGCGCCACGCGTTGCCCAGGCAGCGCGCGCGGCGTATCGCCATGAACCTGAATCCCGCGCACACGACAGACCGTACGCGACGGCAAAGCCATCAGCTCGTCGCCCACCGCAACTGGCGCATCGTGCAGCGTTCCCGTAACGACGGTGCCAACACCCTTAATCGTAAAGCAGCGGTCAATCGGCAGGCGAGGTGCGGCATCGCTCCGCTCGGAACGGTCACGACAGGCATCCCAGCAGGCACTTACCTGCTCGTCGAGCACCGCAAGCAGCCCGTCGATCCCATCGCCCGTCTTAGACGACACGGGCACAATGGGCGCGCCCGCAAACACGGTACCCGACAAAAAGTCATCGACATCGAGCTCGGCAAGCTCGGTCATCTCGGCATCGGCCAGGTCACACATCGTCAGCGCGACCACCATATGCGTAACGCCCAAAAGCTCCAGCACATGCACGTGCTCGCGGGTCTGCGGCATCACGCCCTCGACGGCCGAAACCACCAGCACGGCCACGTCGATGCCTGTCGCACCCTGCACCATGGCGCGCAGGTAATGGGCATGCCCCGGCACATCGACCAGGCCCACGATCTTGCCGCTCGGCAGCGCCAGTTCGCCAAAGCCCAGCTCCACCGTCATGCCGCGACGACGCTCGACCTCCAGGCGGTCGGGGTTCTTGCCGGTCAGCGCCTCGATCAGCGCCGACTTACCGTGGTCGACGTGGCCCGCCGTACCAACGATAACGGGACACTCCACCAGCGCTTGAACCTCACTCATCGAGCAATCGCCTTCTTAACGCACGCGACGAGCGTCGACGCCGCCGTCTCGATATCGCGGTCACCCACGAGCGTGCGCACATCAAACAGAATGCGGTCGTGCGAGGTACGCGTGACGACCGGCGTGTCGAAGTCCTGAACAAGCGAGCGCTTGAGCGCGTCGACGGACAGGCACCCGTCGACCGGGCAGACGGCCACGCACATGGTGGGCAGCTCCACGGTAGGCAGCGAGCCGCCACCGGGGGTCGACGATTCCTCGACGATCTCCACCTGAACGGCGCACGGGCAACCGGCCTTATCGAGCCCGGCGACCATACGATCGCGCAACTTACGTGCGCGACGCTCCAGATGAGCCTGCGGAAGCGTGAGCATGTTGAGCACCGGCACCTCGCGATGGGCCACATCCGCCCCGTCCATGTAGATGCGCAGTGTGGCCTCGAGCGCCGCCAGCGCGAGCTTACCCGGGCGCAGGGCGCGCATAAGCGGATGCGACCCGCAGGCCTGGACCAGATCGCGACGGCCCATGATAATGCCCGCCTGTGCGGCACCGAGCAGTTTATCGCCCGAGTACGACACCAGATCGAGCCCTGCCGAAACCGAAGCCGGCGTGGTTTCTTCGCCGCCACGCACCAAGATGTCGTCGGGCAACAGCGCGCCCGAGCCCTGGTCCTCGTAGAACAGCAGGCCGTGCTTGTGAGCAAGCGCCGCAAGCTCCCGAGAACCCACCTCCTCGTGAAAACCCTCGATGCGATAATTAGAAGGATGGACCTTAAGGATCATTGCCGTATCGGGCGTAATGGCGCGCTCGTAGTCGCTCAAATGCGTGCGGTTGGTGGCCCCGACCTCAACGAGCTTGGCACCCGAGGCCTCCATAACATCAGGGATACGGAAGCTGCCGCCGATCTCGACAAGCTCGCCGCGGCTGACGATGACCTCCTTGCCTGCGGCATGGGTCGCCAGCACCAACAGCACGGCGGCTGCGTTATTGTTAACGACCAGCGCATCCTCGGCACCGGTAAGCGAGCGGATCAGCTGCGCGGCATGCTCCTTGCGCGACCCACGCGAGCAGGTGTCCACGCTGTACTCGAGCGTGCTGTACCCGCGCGCAACCTCGGCCACGGCCTTGGCGACCGACTCCGCAAGCGGGGCGCGGCCCAAGTTGGTATGGATGACCACGCCCGTTGCGTTAACGGCGGGACGCAGGCTCGGCAGCGCGGAGCGGTGCGCGCGCCACTCGATGGCCGAAGCCAGGTCGCGCTTGGAACGCGGGGCGGCGCCGGCACGAATCGCGGCGCGTTCCTCGTCGAGCTCGGCCGTGACGGCGGCATGCACCACCGCGTCGCAGGTCTCCCCCGCCGCCTTCACAACCGGCCACTCGGAAAGCAGCTCGTTGACGGAAGGGATAGCGCGCAGGCGGGCGCGCACCTCATCGGACATGTTCTGGCTATCGCTCATGTGCGGCCTTTCAAAACCAAAGGTGAATCAATCATTCGAACGTCAAACTATCAGCCAATTCAATCGGCTGAGTCAATCAATCGCTATTATCCTCGCGCGCCGCGATCTTTTCCACGCGAACGGCGTTTTCCTGGGTGAGCGCGGCGCCCGTCAACGGGTCCCAACGCAACGGTGTATGGTCGAGCGGGCCCACGCCCAAGGCTTGAGCGCCACCGGCATCGGCGCCAAACGAACGCCCGCCGGGGGCGGCCGACGTAAAGATGCACGCCGGATGCAGATACGGCGTCGTCTCCACGCGCACGCAGTCGCGACCCATATCGCTCACGAGTTCGACGATCTCGCCGTCGGCAATACCCATGCGAGCGGCGGCATCGGCATTCATCTGCACGGCATCCAGGTCCGATCCAGCCTCGGCGGCACCTTGGGCCGCAAGCCTTCGCGAGGTGTGCGACTCAAAGGGACGGTTGCCGCTAATGAGGCGAAACATCCCCGGACCGGGCTCCACCATGGGCGCGATCCAACCGAGGACGCGGCCCAGACCGGTTCGGCCCCACACGTCGCTTGCTAGCGCGATCCTGCCACCATTCAAGGGAATCACCGGCTCGCCCGTACGCGACGGCAGTGCAACGCCCGTGTCGGCCCAGCCGCGTTCCTTGAGCTCGTCCAGATCGATCCCAAACGGTGCCACCTGGGCAGCCGCCAGATCGTCAGACGTAAACCGGAAGTACTCGCCAACGCCACACGCCTGCGCCAGACCGACAAAGATCTCCCGACCGGGACGCGTGTCGTTATGCAACACGGGCAGCACGGCGTTGCGGTAGAACACGCACGAATCATTGGCGCCCACGATTGTGCCCACACCGCGATCGGCCTCCAGGTACGTCACGTCGGGCAGCACGAAATCAGAAGCACGCGCCGTCTCGGACCAGCGAATGTCAATCGTCACGAGCAAGTCGAGCTGTTGCAAAATGCCCAACCAAGCCTGCGCATTGCCATAGCCCGCACCGGGGTTACTGGCATAGACGATGAGCCCACGCAAATCTCCGGCAAGAATCGACTGGCCGATGGTCGTGCACAGGCCGCGCACCGGATCGACCAGTGGATAGCGCTCGGACCCCAGCTTGGGCCCGCGCGGTACCGGCGGCGTCGCAAAGCGTGCGGGATCGAGGTCGCCCAACACAAGCGGCGTGGGCGGGTTGAGCGCACCGCCCGCGTGTCCGATACAGCCCAGCAGCACATCGACCAAGCAGATAGCGCGCGCGGTCTGGGTGCTATTGGCATACGCGATACCGATGCCACCATGAAAGCCAGCGTCCACCACCGCAGCAGGCGCCGCGGCAGCCAAATCTCGCGCAGTCGCACGGATATCGTCCGCCGGCACGTCGCACATCGACTCAGCCCACTCGGGCGTCCAAACAGCGGCCGCCTGCGCCAACTCGTCAAAACCCGTGGTATAGCGGGTCACGAACTCGTGATCGTACAGGTCCTCGGCAATCAACACGTGGACAATACCCAACAGCAGCGCCAAGTCGCAGCCCGGGCGCACGCGCAACCAGCGGTCGGCAAGCGCCGCAGAGCCACTGCGCCGCGGGTCGACCACGATGATCTTCGCCCCACGCCGGCGCGCATCGTTGAGCGCATCAACGGCCCCCGTCGTCGACGAATCCACCAGTGAACGCCCTAGGTACATGATGCAATCGGTATGCGCCAGGTCGGAGGCGGGACTATAGCCCAGGCTGTGCTCCCAACCGGTAAGTCGGCTTACCTCGCAGGCACCGTCTGCACCGTATACGTTGGGCGAGCCCAGCACATGCATAAAACGACACGCCCAGTAGCGGTCGAACGAGGGCACGCCGAGCGTCATGCCCAGCGCGCGCGGACCATGCCCGTCAACAATCCCCCCAAGGCGCGCTGCGATCTGCGCGAACGCCTCGTCCCACGAAATCACATCGAACCCCGAGCCATCAGCTCGTCGGCGCATGGGGTGCACAATGCGATCGTGCTCGTCAAACGGCATTGCCAGGCGATGCCGACCGCGGGCGCAGAGGGCACGCGCCGCGCACGGGTGCCCCGGCACCGGCAACTCGGCCACCACGCGACCGTCCTCAACGCGTGCCGCAAAGGCGCAATCGGCATAGCATCCCCCGCATGTGGTCACCACGGCGCGACCGTCACGCTTCACAGCAGATGCCATCTCGATTACCCCTTTCATCAGCCAAACACAACAGGCCAACAGCCCGGCAACGAGCCCCAGACCCAAAAAGCCTCCCGCACGGCAACGCCCCGCGGGAGGCCCAACGTCAAACAGACGATACCTTACGCCTCGGACTTCTTGGCGTAGATAAACCAGTAGCCGAGCGCGACCAGAACCGCGCCGCCCACGATGTTGCCCAGCGTGGCGGCGGACAGGTTAAACGCAATGCCCGCGGCGTTGAGCGCATCGGCACCGGCGACGTCGGCACCATAGCCGCACGCGTGCATCACGGCACCCATGGGCAAAAAGTACATGTTGGCGACGCAGTGCTCAAAACCGCAGGCCACAAAGGCGGCGATGGGCAGCAAAATGCCCACGACCTTATCGACCACGGTCTTACCGGCGGTACCGATCCATACGGCCAGACACACAAAGATGTTGCACAGGATGCCGCGGAAGAAGATCGTCACCCAGTCGACCGTCACCTTGCCGGCGGCGACGCTCACCATGGAATTGGCGACCGCCTCGCCGTTGAGCTTGTAAATTCCGGCCATGTACACCAAAAAGACGATGAACAGGGCACCAGCAAAGTTACCAAGCCACACGACGACCCAAGCCTTGAGCATCTGGACCAGGGTGATCTTTTTGCTCTTGAGCGCGCAGACCATAAGCGAATTACCGGTGAACAGCTCGGCGCCGCACACCAGCACGAGCACCAGACCCAGGCAAAAGCACAGGCCGCCCACGACGCGCTGGGCGCCCCAGCCCAGCGTGCTATCGCTCAAGAACACGGTAAAGAACAGGCCGCCGAAGGCGATGAACGCACCGGCGAACATTGCCAACAGAAAGGCCTTTGCGACCGGCAGGTTGGCCTTGGTCACGCCGGCGGCCTCGGTCTTGGCCTCGATCGCGGCGGGTGCCAGGCAATCGGGAGCGGGATATTCTGCCTTGGAATCTGCCATGTCAATCACTTCTTTCCTAATCAGCAGGGACAAGCGCTCCTATAGCTCCTGCCCCAAGCGGACAAAGTGGGAAAAGTCGTTGGCGGCCACGGCGTCATACACGGCGTCGACGGCGTCAAAGACTTCCGGGGACATGGGGTTGTAGAACTCCGTGTCGCCCGGCTGAATTCCGACGAAAACGATATCATCGCACGATTGCTCAATCTCTTCGATCAGAATCGACAAGGGAAGCGAATGCGTGGTGAACATCGACTTGCGGGCCACATCACGTTTGTCGAGCAAGCGGATGGCGCCGACGGGCAGCGCCATGTCGGCAGCATCGACCAAGACCAGACGCGGCGGACGCTCGCGCTTGACCTCGATGACGTCGTCCTCGGGCGTTTGGCCGCCGTCAATGGTGTACCAACCGGCGATGGGTGCGTCCTCCATCTTTTTGGAGAGCACAGGGCCGGCGGCATCGTCGGCGCGCAGCACGCTTCCCGCCGTGAGCACGATACCCGCAAACGGGGCGCCGTTCACACGACCATCTACAACGCGACCCATTACTGCAACCTTCCCGTCAGATACACGCCCGACACATCGCGCACGCGCTCAACCAGATCGCGAAACTTCATTAAGAACGCGACCTGCTGGGCATGCAGGCCAAAGTCGTCATCGAACACCGAGATGCCGGCCTTGGCCGAGCCGCGAAAACCGCGCTCGTCGAGCAGCGTGTCGCAGGCCTCGAGCAGCGACGGCACCGCCGCCTTGTCGAGCTGGCACTCGCCAAAGGAGCGGATGGCCTCGAACTTGGTCTTGGCCTCCCCCTCCGGCAACGCGTCGACGAGTGAATAGAACACATCCACCGGCACCGACAGGCGCGGCTCAAAGCAATCGAGCACGCCGGTGTGGTGGCCCACGGCGAGCGTGTAGTACAGCACGTCGCAGGCCTCCTGGGGAACGTCTTCCTCGGTCTCCACAAACTTACGCGTAAGCTCGTAGAAGACCACCTGGTCGGGCGTATGGCCCAGGCAGGGGTCGACGACGCCCTCGGCGGCCTCGTCGCTTGCGCGCGAGGCATCGCTAAAGGAGCCGCCGAGCATGCCGGGGCCCGCAAAGTAACCAGAGCGGTCCGTGAGCTCCATCTAGCGACCTCCGGCCAGCACCAGATCCTGCAGCGCCGAGTACACCTCAACGCGGCGCGGATCATCTTGCTTGTCGATGAGCAGCGCCATGGCACCGCGAATATCGCCCTTGGGCGCGCCCTCGAGCGTATCCATAAACTCGTTGGCCAGGTCGCGGCCGTAACGGTAGCCGCTCATGGCGCGAGCTTCGCGCTCGATGGCAACGCGCAGCTTGTACGGCACGCCGGGGTGCAGGATATCGGCCTGCTCGCCGGCGGCCTCCACCGTAGTCTCGGCATGGAGCTTTTGGTCTAGCAGACCGAGCGCCATGGCAAAGCCGTAGATGGTCTGCGCGGGGCTGGGCGGGCAGCCGGGGATGTAGACATCGACCGGCAGAATCTTGTCCGTGCCGCCCCAGACGCAATAGTTGTCGTAGAAGATGCCGCCGGTGCAGCCGCACGCGCCATAGGACACCACGATCTTGGGATCGGGTGCGGCCTCAAAGGCGCGCAGGGCCGGCATGCGCATGGCACGCGTCACGGCGCCGGTGTACAGCAGCACATCGGCGTGACGGGGCGAGGGCACGACCTTGATGCCAAAGCGCTCGACGTCGAAAACGGGCGTGATGGAACCGAAGATCTCGATCTCGCAACCGTTGCAGCCGCCGCAGTCAACACGGTAGACGTACACCGAGCGCTTGATCTTCTTAAGAAGGGTCGCCTTGGCCTTCTCGATGCTCTCGTCGAGCTCGATCTTGGTCGGGCGGTACTGAAGCCGCTCGGGCAAAAGCGTGGGTTCGGCCATGGTTACTCCTCCTTCGTATCGAAATCCATGATGATGCCCTCGACCGGCGCAGGTCCAGCGGGGATCTCGGGCGCATCGGGGTTGAGCTCGCGGTCGACATACTCCGGGTTCACGCCGTGGCCGCCAAGATACTCCATGCCGGGGCCCTGGGGCTCGCCGGATGCAAGCGTCTCGTTGGCAGCCATGCCGTGCGCGTTGCCGGTCTTTACGGCCGAGGCGGCGCGCAGGGCGTCGAGCTCGCGCTTGCACTCCTGGCACATACCGACGGTGCGGGCGGCCTGCTCGGCCTCCATGCCGCCGGCCTTTTGCAGCAGGCGCTTGGCGTAGTCGATCTCCTTGTGCGGCGCAAACGGCTTGCCGCAACGCGAGCAGTGCTCGAGCGTATAGACGCTCTTGCTGGTGAGGTCGTCCTTACTCATGACGGCCAGCTCAAACTCCTCGGTGAGCTTGATGGCCTCCATGGGGCAGGCCTCCTCGCAGCGGCCGCAGAAGATGCAGCGACCGTAGTCGATCGACCAGGTAATGGTATCGGCCGCAAGGTCGGTGTCCATGCGAATGGCATCGGCCGGGCACGCCACGCCGCGGGCACCGCAGGCGATGCAGAGCTCGGCGTTGTGCTCGGGCTTGCCGCGCATGTCCTTGTTGGTGGGGAACGGCGCAAACGGGTACTTGACCGTCGCGTCGCCGGCCTTGGCGTTGACCTTCCAAAGCTTCAGCATATTAGAGCGCCTCCTCATCGAGCGGAGCGGCCATGGTGCCCTCGCCCGCAAGCGGCGACTTGTCGCGCCAGACGTTCTCGAACTGCTCCTTGTCGAGCACGTGGTCGCGCTTGGCGGCGACATCGGTCACCGTCACGCGGTCGGTGCAGGAGTAGCACGGGTCGAGCGAGCCGACGATCAGCGCCGCGTCGCCAACGGTGTTACCGCGGAACATGTAGCGCAGGACCGGCCAGTTGCTGTACGTAGCTGCCTTGGCGCGCCAGCGGTAGCACTTCTGGTTGTTGCCGAGCATGGCCCAGTGCACGTCCTCGCCGCGCGGCGCCTCGGTGGCGCCGATGGCGTACTTGTGCGGGGTGTACTCCCAATCCGTGGTGAGGATGGGGCCCGACGGGCAGTTCTCGAGCATGGTCTCGATCATGTCGATCGAATCGTAGACCTCCTGGATGCGAACGGCGGTGCGGCCGAAGGCATCGCAGGTGTCGGCCGTGGCAGCATGCATCTTCTGAACATCCGGATCGGCGTAGCCGTCGAAGGGATGGTCAAAGCGCACGTCGCGGGCATAGCCCGAGCCACGCATGAGCGGGCCGACCGGCGAGAAGTCGCGTGCGATCTTGCGGTCCAAGATGCCGATACCGCTCGTGCGCTCAATAAAGTTGGGCGTGGAGAGCAAGACGTCGACGAGTTCCTGAACCTCGGAGCGCAGCTGGTGGATGGTCGTGAGCGTGGAAAGCTTCTGCTCAGCCAAAATGTCGCGACGCACGCCGCCGATCACGTTGAGGCCGTAGGTCTTGCGGTGACCGGAGAGCTTCTCGGCCAGGTCCATGGACTTCTCGCGGACGCGGAAGAACTGCTGGAAGCCGGAGTCGAAGCCCGTGTAGTGCGACGCCAGGCCAATGTTGAGCAGATGCGAGTGCAGACGCTCGACCTCGAGCATGATGGCGCGAATGTACTGGGCGCGCGGCGGGACATGGATGCCCTGGGCGCGCTCGACGGCCTCGGCATAGGCCACCGAGTGGGCGCAGCCGCAGATGCCGCAGATGCGGTCGGCGAGGAACGTCACGGCGTCATAGTTCAGGCGCGTCTCGGCGACCTTCTCCATGCCGCGGTGCACGTAGAACAGGCGGTAGTCGGCGTCGACGATCGTCTCGCCCTCGACAAACAGGCGGAAGTGGCCGGGCTCGTCGGAGGTAATGTGCAACGGGCCCATGGGGACGAGCGTGGTCTCCTTGCCCTTGGTATCGGCCAAGAACTCGTAGTTTTCCATGTCGCTCGCGGGAGCAGGACGGAAACGGTAGTCCATGGAGTCCTTGCGCAGCGGGTACAGGCCGCTGGGCCAGTCATCGGGCAGCACCAGGCGGCGACGGTCGGGCAGACCCTCGGGGATCAGGCCGAACATGTCGCGAAGCTCGCGCTCGCCCCACACGCAGGCGGGGACGAACGGCGTCACGGACGGGAACGTCATCTTGGCGGGATCGACCTCGGTGCGCACGGTCACCCAGCCGGGGTCCTCCCCCTCCATGGAGATGACGTAGTACACGGCGTAGCGACCGCACAGACCGCGCTCGTCGTTGCCGACGATCACGGGAATCCAGCCGTAGCGCTCGTAATACAGGTAGTGGACGGCCTCGGGCAGCTTGTCCTGCTTGACGGTGATCGTCAGCTGGTCCTCGCACTGCCACTCGACCTTCTCGATGCAGCCCGGAACGGCGCGGCGCAGGGCCTCGACATGGCTCTCGCAGCGACGGGCATACACCTTGTTCTCAGTTTCAATCATTCGTTACTCCACCTCGCTCTGAGCGGTCTCGGTACCGAACACAGCGCGGTACATCGGCGTCGCGTGAAGTTCCTCGGTGCTCTGCTCGAGCACGATGCCAGTCGCGGTCTCCACACCGTGCACGAGAGGCAGCGGGGTGGCGATGCCAAACCACAAGATCATGACAGCCAGGATGATTTCGGGAATAAGCATGAGCGCCGGAGCCTCATGCTTGCCCATGCCCTGGGGCGCATGGCCGAATACCGACTTGAGTGCGATGCGGGTGAGCGCGGAGATGGCCACGGTAAGACCGAGGGCGACCACGACGACCAGCCACATGGGACCGGCGGTAACACCGGCGACAAAAGTCAGGAACTCGGAGATAAACATGCCAAAGGGCGGGAAGGCGCCAAGACCGAGCAGCGCCAGGACGGCGAGCGCGGCGGTTGCGGGGGCAACCTCGACGACACCCTGAATCTTGGCCAGGCTACGCGTACCAAAGGCGTGCTGGATGTTGCCGGACACGCAGAAGGCAAGCGTCTTGGTAAAGCCGTGGAACACGCAGTGCAGCAGGGCCGCGGCGATACCCAGCGGGCCACCGATACCCAGGCACAGGGCGATAACGCCCACGTTCTCCACAGACGAGTACGCAAAGCGGCGCTTGAGGTCGTCCTGGCGAAACATCGAAAGCGCCGCCACCAAAATGGACAGCGTGCCGACGATCAACAGCAAAAGTTGCGGATACTCGGCACCCACAGCCTGGATAGTAAAGCCGTAGAAGCGCATGATCACAAGCATGGCGCACTTAAGCAGCACGCCCGAGAGCAGGGCCGAGACAGGGCTCGGGGCCTGGGAGTGGGCATCGGGCAGCCAAGTGTGCATGGGGAACAGGCCGGCCTTGGTGCCAAAGCCGATCACGATAAACGCAAAGGCGAGGCGCATGAGCGTCGGGTCGAACTGGTCGGCATACGGCAGCACGCACGACAGGAATGCGGCCTCGTGGGCGTTGGGAATCACGTCGGCGGCGTTGGCGTAGATCAGCAGTGTACCGAACAGGCCAAAGGCCACGCCGGCGGTGCAGACCATCGCATACTTCCAAGACGCCTCGAGGGCCGTCTTGTTCTTGTAGATACCCACGAGGAACACGGTGGAAAGCGTGGTTGCCTCCACGGCGGCCCACGTGAGGATCATGTTGTTGGACAGGCACGCGAGCAGCATGGTGAACACAAACAGGCTAAACAGCGCAAAATACTGCTTGGCGCGCTCGGCGGGCATGGAGCCCTCCTCGATATCGGCCTTTACATAGGGAAGTGAGAACAGCCCGGTAAGAAAACCGATAAAGCCGATGAGCAGCACAAAGATGGCGCCCAGCGAATCGAGGTGGAACCACAGGCCAAGAGCGCTCGCGGTGTCGCCGCTCATAAGGACGTCACCGGCCGTCACAATCGACAGCACCAGGACGGCTGCGACGGAGACCAGGTTGAGACCGGCAAACACGTTATAGGACGTGTTCTTGGGCAAAAACGCCATGACCAGCGAGAACACCAAAGGAGTCGCGAGCAGGGCGAGAATCAACGTTTCCATGGACTACCCCCTCAGCTCGGACAGGTCGCGCGCATCGAGCGAGTGGGAGTCGTCCCAAATGCGACGCACGACGATGGACATGATGATGACGGCAAAGATGGCGTCGGTGGCGATACCGATCTCGATGATCTCGGGAGCGGTGGGGGCCAAAAGCGCGAGCGTCACATGGCTGCCGTTTTCCATAAGGCAGTATCCAAAGATCTGCTTCATGATGTTGCGCTGCGAGATGATGCAGGTGAGGCCCACAAAGAAGTGAGCGAAGCTAATGGCGAGCGCAGGCGTTGCGACCTCGGCCGTGGGCAGGCTGATCTGCGTCACGACGGCAAACAAATCGCGACCTCGACGGCGATGATGCAAATGGCCCACGCGGGCTTAAGGCCGGCCTTGAGCGATGCGTCGCTCGGCTCGCCCATCTTCTTGTATGCGCGGTTGAGGATGTAAGGGACCAGGACGACCTTGGTGATAAAGGCAGATCCGGCCCACATAAGCAGCTCCTGCGCACCGGTGGTGACGCCGAGCGTGGCGAGAAGCCCCACGAGCACCAGCGACTGCACCGCATACCAGTGGATGGAATGTTTGATGATCTTGGAGACAACCACCATGGTGGACGTGACGATCAGAAGGCCGCCAAGGATGTTGACGATCGAATAACCCATGTCGTTCTACCTCCTAACCGATCCAGCTGGCCGAAAGCGGGCCGCTGACGATGACCATGATGATGAGCACGATGAACACGAACGCCATCGCGCGGGGAAGCGGGGCACCCGCAGCGACCTCTTCGCTCGGCTCGCCGGGCAAGCAATAGCCCATCCACTTGAGGAACCAGGCAAAGGTGGCGACGGTCTCGGCGACCATGATGCACACGAGCACCAGGATCGCGACGTTGCCGGCACCCACAGAGAAGCCGCCGGCGATGATCTGGAACTTCGAGAAGAACGTGTTCATGGGCGGCACGCCGGCAATGGCGAGTGCCGCGACACCGAAGCCCACGCCCGAGATCGGGTACTTCTTTACGATGCCGCGAAGCTTGGGCAGCATACGCGTGCCGAGCGTAAAGGAGAACGAACCGGCGATCAGGAAGAACAGCGTCTTGGCGAAGGCGTGGTTAAAGATGTGGCACACGGCGCCATCAAAGGCCAGCTGGCTGCCAAAGACCGAAAGGCCCAGACCAAAGAACACATAGGAGAGCTGGGCGATCGTCGAGAAGGCCAGCAGGCGCTTCATGTCCTTTTGCGGCAGGTACATAAGGAAGCCAAAGAGCATGGTGACCATGGCATCGATAATGGCGACCCAGCCCACGATCTCGGGAATCTCGCCGGCAGAGACGAGCGCGCGTGCAAACACGCACACGCCGACCTTAACCATCGAGGCACCATGCAGGTAGGCCGAAACAGGCGTCGGTGCCTCCATGGCCGAAGGCAGCCACATGTACATGGGAACCTGTGCGGACTTGGCCCAGGCCGCAAACAGCACGAGCAAAAGGACGATGGCCTTGAGCTTGGCGTCGAGGCCGGCAATCGCGGTGATGGCGAAGGTGCCGGTGTGGGCAAACACGATAGCGGCGCCCAGATACAGGCCGAGCGCACCGATATGCGTGATAATCAGGGCCTTCATACCGGCCTTCTTGGCCGTAGGCGTCATGTAGTAGCTAATGAGGCCCCAAGAGCACGCACCCGTGATCTCAAAGAACACGAGCTGGCCCAAAAGGGTCGAGCTGTACACGAGGCCGGCCATGGCACCGATGAAGGTCGCGAGGTACGCGTAGAAGCGGCGACGCGGCGCGTCGGGATGCTCACGGTTATTCTCGCTCATATAGGGGATCGAATAGATCACGACAAGCAGGCCGATACCCACAAAGGCGGGCGCGAGCAGCGTGCTCATGCGATCGAAGGTGAATCCCATGACGAGGGTCTGCCCAAACGAGATCAGGGGGACCTGCGTGTCGGGCATGCCGGCGCCGGCGAAATTCGCGGCGAGGGCGACGGTGCAGACCGTCGAGACGGCGGCACCCAAAACGCTGAACCACTTGGCGTACGGACGGGGGAACAGGGCGACGAGCACCGAGGCCACCATCGGGGCCGCGATAGCGACCAAGCCGAGAAGGGACAGACTGACTGCAAATGACATTGTTTCTCCCTTCTCCTACACGTCGACGACCACGAAGACAAACGCCAGAACGGCGATGCCCACGACGGCCCAGGTCTGATTGCCGAGCACCTTAAAGCGTGAGCGCGAGCAAGAGTTCTCGATCACGCCGCACACGACAAAGTCGATAAGGCACTTCACCAGGAAGATGACTGCGCCCAGAACGGCGGCGGCGCCCACGGTCGCGGGCTCGCCCCAGGGGACGAAGATCGCGCAGAACCAAGCGACGACCAGGACCTGTTTCATGGACATGGCAAGCTTGGCCATGGCGAGCGACGGGCCGGAAAGCTCGGCGAGCGGGCCTTCCTGAAGCTCCTGCTCGGCCTCGGCCTGATCAAAGGGCAGCTTGCCGAGTTCCATGTAGCAGGCAATCGCAAAGGCGATGCCAGCGAGGATCACGGCGACCGGCGCGTCGACGGCGCCCGTCATGATGTGCTGACCCATGGTGGCGATGTCGGTGGAGCCGCACACCAGGGCAGCGGCAAACAGCGCCAGCAACATGGACGGCTCGATGAGCACGCTCATGAGCAGCTCGCGAACGCCGCCGATACCGGCGTAGGCGTTGGACGAATCCACACCGCAGAGGGCGAAGAAGAAGCGGGCGAGCGCCAGGCTGTACATGATGGTGATGGCGTCACCAAAGACCGGGATGGGGCTTTGTGCCGTAAAGAGCGGCAGGCCCATCGCGAGCATAAAGGCGACGGCGAAGAACAGCGGCGGCATAATACGCAGCGCAAAGCTCGCGTCCTCGCTCTGGGACTCGGGGCGCGCAAAGAGCTTGGCCAGGTCGCGATAGTCCTGCATGATGCTGGGGCCGCGACGGTTGTGCATCTTGGCGCGGATCACGCGGCCGAGACCGGAGAAGAACGGCGCGACGGCCATAACGACCACGCCCTGCAGAACGGCAAGTACGATGTTGTTCATGCTCTCCCCTCCTTAACCCATTTGCACGGCGAGCACGAGGAACACCACGAGTGCCGCGACGATGTAGCAGATATAGATGCTGTAGTTGCCGCCCTCGAGCTTAGTCGCGAGGTCGGCGAGCTTCTCGACACCCTTATGCGGGGCATCGACGAGAACCTTGTCGGGTACGGGCTCCACAGCCTCGGCCACACCGGTGAGCTTCTGGAAGAAGTGCGCGATGGACCAGCAGACGGCCGTGCAGCGGTCGCGCAGCGTGTAGAGCGGCTGCATAAACCAGGACACCTCGGAGGCAAAGGTCGTGGCCACGACGGGCATATGCTCGTTGGGAGCATAGCCGCATGCCCACGGCTGGGACTTCTGCACCTTGCCGACGGTCTTGAGCTTGCGATAACCGCAGGCAAGGCCGACGAGCACCACGAGCGCAATGGCGATCGCGGGCGTGGAGGTGGCAGCGCCGGAGTACTGGTTCATGAGCTCCATGCCCTCGGCGGCAAACACGCCACCGTACGGATGCAGCACGGACGCGGCGACATCGACCAGCACGGGCGCGATCACGGGAGCGCCAATGCCCAGCACGACGCAGATGGCCGCGAGCAGGCCCTGCGCAAACACCATGGGGGCGGGAACCTCCTTGGCATTGGCCGCGGCCTCGGAGCGGGGCGCGGAGGCAAAGGAGACGTCATAGGCCTTGACGAAGCACGTGACAGCCAGCGCGCCGGTAATGGCAAGCGCGACGGCAGCGAACACGGCCACGATCATGACGGCCTTGTCACCCTGCATGGCGGCATTAAACAGCGACTGATAGGTAAACCACTCGGACACAAAGCCGTTGAAGGGCGGGATGGCCGAGATGGCAAGCGCGCCAATAAGGAAGCAGATGGCCGTTGCCGGCATACGACGGAACAGGCCGCCCATCTTCTCCATATTGCGGGTACCCGTGGAGTACAGCAGCGCACCGGCGCCCAAGAACAGCTCGCCCTTAAACATCGCGTGGTTAAACGTGTGGTAGAGGGCGGCCATCAGAGCCAGGACGGCGATGCCGACAGAGTTGAGCGCCATGGCGGCCATGGAGGCGCCGACGCCGAGCAGAATGATGCCGATGTTCTCGACGGAGTGATAGGCCAGCAGGCGCTTGATGTCATGCTCCTGCAGGGCGAAGGCCACGCCGAGGACCGACGAGATCGCACCGAAGACCATGACCATAAGGCCCCACCAGACCTGAACGCCCGAGGCGGAGAGCAGGTCGAGACCAACCTTAAGGATGCCGAAGATACCGATCTTGATCATGCCGCCGGACATGAGGGCCGACACGTTGGACGGCGCCTCGGGATGCGCCTTGGGCAGCCAGCCGTGCAGCGGAATGATACCGGCCTTGGCGCCAAAGCCAAAGAAGGCGAGCACGAAGCACACGGATGCGACCGCGGGGCTAAACTGCGTGGCGCGGAAATCCGCAAAGGCAAACGAGCCGCCGGCGAAGTTGGTCATGGTGAGGAAGCTCGCCATGATGAGCACAAAGCCCACGTGCGCGATCACAAAGTAGAGCCAACCGCCATGGATGGAGTTCTCGTTCTCCTCGATCACGACCAGGAAGTACGAGGTCAGCGACATGAGCTCAAAGGCGACCAGGAACCAAAACACGTTGTCGGCGGTGATGACGAGCATCATGGACGCCACGAAGGTGTTAAAGAAGAAGCCGGCGCGGCCCTTTTTGCCCGGGTACTCATCAAAATAGTTGAGACCGTAGATCGAACCGGCAAACGCGAGCACCGAGATGAGCGCCACGAACAGGCCGGACAGCTGATTGAGCAGCAGCTGGAAATGGGCAAACGGGAAGAACACGATGGTGTCGACCGACGTGACATCGCCCAGCACGGCCTGGATACCGGCCACAAACGAAAGCACCGTGGCGACGGCGCCGACAAGGCAGCCGGCGGTCTTGGCGGCGTTATCGGCCTTGATCAGCAGAACCGAGGCGAGCGCACCGATGCACGAGACGGCAAGCGATGCGATAAACAGCGTCATGCTATCCATTGTTTACGCTCCCTTCTGCTTTCTCGGACAGGCCCTGGGCCACAGCGGTAACGTCGACGACCGGACCGTTTTCGATCGAGCGCAGGCGCTTGGCCTCATCGAGCTCGCGATCGGCCGCGCCGCCCATGACGGTCAGCGCCTTGGTGGGGCACGCCGCCACACAATGCGGGCCGTCCGGATCGAAGGCGCACAGGTCGCACTTGACAGCGCAGGTGTACTGGCCGGGAGCCCACGTGAGCAGGCTGCTCAGGGACTTAGGATACGAAGGCGTCGGGTCGCACATGCCTGCGACACCGGCGATAGACGTGCCATCGGGATGGATGGCTCCGAAGGGGCACGCGATGGCGCACAGCCTGCACCCGATGCACTCCTGCTCCTTGACGTGGATGCGGTCGCCATCGTGCTCGATGGCATTCACCGGGCAAACCTCGGCGCAGGGGGCACCCTCGCAATGGTGGCAGGCAAGGGCGGCCGAAATACCGCCGGTCTTCACGAGCGCCAGGCGCGGCGTATCCTGAAGACCCTGCATCCGGTGGGCGTCGGCACAGGCGGACTGGCATGTTCCGCAGCCGATGCACCTCTCCGGGTTGATGTCGATGAAGCGGTTCATCCCCACTTCCTTTCAAAATAACGGGCCGGGCTCCCGAACGTACGGGACGCCCGGCCCAAAAAGCCAACGAGAACGGGACTACACGATTTGATTCACGTGCGTCTCGTCGTCGAACTTGGCGGCGCCGGGCTCAACATCCTGGGGAGCGGCGGCGTCCACCAGGGCCTGCTTGAGCTCGGTGTACTGACGCTCGACCTCGCCCTCTGCCCAGACCTGGTCGGCAATGGCGTCGACCTGGCAGGCGGAGAACTTGTCCTCGGGCGTATGCGAGACCGGGTCGACCTTGTGAATGGTCAGCTCGTTGCACTTGCCGATCCACCACTGGTAGGTCATATAGACCGTGCCCTTGTTGATACGGTCGCTCACGTCGGCGCGGCTGTATACCTGGCCGCGGCGGCTGTGGATCGAGACGATGTCGCCGTTCTTGATGCCACGCGCCTGGGCGTCCGCGGGATTCATGCGGACAAAGCCGGGCTCGTCGGCGAGCAGCGCCAGCGTCTTGCAGTTGCCGGTCATCGAACGGCAGCTGTAGTGGCCGACCTCGCGGACGGTGCACAGAATGAGCGGGTACTCATCGTCGGGAAGCTCGGAGGGCGCCTCCCAGTCGTGCGCCATCAGGTTGGCGCGGCCGTCCTTGGTGGTGAACTTGCCACCAGCGAACATGTCGGGCGTACCGTGGTCGTTCACATCGGTGCACTTGACCGGCCACTGGGCGTAACCGCCCTCGGGAGCCATCTTCTCGTAGGTCGCGCCCACAAAGTTGGGGCACAGGCTAATGCACTCGTTCCAGATCTGCTCGGTGTTGTCGTAGTGCATGGGGTAGCCCATGCGCGTAGACAGGTCCGCGAAGATCTCCCAGTCGTGACGGCACTCGCCCTTGGGCGGAACGGCCGCGTCAAAGTGCTGGAAGCTACGGTCGGATGCGGTAAAGACACCCTCGTGCTCGCCCCAAGAGGTGGCAGGCAGGATGACGTCGGCGAGCATGGTCGTCTGCGTCATAAAGATGTCCTGGCAAATGAACAGATCCAGCTCGGAGAGCGTCTTGCGCATACCGGCCGAATCGGGCTCGGTCTGCACCGGGTCCTCGCCGTAGTTGTAGAAGCAGTGCACCTTGCCCTCGTCGACCAGGTGGCCCAGGTCGGTGAGCTTGTAGCCCTCCTCGAGCGGGAGCTTTTCCTCGGGCACGCCCCAAGCCTTGGCAAACTTGGCACGCACTGCCGGGTCGGTGACCTTCTGGTAGCCAGGGTACAGGTTGGGCAGCATGCCCATATCGCAGGAGCCCTGGACGTTGTTCTGGCCACGCACGGGCGCGAGGCCGGAATTGGGTTTGCCGATCTGGCCGGCAACGCAGGCGATGGAGGCGATGGTGTGCACCGTCTTCAGGTTCTGCTTCTGCTGGCATACGCCCATACCCCAGCCAATGATGGCAGAGGGCTTCGCCGTGGCGTACATCTCGGCAGCTTGATGGATCAATGCGGGCTCGACACCCGTGATGTCCTGTACGGATTCGGGAGTGTAGTTCTTGATGGTCTCCCACCACTCGTCAAAGCCGTTCGTGTGCTCGGCGACGAATTCCTTGTCGTAGAGGCCATCGTTGACCAAGCAGTTGGCAAAGGCGTTGAGGAACGCGACATTGCAACCGTTCTTGATCGGAAGGTAGATATCGGCGATACGCGCAGTTTCGATATGGCGCGGGTCGGCGACGATAATCTTGCAACCCTTTTCTTTGGCTCGCACGATACGCCTTGCGACGATGGGGTGCGAATCGGCAGGGTTATAGCCGAAGAGGAAAATGCAGCCCGCATCCTCCATACCGGGGATGGAGCATGACATGCAACCTGAACCAACCGTGTCCATCAGACCGAGGACAGTAGGGCCGTGTCAAGTACGGGCGCAGTTGTCCACGCTGTGGGTGCCGATGCACGCACGCGTAAACTTCTGCATGACGTAGTTCGCCTCATTGCCGCCGCCTCGCGAAGAGCCGGTGGTCATGACAGCGTTAGGACCATATTCGTCAATTATGGCCTGCATCTTAGATGCGGTGAAATCCAGTGCCTCGTCCCAGCTTACGCGCTCAAGATCCGCGCCCTTGGTGCGGCGGATCATCGGGTGCAGTACGCGGGGAGTCAAGATCTTGGTGTCGTTGATGAAGTCGTAGCCGCTCATGCCCTTAAGGCACAGCTCGCCCTGATTGGTGATGCCGTTGAGCGGTTCGGTACCCACGACCTGGCCGTTTTGGACCAGGAGGTTAAACTGGCAACCGGCGCCGCAGTACGGGCAGATCACTTTATGCTTCTCCATGACACCCTCCTTCCTTTCTCTGCTACCGAATACTCGGTACTTATTTGACAATCATTGGGCCTGTCGCCCGACGCTTACGCCTCGTTTTCGATGGTGGCGCGGGCACGCTCGGCAGTCAGTTCTGCCAGACGCTCCTCGTCTACCAGGGTGAGACCCTTGGTCGGACACGCCTCGGCACACGCCGGACCGCCGGGACGGTCCACGCACAGGTCGCACTTGAGCACGAAGCTCTTAGTCTGCGAACCCACGCGCACGTCGCCCATCAAGACGGGGACCTGCGTGGTCGCCACGCTCACGGCGCCAAAGGGGCATGCCATGACACAGCTCTTGCAACCGATGCAGTTGTCCTCGTTGACGCCGATGCGATGGTTCTTTGGATCAAAGAACAAGGCGCCCGTAGGGCAGGCCTTGGCGCACGGAGCGTCCTCGCAGTGGTGACATGCCACCGGCGCGGAAATCTCGTAGGTGCGCGTTACGCGCAAGCGAGGTGCGGCGATGTTGCCGGGAATATCGTGTGCCTCGATGCACGCCGCCATACAGGTTTGGCACCCAATGCAGCGTGAAGAATCAGCCACGACTCGTTTATTGCCCATGTTGTTCACTCCCTCCTGAATCCCATGCCGGAGAGACCCTGCCGACGTTGCCCCGGACCGCCCGTGGTCCGGCATCGGCGTATCGAGTGCATGCGGCGAAACAGGCACTTCGATAGAATTCCTCCAACGATATACAGGTTAAATATACGCAGTTGCAGGGGGCAAACTTGAGCATAGGCCCTGCAATACGGGTGTATTGCAGGGGTTTTGGCAGGTTGGAATTATTCTCTAGAAGCTATAAAGGTGAGTGTATTACATGCGTACGCCTCAGAGATTTTTACGCGCTCTCATTTTAGATGTACTACGCTTGTATTCAAGTTAATGGTTATTTACTTGAGCGAAATAAAGTAATCGTTATAAGATGCTCAAGTATCGGCACATGCCGCATTTGACCGACTATATTGCACGCTCATTAAGGGGGCCAGTGATGTCATCGACTCAAAAACGAGCCATCCTGCAGGTGCGCATTCGCGAGGAAGACAAGCAGCATGCCGAACATCTCTACGACGCCATGGGCACATCGCTCGCCGAGGCCGTCCGTCTATTTGTCGCGCAGAGCATTTTGATGCGCAAGCTCCCCTTTCAGCCGGTCGCCGTGCGCTCAAAGGACGGCACCGCCGCCTATGGATCGCTCAAAGCATACGGTGACCCCAATCGCCGCTCCGAGGAGCGCAATGCCTGGATTGAATACCTTGCCACAGAAAGCGACGATTCGATTTTGGGTCCCGAGGAAGTAGATATCCATGAGTAGCGCCATCATCGACGAGACCGTCATCCTACGCTACCTGCTTGACGACGAAGTCCTGTCACCGCGCGCCGCCAAGGTCATCGCCACGCGCACCGCTCGTGTCTATCCCGAAATCATCACGCGCGTCGTGGTCACGCTGCGCGACGTCTATAAGGTTCCCCGCGTTGAGATTGCTGCGGCCATGAAAAGGCTGCTCGATGACGTCATGGTCGACGAGCCCACCGTTGTCGCCCTTGCCGTCAAACTTTTTGGCAAGACCCATATGGACTTTACCGACTGCCTCCTCGCAGCCCGAACCGCCATCTACAACGATGATGTCGTGAGCTTTGGTAAGCCCATCATCCAAGGCATGATCGATTACCGCCGAAAGCGCCAAACCGCAGCCGAAGCCCACAGTCACGGCACCGACGCCCGCGACCACGGCACCGACGCCACCATCGACAAACTCCGCCACCAATCCCGCAGCTAACCCCATCCCCTCCTAAGTTGCGGTGAAATACGGACTGTTTTATGCCTTTAAAGGCCTCAACAGTCCGTATTTCACCGCAACATATTGAAGGTTGGCTGCGAACGATTTCGCTATCGGGAGTCGGCGTAGGGTTTTGTTGTCGGAATGCCATAACCGCGCATCATGGCACCGAACGATTCTACGTCGTAGGTGTCCGATAGCTTGAAATGAATGACGTTATGACCCATGGCACGCAAGTTCGCATCGCGCAATAAGGCGGCTCGATAGGTTTTTGCCGCAGCATGTTCCGAATCTTTTTGAGTTTCATCCTCAAACTTACCCAAACCATGAAGCTCTGCCAACATCCATGACCCATCTGGCATCTGCCAACCATAATCTGCCAGATAATAGCAGGCGTTTCCTGGCCGATCAATCTCAACCTGAAGCTCGGGCGCAACGACGCCTGCAAGGATCATTGCCGCTCGCGCCTCGGACTCTCCCCCGTTATCCGACCTTCCGTCCATATATTCGAACACGCCAAACGCACGGGAGATGCCATGCAAACCGCGACAATTGGCCTGTGCATACACACGCAGCTCCTCGCGGTCAACATCGTACTCACGAGCCAATCCATCGACGTAGCCAAGCGCATACCGAAATGCACTCGTGCGGGCAATATCGACCACCGTCCGATAGGGGTCTGTAAGCGTAAACGGGCCGAGACGCCATACCTCGCCCGGGCGCCATCGACGATACTCAACGAACTCATATGTATCGCGCCTTGTAGACCGTGGCAGCAGCACTTGTACTTTATCCAGAAGCGTATACGCCGAGCCGATGCCGTAGAGCAGCGCTGCCGTCGATCCGCAAAACACAGCATCCGGTTCAACGACCGCAATAGCGGATGCCAACTGAAAGATGCGATCTTCAACCCCAAGATTATTCCAATAGACCGGATCCGCATACACATGGTTGTAAAGACGAAGCATGAGCTCTTCCTGCATAAGCTCGCGAGCACGGCGTTCATCCCAAGGATCAATTGTTATAAGCAGCTGTCCATCTTGATGAATTCCAAGGACCGAGAATAGCATCCTTGCATATGACTGAGGAAAATGTTTGCCTTTATCGAGCATGGCCAACCCCATAACCATCACGGCGGAGAGAATACCATTACGCTATCGTATGCTTCCGTCCGCAGGCCTTGCCAAAAGCTGACCAAAAACTTGACGTCGCAGGTCAGAGCTTCAGAAAATATTTCCACTCTCGGTAGACGGTCACTACGACCCTCCCAACGGCATCAAAAACCGGCTTATAGGACAAAATGTGTGTCCCGATAGAACATCCGTTTCCATCCATTAAT
>UQIY01000025.1 GCA_900541195.1 uncultured Collinsella sp. | reverse complement strand
GAGATAGGCTCCGGTCTCGTGGGCTCGGAGATGTGTATAAGAGACAGGGATAACGCTCGCAACACGAACAGCTCAGCCGAGCAGCGCGCTACTCCTCCCAGTAAGCATCTGCAAGCAGCTTAAAGCAAATCTTCTTGACCGGCTGCGCGCCATCGCCCGGGAACTCGAGCGTGGGCATGTGAGGCTCGCCGGCAACAAACAGCGCAAACTTGTCGTCAGCAAGATCGCCGGCGATCGAGGCGTCGGAATCGACCAGATCGTAGTCGTCCTTCTCGTCGAACTCCTGGACCAGCGTCAGGCTGCCCGTGGCAACCTTAAAGGCCTCGCGACCCTCGACGTCGATCTGCAGGTCGTGATAGCGCTGATGCGTCTCATAGTGAGCCTCGGCTTCGGGACGCGTCGTGGGAGCCATGACGTTCGCAAAGACCTTGTCGCCCAGAATCGGATGGCTGCCGACCTCGAGCTTCGCCGGATCGTTCTCCTCGAGCCAATCGATCAGCACGTCGAGGCCCTTGAGCATTCCACGGTACTCCTCGATATCGCCCAATGCACCGTAAATCATCTAAATCCCCTCTCGGATCGTTTCTTTGGCGGCTACTCGGCAAACGCATTACCGACGCTGTTGCCACCCACATGCGTCTCGACCAGGGTAAGGTCGGGATTGAACACGACAGTGTCGGCGTCGCGCCCCGGCATAATGCTACTGCACTTGTCGTCGACATGAGCTAGCAACCGATGCCGGGGCCGCAGCACAAGCTCCTACAGCTCGGTCACGACAACGCCGTTGTAAACCTCGTCCCAACGATCCATAACCAAGTGTCCAGTCATGGGATCCATGGCATTGAGCTTGCCGCAGGTGTTGGCGGTACGCAGCACCGTCTCGTCGTCGGCGCCGGCAGCAATCGCATGTGCGAAGCCGGCAATGGTCGAATCGCCAGAGCCCGTAGCGTTAACGGCGGGGATATCGGGGGTCTTGGCGCGGAATGCACGGCCGTTATGGAAACCAACGGAGCCGGCAGCGCCCATGGACACGACGACCCAGGGGATATCGGAGAAGCGGGCGTCAGAGGCGAGCGCGGAACGGAGCTCGTCCACATCGTCGGTGGTAAAGCTCGTGCCCAGAAGGCCGTTAATTTCGGTCAGGTTAGGCTTAACCAGCTCAGGCTTGACCTCGGACTTGAGCGCAGCCTCGAGCGAGGCGCCCGAGGTATCGAGCAGCACCTTGGCGCCGGCGTTCTCTGCAATGCCCGTGATCTTGGCGTAGTAGTCCGCCTCGACGCCGCGGGGCAGCGAACCCGAGATGGTAACGACATCGGCCTTGCTCGCAAGCTCGGCGAACTTAGCGGTAAAGGCATCGAGTTCCTCGGGGGCAATCGTCGGGCCGCTCTCGAGCAACTCGGTCTGGTTGCCAGCATGAAGGATGTTGAGGCAGATGCGGGTCTCGCCCTTGATGGGCACAAAATCATTCTTAATGCCGTTGGCATCCATGAGCTCGGCCATATAGGCGCCCATATGACCACCAAGCAAGCCGGTTGCCACGACATCGTCGCCCAGCTGGCCCAGGACGCGGGCCACGTTGAGGCCCTTACCGCCGGCGGTCTTTTCGGGCGTCACGCGGTTGACGTCGTCGATAATGAGCTCATCGAGCTGATAGCGCGTATCGACAGACGGGTTCATCGTAACGGTGAGGATCATTTCTAGCTCCTTATCTCGCAGGCTCCTTATGCCTTGCAAAACGAATTGGCTACATGCGACTACAGAATCTCGATTGTGAACGAGCACACGATGGTATCTTTGGGCTTGGCGATAAGGCAGCCGCGCTTGTGCTCAAGCACGTCATCCTCATCGGAACAGGTCGAGAGGCCGCCCCAGGGTTCAACTGCCACAAAATCACCCTCGGGCTTGCTCCACACAATGAGGTACGGGAAGCCCTCAAAGCTCAGGCGAACGCCCTTGTCCTCGCCCTTTTTGGAAAGCGTGACCTGACGGCTCTCGAGCACGTCAAAGATGGTCTCCGCAAAATCGAAGAGCTCATGCGACAAAGGCAGCGTCTTTCCCACCATGGGGTTCTTGGAGCGCCTGTCCACATCAATCAATCCGGTCGAGGGAACGGCGGTGCAGAGCTCCGCAGCCTCGTCTTTCTCAAAACGCAACTCGTAGTCCGTATAGGACTCACCCTCGTCGAGCGGACACCTAAAGCCGGGGTGTCCACCGATAAAGAACGGCATGTCCTCGGTGCCCTCGTTGGTAACCTCATAGGAGACACGCACGGCGGCGTCCTCGAGCGTATAGCGGGCGACAAGTTTAAACGGATACGGATAATCGCTCAGCAGCGCGGCGTTATCCTCGGATGCCAGGCACATAGCCAGCTCGTTTGTGCTTTGGCTCAACAGCTTCCACTCCTGCTTGCGCGCAAAGCCGTGGCGGGCGAGCTTCACATGATGTCCGGCAAACGTCATGGCGCTGTTATCGCGCAAACCTCCGCAAATCGGGAAGCAAATCGGTGCCTGGCCGGACCACACGGCGGGATCGCCCTGCCACAGGTACTCGCGACCTCCAGCCTCAATCGAGGTAAACGAGCCGCCGGCCGTGGAGACCTTGATAGAAATCGAATCGTTGGAGAGAGCGTATTCCATTGTCCATCCTTTCGAACAACTGCTTTTTGCTCGCAAGAACCCGTCTCGGCCCTGACCAAAGGACAAACCCGCACGTTCATCGATGCGTCCGGTTTCCCAGGCATGCAACGGGGTACCATACAGACATTGATGCAATTACAGCTGAAAGGCCTTCTTATGCGAACCATCATCCTTTATGCCTCACGCCACCACGGCAATACGAAAAAGCTCGTGGACGCCATCGTTGAGGCACACCCCGAAATCGATACCCTCGACGTGAAGTCACTCGGTAAAAACGAGTACCCCGACCTGCACGAATACCATCTGATCGGTGTCGCCACGGGCATCTATTACTCCGAGATCGACAAAGATATGGCGCGCGTGCTCACTAACGTGCTGCAGCCGCAGGACAAGGTGTTTGGCCTTATGACCTACGGTGGCAAAAACAAGTGGTACGGCAAGGATATCGATGGCATCTGCCGCATGAGGCAGGCCATCTTTATGGGCGTCTACGGCTGTCCCGGCTTTGATACGTGGGGGCCGTTCAAACTCACCGGCGGTGTCCAGAAGGGGCACCCAACTGCCGAAGAGATTAAGGGAGCTGTCGATTTCTTCGACAAAATCGAAGATGAGTACGGCGATATCATCGTCGAAGAGTATGCCAAGCGCGAGAAGCGTCTAGCATACGAAAAGGAGCATCCCGCGGGGGGTCTTGTGGCCGGCGTCAAGCGCACGGCAAAGAAGATCGCTAACAAGCTGTAACTGTTAAGGTGCTTTTGAGCGTTTAACCCATACGGCGGGTCCGAGCAGATTCGGGCCCGCCGTCTTTTTCTATCGTTACTCGGTAAAGGCGTTGCCGACGCTCTGGCCGCCAACATACGTCTCGACGAGGGTGAGCTCATGGTCGAACACGACAAAGTCGGCGTCGCGACCCGGCATGATACTGCCGCACTTATCCTCGATGTGCGCGGAGCGTGCCGGCACTTCAGTTGCCATGCGAATGGCGATATCGGCGCTGGCGATGCCCCAGTCGACGATGTTCTTGACGCCCTGGGCAAGCGTGAGCACCGAGCCGGCAATGCTCTTGCCGTCGGCGAGCCAGCACAGGTTGTCCTTCATAATGACGTCCATGCCACCACTGGTGTAGCTGCCCTCGGGCATGCCGCCGCAACCCAGGCAGTCGGTGATGAGCACCGTGTGCTGCCAGCCCTTTGCCTGCAGCAGCGCCTTGATGGCGGCAGGGTTTACGTGCTTGCCGTCACAGATGATCTCGGCGTAGGTCTCGGGCGTGGACATGGCAGCGCCCACGACACCGGGCTCACGGTGATGCAGCCCGCGCTGGCCGTTATAGGTATGCGTAAAGCAGCTGGCACCGGCGTTGATGGCGGCGATGCACTCATCGTAGGTGGCGTCGGAGTGACCGATGCTGGTCACCACACCCTTGGCGTTCAGAGCAGCCGCATAAGCAGCGGCACCGTCGCGCTCGGCCGCCATGGCGCTCTTAACGATGCGACCGCCCGCAGCCTCCTGCCACTGATCGAAGACCTCCTCGGAGGGATCGATAAGATAAGCGGGGTTCTGCGCGCCCACGTGCTTCATGGTAAAGAAGGGGCCCTCCAGGTAGATGCCCTGAATGCGAGCACCGCAGAAGTCGGGGCCGCGGCCCTCGTCAGCCTGGGCGATGGCGGCGCAGGCATCCTTGATCTGCTCGACGCCATCGGTGAACGTCGTGGGCAGCCAGCTGGTGGTACCGCGACGGGCGAGCTCGGTCGAGCTGATATCAATGCCCTCGGGATCGTTATCGGTAGTTGAGTGGTTGTAGAAGCCATGGATGTGAGTATCGACCATACCCGGTGCGATCCACGATCCCGTGTAGTCCTTAATCTCGCAAGAGGGCTCGTCGGCCTGCCAGGCGCCAAAGACGCCATCCTCGACCATAAGATAGCCGCCCAGTTGCGGGCCTGCCGGCAAGAAGAACTTGTCAGCCTTAATTGCGTACGTGCTCATATGCACTCCTTGCTTCTAAAGCAGTTGACTGTGGTGATGCTTATACCCAGCCCACGTAAAAACAAAAAGCGCCCGCCCGCCGTTATGAGCGGACGGGCGCCCTTACAGGGGGACGCGATTAAGCGGTGAAGGGGTGAATCGTCACGCCCTTAACCACGCGGTTGACCGTACCGGTGGGGCTCGGCGTGTCGGGCGTGTTGCCCACGCGCACGGAGTTGAGCAGGCTGATAGCCTGAGCAAACATCACGAACGGCAGAGCAAGGTAGCCCTCGGGAAGCGCCTCGTAGCCCTTAAAGGTGAAGGACTCGCCCTCGTAGACGGTAGCGCCATCCTGCTGAACGGCAACGGTGTGCTGAGCGATCTTGTCGCCACCGATCTCGTTGAGGATGTCGATGTCGTACTGACGGGTGTAGGCGTCGTTGTTGACGAACACGAACACGAGGGTCTTATCGTCGACGAAGGACTTAGGTCCGTGACGATAGCCCATGGAAGTGTCGTAGGAAGTAGCGACCAGACCGTGAGCGAGCTCGAGGATCTTGAGCTGGCTCTCCTGGGCAAGGCCACCGAAGGAGCCAGAGCCCAAGTAGGTCACGCGGTTGAAGTCGCCAGCCAGGTAATCGGCGATCTCAGGCTCACGAGCGATGACCTCCTCGCCCATCTTGGCGATGGTCTCGACCCACTCGGCCTTCTGCTCGTCAGAGGCAGTGTCGAAAATAAGGGTAGAGAGCAGGGTCATGCAGGAATAAGAACCGGTCATGGCGAAGCCCTTGTCGTTGGCGCGCGGAATGAGCAGCGTCAGCGCATTGGGATCATCGGCAGACTCGACGGCGAGCTTGCCCTCGGGAGCGCAGGTGATGTTGAGGAACTTGACGTTGTGGACGAGCTCCTTGGCAACGGCAACGGCGGCAAGGCTCTCGGGGCTGTTGCCAGAGCGGGCAAAGGAAACCACGAGCGTGGGATCCTCGGCGCGCAGGAAATCGCGCGGAGCGCTCACGATGTCGGTCGTGGCGATGGGCTTAAAGTCGTAGAGATCAGTGTTGCCAGCGTGACGCAGGTACGGGGCGCAGGTATCGCCAACGTAGTCGGACGTACCGGCACCGGTGAAGACAACGGACAGACGGCCCTCGCCCATAGCGCGAGCCTCGGCCAGGAAGGCCTCGATGGCCTCCTTGTTCTCGCGATAGATGTTGAGCGTATCACGCCAAAGCTCGGGCTGCTGAGCAATCTCGGCCGTGGTGATCTGGGCGCCGAGCTCGGTGAGCTCCTCGACACTCTTCTCGAACATTTCTAATACCTCTCTCTAGAAGTAATCCTCTGACGTGCAATTATACACTTCGGTTGGTTATCTGGTAGTAACCAGTTAAATGCAAAGAATCACCATATGGAAACGATGCGAGCACTAGTTACTGCGCTGGTGGTAAACCTTGTATTTAAACTGATCGGCACGAGCAACCGAGAGTGTGTACTCCACTACCTCGTTTGACTCGTTATACGTAGTCCTGACCAAATCGAGCACAGGCGAGCCCTCGACAATTCCCAAAAGGTGGGCATCGGTGGGACGGGCTATGCTCGCATAGAACTCCTCTTCGGCCACGCGAATCTTTTGCTGAAAGTCCTGCTCAATCACATCGTAAAGCGGCTTACGCTCCAGCAGCGGTCGCTTTAGGGACAGAAATTGACGAACCGGTAGATAGCTGCGTTCGACCATCATGGGCATGTTGTCGGCAGAACGAAGGCGCTTGAGCTTAAAAATGCGATCACCGATGCGCAATCCCATATGCTCGGCCAGATTCTTATCGGCCTCCATCTCGCAAAACTCGAGAATCGTGGTCTCGGGTTCTCGACCCATCGCGCGCATCTGCTCGGTAAAGCTGTAGGACTGCATAAGATTGGTCGCTTTTGCCGAACGGTCGGTCACAAAGGTACCGCGACCGTGCTGCCGAACCACCAGTCCTAAACGCTCCAGTTCCTGCAGAGCCAGGCGTACCGTAGTGCGCGAGAGACCATAGCGCTCCGAAAGTTCGCGCTCGGAAGGAATCATGTCACCGGCGCGATATTCATGGTCAATCTTTTCGGTCAGAATATCGACCAGCTGATCGTACAGCGGTTGCTTACGCGCTCCGATCGCCATCCTATCCTCCCTTTTGCTCGAATTCGGCTAACTACCTAGGGTGTTTAGCATTATCTGTCTGCCACACCCGAATCAACAAGAAAACAAAAGCCGCGCGCTCTTTCGAGCACGCGGCTTTTAACATACACATGGCTTAAGGGGTCGGGGTGTGAGCCGCGTAGGGACACACCCCTCAAGCTAGAGCCTTACCAGATGCTCGGCCAGAGACCAAGCGGGCCAGCGCCCAGGATGCCAAGGACGAAGAGCAGGAGAATGCCCTTGGTCGGGGTCCAGCTGTGCTTAGCGAACATGTAGTAAAGCAGCAGCGTAAGCATAAGCGGGACGAGCTTCGGGACGATGGTGTTGAGGGTGTCGGCAACAGAGAAGTTGACCGGATCCTCGGTAACGGTGCCGTAGGTAACGGACTCCATGCCGTTGCCCAGATCGGTGACGCCGCACTCGACAGCGTTGCCGTCGGCATCGGAAGCGGTGAGGGCGTTGCCGTCCTCATCGGTCATGGCGATGGTACCGGCCTCAGCGGTCTCGGTATCGATACCCTCCATACCGGTGAAGTTCTCGGCCTCCTTCTCGGAGACGATCACGGTAGTAGCGGAGAGGCCACGGGTGGTGCCGTTGGGGATCTGGAGGTTGATCTGGGTGCCACCCATGGTGACGACCAGGCAACCGACGACGAAGACGCCCATGATGGAAGCGGCACGCGTGAAGGCCTGCATGTTGGCGGTCAGAGCGTCAATAGCGCTGGTGCCAAGCTTGTAGGACCAGTTCATGAGCCAGAAGCGCAGAGCGAACTGGACGACGTTGAAGATCACCAGGAAGATGATCGGTGCAGCGGCGTTGCCGTTGATGGCCATGTTGGAGGTGATGCCGGCCGTGATAGGCACGAGCGTCAGCCAGAACAGGGCGTCACCGATACCACCGAGCGGGCCCATTGCGGCGACGCGGACGGCGCGGATCGTGGGGATGTCAACCTTGTTCTGCTCGAGCGAAAGCACGATGCCCATAACAAAGGTGACGAGGAACGGGTGGGTGTTGAAGAACTCCAGGTTGTGGCTCATGGAAGCCGCGAGGTCGTTCTTGTTGGTGTGGATCTTCTCCAGACCGGGGATGATGGAGTAAAGCCAGCCAGCGGCCTGCATGCGCTCGTAGTTGAACGATGCCTGCAGGAAGCAGGAGCGCCAAGCCATCTTGTTGAGGGTCTTCTGGTCGAGCTGCGGAGCAGGAGTGAGATCCTCGTAGTGCTCCGGGATCACATACTCATTAGATGCCATCTTCGAAGTCACCTCCGTCAGAAACAGCTGCACCCTTCAGCTCGGTCTGCTGCTGGAAGTCCCAGAAAGCGATGCCGAAGCCGATGAGAGCGAGGATGAGCAGAGCAGGGGTTGCCAGCGAATCGTTGGCAACGGTGATGAGCGCGAGGCCAAAGCCCATGAGGAAGAAGCCCCACATATCGCGGTTCATCATAACCTTGAGCAGGACGGCGAAGCCGACGAAGCGCATCATGCCGCCTGCAGCGGAGAGACCGGTCTGCAGCCAAGTCGGGATGGCAGAAGCGATGGTCTGACCGATGGTAGCGCCAGCGATGAAGAACAGGGTGACGACGACAGCGAAGATCAGGCCGAGCAGAGCCATGGCGAAGTAGTTCAGGCGCTCGATGCCCTTGGTGTCCGCGTTGTGAGCCATGTTATCGGCCGTGGACATAAGCGGGGACATAAGCGTGAAGACCAGGGTAACGCCAAGCTGGCCAAGCAGAGCGAACGGAATGGCGAGGCCGACTGCCGCGTTGGGCTCGAGGCCCGTGGCGATAGCGAGAATGGCTGCCATGATGCCGCCGATGACGGCGTTAGGCGGCTGAGCGCCTCCGATCGGCATGTTGCCGATCGTCATGAGCTGATAGGTACCACCCACGAGAAGACCGGTGTTGAGGTCGCCAAGGATAAGACCGATGACGGCGCCGGTGACGATGGGCTGATAGAGAGACTCGAGGAAGTCAAACTGGTCGATTGCCGCGATGAACGTGACGACGAAGACCAGAGCGATCTGGATGATCGAGTATTCCATCTTGCTCCTCCTTTCAAAATGTATGTACGCACTTTGGATTTCACGTACAGAACGTCAGGGTTTCACTCCTGACAACGTGGATCACGAGGATTACGAGAAGAGCTTGCTCGTGTCCTCAACAGGCGTGCTCGGAACGCGCCTGATCTCCAACTCCACCCCCAATTCCTGCAGCTCTTTAAACGCAGCGACATCCTCGTCGTTAACTGCGACGGAGGTGGCGACTTGGCGCTTTCCTTCCGACATGTGCATGTTGCCGATGTTTACCTTCTTTATAGGCACACCGCCCTTGACGAGCGTAAGCACGTCTTCCGGTGTTTCGGCCACGATGAAGATCTTCTGGCGCGGGCTCGCCTTGCCAATGACGTCGATGGTCTTCTGCAGAGAGAAGAAACGCGTAGCGACGCCGGCGGGAGCGGCCATCTTCATGAGGTTCTGGCGCATGGTGTTGGACGCCACGTCGTCGTTGGCGACGAGGATGAGGTTGGAGCCCAGGGTGGAGTTCCACTGGGTGGCAACCTGACCATGAACCAGTCGGTTATCGATGCGGGTAAGAAGAATGTTGGGTTCTGCCATGTTGATCAGCTTCCTTTCGTTATTTGCTGACGACAGTTACTTGATCTCCTGAATCGCGTAACGCGAAACATCTACGACGGCTCCGGATCGGACTTTGATCTGGACCTTCTCGCCTTCGATGCCTTTGACGGTTCCGTAGATACCGCCGGCGAAAAGAACCTCTTGACCCGGCTTGAGCTCGGTGTGCAGCTCCTTGAAGTACTTCTGCTTCTTCTTCATGTTGATTTGCGACCAGATGGTGTAAATCAAGCCCATGATGACAAGCAGGCCTAAAAGGGCGACCGAGGAGCTCAGGACGTTGGCTCCGAAATCGGCCATTAGATGCCGTCCTCGTCGCCGAAGATATCCTCTTCCTCGGAGCTGGCAACGGATGCGACCGTCTGGGCGGTGACGCCCGTCTGGCCAACGGTCACGGCCTGCTCGCCAAGCTCGGCGAGCGTGGCATTGCCGCGGAGGAACAGAAGCTCAATAACCATGGGAAGGTTGGTGCCAGTCAGAACCTCGACGTTGTCGACATCCTGGGCAATCATCATCGACTGGTTGAACGGGGTGCCGCCAAGCAGGTCGGTAAAGACGAGCACGCCATCGCACTCCTCGCGCATGGCGGTAATAGCGGCACGGAGATCCTCACCGTAGGATGCGGCCTGGTCGCCCTCAAAAGGAACGACGGTAAAAGCAGGCTGGTCGCCAGCAACCATCGCGATAGCGCTTGCAAGGCCGGGTGCGAACTGTCCATGACCGGTAAGAATAAAGCCAACCATTCAAATTTCCCTTCCGAAGGTGTGTACAATCTGAGTCCGATGATTTTCGGAAGCCAGCGGGCGCTCGCCCTTAAAGCTTCTTGGAAAGCGTTCTTTGAAGACCAGTGGTTTCTAAACTGGTAGTAACCACGTGATGTGTTGTTGTCACTATATCACCCCAGAAGAGGTCGCTTTCCTTGATTCATACGGTAAAACGTTTTTGCACCGCTCACGGTGATAAATCGACCGTTTACCGGTCGTTAACACTTCTACCTGCGGTTTTGAAACCGTTTCGAAATGTTTTGGCAAAAGATCGGATCTTTTCCTGTGTCTAAACAACGCAGGGCGGCTAAAAATAGCGTGTAGAAAAATTGCAGGTCATTGTGAAGATATGTGAATTGGTCTTTTTGACTTAATACCAGTTAGAACCAGTTTTGAGATTATCGGTGAACGGTAGTTTTCGACCGTTCACCGGTTACTTGCAATCGTTTGCAGTCGTTTTCCCAGATGAATTAGGGAAACACAATGGAGCGCTTGCGCGATCAAGGGAAGTTTTGACATTTGTCCTCATCCCCCGCGCGCCAAACTCCGACACCCAAAATGAGCCATAGCTCTCGCTATTCGTCTCACAAACATTACTTACTCTAATCTGTAATTGTTTATCGTTTATCATTAAATATGATATAAGATACAAGTATCATCCAAGACATTGGTTGGAGGAGCTATGATCCGCTGGAACGTATCCAAATCGAATGAAGCCATCGACCGTGAACAGGCAATAGCCGATCTGAGGAAGCTCACTCGCATCTGCAAATGGGCCACAATCTGCACCACCGTGGCGCTCGCTCTGGGACTTCTCGCAGTCATTGCGATTGACCTTCTACTCGTATTGCCTAGCCTCTCCCAAGGGTCGTGTCTCCAATCCGTAGAACTTCAAGGCGGCGAAGGGCCGTGCCTGGCTATCGTCGGTACCGATGCGCAGACCCCACTTATGCTCGTCGCACACGATGGTCACACTGCCATAGGGAGCCTCTTGATGACATGCCTCGCGCTTACCATCGCGCTAAGCGTGCGCAGGCTTTTCTTAAACATTGAAAAGGAAGGCAGGCCCTTTGACCTTGAATGTAACCAGACACTTCGTCGAGTAGGACATTTATTCCTTATCGGCGGCGTTGCCGTGAGGCTTCTTGGTGCCGTAATCACGGGAATGATACTCTCAGGATTTGGCGGCAGCTTTACGGATGCGTTCGCCGGCCAGTTATTCGAGCCCTCCATGCTCTTTGCGGGCCTGATTATTTGCCTGATTGCCAGCATCTTCCGCTACGGGTATATCCTGCAAAAACAAGATGACGAGTTGCTCTAGGGGGAATCCATGATTATTCTGCGGCTTGACCGCATGCTCGCCGAACGCAAGATCTCATCCAAAGAGCTTGCGGGACGCGTGGGCATCTCCCAGGTCAATATGTCACGCATTAAGACGGGCAAGGTTTCTGCCATACGTTTTTCAACTCTTGACGCGATATGCCGGGCACTCGACTGCCAACCGGGCGATGTACTGGAATATATGCCTGACGATGAAGCCGATAACCTTTTTGGACTTAAAGATGAATAGCCATAATTAAGCCGCCAATCACGCCCTCAACGCAAAAAGTCCGCCAGAACGACTTCCGTACTGGCGGACTTTCTGCTGTCTATCGGCTAGATGCTCGATGAGCCGTGCGACTCTTTACGCAAACAGGCCGTAGATGCTGATGTTGGCCTTGGCGTAGAGGCCGTTAGCGTACTCGGTCCATTTGGAGCTGGCGCTCGAAGCCTGCGAGGAATACTGCTGATAAGCAGTGTAGTAGGCGGTCATGGCCTGCTTATAGGTAGCGCTATCGGCCGTAAAGGCATCGTCGGCAAAGGCCTTAGCGTAGGTGCTGTCGGCGTCCTTCCAAGTGCCCTTCTCGCTATCCCACTCGTCGCCGGCAAGGTTGATGATGTAGTCGGCGTAATCCTTGCTCGCGGTGTCCTCATTGCCGTCAGAAGGCTCGGTCGGAGCGGTCGGCATGCTTGCGGAGCTATCGCCCACCTTCTTCTTGTAGAGCTTCTGCAGCGTCGCGGACTGGCGGACGATCTGCTTGGCCTGATCCTTGGACACGCCATACTGCGTGGCCATGGTCTTGTAGTCGGAGGTGCCGATGGAATCCTCGGCGTACTGCTTCATTTCCTTGGAAGAGACGGTAATGCCCTCGTCCTCGGCAGCGTCCAGCAGAATCTGGTTGCGCACGTAGGACAGGATAACGTCGGCAGAAGGAGCGGTGTAGTTGCCATCACTATCCTTGACGGTGTCGAGGCTGTACTGGCTCTCGATGGCCTCGCGCGCGGTGATATCGCTCTTCTTGCCGTTGTAGCTATAGCTTGCCACGGTCGAATCGAGCTGGTCCTCGGTCAGGGTCGCCGAGCCGACACCCTTGCCGCCAAAGCCGCCATTGCCAATAAAGAAGCCGACCACCGCAGCGATCACGACTGCAACCACAAAGGCGGCGATCATCGTCTTCTTGTGCTTGGATACGCGATCGTCTTCATCGGAACTCAGGATATCGTCGTCCTCATCCTGGGCCTCGGGCATCAGATTCTCGTCAGCGGCATCCGCGGCAATCTGAGCCTCCAGACGGGCGTCCTCTTCCTCGGCCGTCGTACCGGCAGCAATGTGCTCGGCAGACGTACCGGCGACCAGGTCGATCTTCTCGTCCTCGTCACCGTCGGGGCCTTCGCCGCGCTCGATGATCTGGATGCCGTCGATCTCGTCCTTCTCGTCCTTCTTTTGAATCAAACCCATATCGGTTACTCCTTGTTAGGAAACATAGTCCTCAATAGAATACGCCCGACAGAGCGCCGGGCGTATTGATTCTTAGGTTATACGCAAACACTTAAGTACTATTTAGGCGTTTGCAGCGTGCATACCTTAGGCCAGGTGCGCGATAACGGCATCGGCAAAGGCCTGTGTGCCCACGGCGCCCTCAACGGAGCCGGTCTGGGCACGACGAACGTCGCCGGTAACCTGCTCACCCTCGTCGAGCGTGGCAGAAACGGCGGCGCGAATGCGATTGGCCGCGTCGTTCTCGCCCAGGTGATCGAGCATCATAGCCGCAGACAGAATCTCGGCCGTGGGGTTGGCGATATCCTGGCCAGCGATATCGGGCGCGGAGCCGTGCGTCGCCTCGAAGATGGCGCAGTCGGCACCGATGTTGGAACCCGGAGCCATACCCAGTCCACCTACCAGACCGGCGCACAGGTCGCTCACGATGTCACCGTACAGGTTGGGCAGCACCAGGACATCGAAGTCGTTGGGGTTCTGGACCAGGCCCATGCAGGTGGCATCGACAATCTTATCGTTGAACTCGATATCGGGATAGTTGGCGGCCACCTCGCGCGCAACGCGCAGGAACAGGCCATCGGTCGCCTTCATGATGTTGGCCTTATGCACGGCCGTCACCTTTTTGCGGCCGCAGCGGCGGGCATACTCAAAGGCATACTCCACAATGCGGCGGCTCTTGGCGATGGAGATGGGCTTGATCGAGATGGCGGAATCCGCGGCGAAGGTCTTCTGGCCCGAGCGCTCGACGAGCTGCGAGAGCTCCTCGACCTCGGCAGCGCCCTCATCGAACTCGATGCCGGCGTAGAGGTCCTCGGTGTTCTCGCGCACGATGATCAGGTCGACGTCGCGGAAGCGCGAGCCGTCGCCCGGCTGCGACAGGCAGGGGCGCACGCAGGCATACAGGTCGAAGTGCTTGCGCAGGGCCACGTTGACGCTGCGGAAACCCGTACCGACCGGCGTGGTGATGGGACCCTTGATGGCAACCTTGGTCTCGGCGACCGCATCGAGCACGTGCTGGGGCAGTGGCGTGCCAAACTCGTCCATGACGCCGGCACCGGCCTCCTGGACATTCCAATTGATCTGGACACCGGTGGCCTCGACCACGCGGCGCATGGCCTGCGTAATCTCGGGACCGATACCGTCACCGGGAATCAGGACTACATCGTGCGCCATAATCTGTTACTCCTCGTCTTCGGCGGCGTCAGATTTTTTAACGCTAGCACGCTTCTTCTTTTTGGAGAGATCAAGGTCAAAGCGTTTAACAAGCATTTCGCAAATCTCGCTCGAACGGGCCTTGAGATAGCTGCCCTTGCCGTTCTCGGCATCGAACTTAAGGCGCAGCGCAAGCTTCTCGGCGACCTCGGCGTCGATCTCGCCCTGGCCAAACTCGTACAGGCAACCGAGCATGTCGCGATACTCGAGGTCGCCGTGGTAGCACTGAATGGCCTCGTCCAGGATGGGCCAAGCCTCGCGCGAACGCTCGACGCTCGTGGCGCCCCACACGCACAGCAGGCGGAAGGCGGCATAGCGCAGCGTGGAGGAAATCTCGTCGAACAGTGCGGTCTCGGCGCCCTCAAAGGCATCGCCCAGCTGCTCGGGGCAGGTGGTGGCGAGCGCCGTCAGGGCATCGAGAGCCTCCCAGCGGGTCTGCGCCTCGGGGCGGTCGAGCGCCTCGATCAGCGCGGGCACGCAGGGCACGACGCGCTGCGGATCGCGCTCGGCAAGCAGGTGCAGCACGCGGGCGGCAAACTGACGGATGCGGCGCGTGGGGCAGCCGAGCTCCTGGACCAGGCGGTCGACGGCGTTCTCGTTCTCCTCTGCCAGCTGGAGCTGTGCCAGCTCCTCGTCGGTGAGCTGTTCGTCTTTGTTTTCTGCCATAGTTACCTCTTTTTACTATTTCTTAGCGTGCTTGTCAGCACCCTTGCTGTCATCGGTGACCGAGATGAGCTGTCGGTCGGCCGCGCCATTGCGACGCGCACGGCGGCGCTCCTCGGCATCGCCCGCGTCGGCGGCGGCGCGGTGAGCCTTGTTAACGTTAAAGACCTCGTCGTGTTTGCGCCACGGACCGACGGACTCGCCAAAGCTCATCTTAAGGCCGGCGATAAAGCCGCCGAGCCAGCCGATCGGCGCAAACTGCACCAGCGGGAACAGCGAGAACACCCAGGTCAGCAGGATGACTGCCGCCGCTCCCGCAAAGTTGGCAATCCAGTAGTCGCGCTTGGTGATGACGCGCTTTTCGCACGCCCACTGGCCGCACAAAAAGCCAATGTAGATCGCGAAGAGAAAGAGCACCAGCGCAAGCACCACGAACGTCCAGCTCATGGGCGCTACTCCCCGTGATGGTGGCCGCAGCAGCACTCGTGGCCATCATCATGGCCGTGGCCGCCGCAGCACTCGTGGTCCTCGCCATGGTGGTGGCCGCAACCGCACTCATGGTCGTCGCCGTGCTCGCCGCAACCGCAGCCGTCCTCGTGAGCACCGTGCTCTTCGGGACGATACTGCGACCAGTCCAGACCGGCGGCGATGGCGTCGGCCTCCTCCTTATAGAGGACCGTGATGGCCTGGGTGCCCAGCTTGGCACCACCGATGGCATCGAGCATGTCGTAGAGCGTAAAGGCCACGTCGGCGCCGGGCAGCGCAAGCTCGCGATCGTCGGCATAGGCGAGCGCCAAGCGCAGGTCCTTGATGAAGTGCTCGACCATAAAGCCGGGCTTGTAGTCGCCGTCGAGCGCCTTGGTAGCCAGGCTCTCCATGGCGCCGGACTTGCCGGTACCGCCCAGGATCATCTGGCGGGTCTTCTCCAGATCAAGGCCGCTCAGCTCGGCAAATGCCATGGCGTCTGCCATGCCGACCATGCAGGCGCCCAGCGACACCTGGTTGGCGAGCTTGGCAGCCTGGCCCTTGCCGGCGCCGTCGAAGCAGCAGATGTTGGCCGCAAAGGTGGCAAGGATGTCGCGGACCGGCGCGATGTCGTTCTCGGTAGCGCCCACGATAGCCGTGAGCGTACCGGCGATAGCGCCCGACTCGCCGCCGGTGACGGGGCAGTCAAACGCCATGCGACCAGAAACCTGGGCGGCCTCGGCAATGTCACGGGCAAGCTCGGGCGAGCTCGTGGTGAGGTCGATCAAGACCGCGCCGGGCTTAGTGCACGCGAGCAGGCCGTCGCCCGCCAGGTAGAGTTCCTCGACCTCGGAGGGATAGCCCACCATGGTAAAGACGACATCGGCGTTCGCCGCGGCATCGGCCGGCGTATCTGCCCAGACGGCGCCGCGCTGGATAAGCGCCGCCGCCTTGGACTTGGTGCGGTTGTTGACCGTGACGGGATAGCCGGCGTCCAGAATGTGGCCGGCGACGGGGGCACCCATGATTCCGGTGCCGATGAATGCGACGGAGAGCTTGTTTGCCATGAAACCTTTCCTTTTGGGTTGGGTGTTGTTACCAGGTTGAATACTCGGTGCCAGCGTTTGGGCTGTGAGTCGAGGGCGATTACGGACGCAGCGCTTGCCTACTGACCGCGCACGCGGCGGGCGATACGGTCGGAAAGCGACGCCTTGTCGGCGCGGTTCTTACCCCAAAACGCGCAGCCCACCATGCCGGGGCCCACGTGCGAGCCGATGGTGGGACCCACGGAGCCGCGAATGATCGTGACGTCGGCGCAACCCTCCTCCTTGCGGATGGCGGCTTCGAGCCAGTCACCATCCTTTTCGGCATCGGCCGTCATGATGGCGATGGGCATGGTGCGATCGGGCACGTAGTTCTCGCGGAACGACTTGAGGATGGACTTGAGCGCCTTCTTGCGGCCGCGGTTGACGCCGATCAGCGACAGCGAGCCGGCCAGGTCGTAGGAGAGCTCGGGCTTGACGTCGAGCTTTGCCGTGAGCTGCGCCGCCGCGGGAGGAATGCGGCCGCCGGCAGCCAGTGCGTCGAAGCTCTCGAGCGTAAAGTAGCCGTGCACGTAGGTCTTTGCCTCGTTTGCCCAATCGACCAGCTGCTTGGCGGTCAGTCCCGCCGAACGCTGGCGCACGGCCTCGAGCGCCAAGAGCGCACCGGTCGCGCAGGGCAGAGCGTTGTCGACCACGTAGAGCTCAAAGTTGGGATACTCAGCGCGCACGACATCTGCCGCCTGGCACGCGGAGTTGTAGCTCGACGACAGCGCCGAGGTAAAGCACAGGTAGACCGTGGGCGTGCCCTCTTTGGCGCACTCGGTAAAAAACTCGATATAGCGACCGAGCGACACAGCCGAGGTGGACACGCGGGCACCGGCGCGCATGCGGTCGTAGAACTCCTTAGGGCTCATGCTCGACCAGATGTCGTCTGTGCGCTCCTCGCCATCGATAATGAAAGGGAAACCCAGGATATCGACATCGAGGTTCGCGGCGACCTCGGGGCTAAAGTCGCAGCAGGTATCGACGACGACGCGGCAACGGTTCGAATGACCGGCGGATGCGGCCTTGTCCATCAAAGCGACTCCTTACGTAAAAAGGCGGCCACCCGCATGGGATGGCCGCCAACCGTTAACTCATGCAAGTTAACGTATTTTACTCGTCAAGTGTTTCGATGCGGGGCTTGATGATGCCATATCCACCATTCTTACGGTGATACACCACATTGATGAGACCGGTCGTCGCGTTCTCGAACACGTAGAAGTCGTGGCCCAGCAAATCGGTCTGCACCAGCGCCTGCTCCTCGGTCATCGGGGTGACATCGATGACCTTCTCGCGGACGAGCAGGTCGTCGTCCTCCTCGGGCAGCAGCAGGTCGGCCAGATCCTCAACGCGCTCGACCGGCGCGACATCCGCGGCACTGGCACCACCCTGGCGGTTGTCCACGACCTTGGTCTTGAACTTGCGCAGCTGGCGGGTGACCTTATCGGCGGAGAGGTCGATGGCAGCATACATATCTGCGCCGTGCTCGGCAACGCGAATCACCGAACCGCGGGCACGAGCCGTGACCTCGACGATTGCCGGGTTGGGGTTCGAGGGGTTCTTCTCATAACGAAGCACGACGTCGACTGTCATGGGCTCGATGTCGAAAACCTTGAGCGCCTCGCCGATTTTCTCATCCACATGCGCACGCAGAGCATCGGTTACCGTCGTCTTGCGTCCAGAAACCTTGATATCCATACGTGGCTCCAATCTGCCTCGGGGACTTACCGTACTGGCTATGTACCCATTGCCGTGCATTTAATCACGCGAATTCCCAAAGACCCGAATAACGACTGCTTGATACCGCATACCGAAGTCTCGCACTTTTCCGTGGCAAAGTGCGCTATAGGAAGGCGTCGACGGAGTTAATTTTTCTCCTGGAAATTAGCTTTGACCTGCTAGTTTTACCAAAATAGAAAAGCCGGGCTCCCCTATTTGGGAGACCCGGCCATGCGTGTTGAAACCGTGAAGAAGCGCCTTGTTCGGTGTATGGCAGACGCCACCCCTACCAATAACTAGCTATTGAGCTTGTTGATGTCATCGTCGGTGATGGCGCCCTCCTGGCTAGACGACGGACTGTCGCCGTTGTTATCAGAGGCGTCGCCATCGGAGGACTCGGTCTCGTTGGACGTGGAGTCGGATGCCTGCACATTGGCCCCCGAAACAGTCTTGGCGGTAAGGTCATAGGGCATTTGGCCATACCAGACGCAGTGGACCGCCTCGAGCGTGCCGTCGACCGTGATGCCGTCGAGGGCATCACTCACGGCACGGCACAGCTCATCGTTAGAGCTAAGGCCTGCGACGCCAAGCGTGGAGGGTGCCTCGAGCGTGCCGACATAGGAGATCTGGCTCATCAGGCGCGCGAGGTAACCACCGGCCGTGGAATCACAGATCACGTAATCGACCTCGCCCGACTCGAGTGCCTCGAAGCACTCGTTGATGTTGGAGAAGGTCTTTTGGTTGGCCGTGATGCTTTGCTTGGCAAGCGCTTCCTGCGAGGCCGAGGAAGTCTGAACGCCCAAGGTAGCGGTGTTGAGTGTGTCGGTTGAGACACTCGGGGACTCTCCGTCGCTGGTCTTGCCGAACACGGCGGCAGCATCGTACAGACAGGTGCCAAGCGAGCTGATGTCGCCGCCCGCAGACTTGATGTCGCCAATAAAGATGTCGGCCTTTTTATCGCTGAGCGCGGAATCGGCCGAGGGCGCATCGACAAAAGCGACCTTGAGACCCATGCGGCATGCGAGGGCACGAGCGGCATCGACCGCATAGCCCGTGAGGTTTCCGTCGGCATCCTGCATGGCCTGTGGGGCGTCGGACGTATCGAGGGCGACCGTCAGGGTTCCCGGCGTGACCAGGGCATCGTCCGATACCGTGGGGGTAACGGTCTCGCGCTCGATCTGGTCGATCGTGGGCGTCGTGAACGTGGACAGTGGATTGAACGCACATCCACTCAGGCCCAAAACGGCAATGACCACCGCGGTCCCAGCACCTAACCGAGCCGCATGCATCAAGCTGCCCCTCACCATGTCCGCTACCCTGCCTTCTGTGTCGTATACGATCCGTGCCCTGCACGGAATATCGGGTTGTTCCCACCAGCCGACCTGGTATTTGACCCCACACTTGCGCACCGGGGCGTTTGCTCGGGAGGCCGCAGCCACCTTCACGACTGGCCCGCTCGCCCGCGAGGCGGTATTGCCCCAAAGAAAATAGAACGGACGGTGCGGCTTACATCTAGGACGCGCCATGATCGCGCCGCGCGCACGCGGTCGCTTACGTGGATCCCTTTGACCGCGTCTGTCTTGGACTAGGATGGGCATTTCGTCCGTCCGCAACCACAGCCTGGCAGGAACGTAGCGCATTATAGCTAAGTTCAAGCTATAGTTTAAGGTTAGGGACGTTATTCGCATCGCGAGCACAGATTTCGCAGGTCGGGGCGGACCATTCGTGCCCCCATGAAGCCCGGAGCTCCCCCACGGGGAGGCCCGGGGCACCCGTCTCAGGGTGCCGTGTGCAAAAAACGGCAAATATGAGTACTGCTACCAATTTAGTAGCAGCGTATTTCCGCCCCACGAGCCCTTTTTGAGTTCCGCACAGCCCGCTTGGCGCCAAGATATTCCACATTCGTTTATTATCTCTTCGCTGAATCCAGTTTTTCGGCCTAAGTTTCTTTATTTTTGCTGTCACTAATCTAGTAACAGTACTCATATTTGCCGTTTTTTGCACATGGCATATAAACAGACCCCCTATAAAGCCATAGTTTTACGCCGGCTTGAGCCCAAAGCACGCTCGGGGCGTATTCAGCAGAGCATCTTGCCTCTTTCGACGAGCCTCTACACGATTCTGATATCGTTTACCCATGCGCTGGTGGATGCGCCATGCGAGCGCTTCCATCGCTTCCATGTCGCAGAGCATCTCGTTGTTGACCGTCGCGACCTCGATTCCCATGGACGCCAAACCCGTATTGCGTTTTTCATCGTGAATGCGCCCGCCGCGAGACGAATGGCCCTGCTCACCGTTGTATTCCAGGTCAAACCGAGCTGCTTCCTGATAGGCATCGCAAACCGCATACGGCATCCCCGAGATCGCCTGCGCACGGTCGTTGAACTCGATCTTATGGTCGGTCTTAAAGGGACCGCAGGCAAATCCGCCATAAGAAAACGGAAGCGAAAACATGGCAAGCATGATGCATTCCATGGGTGAGCGCAGGTTTTCCGACAGAAAGGGGCACAGCCGCCGCAGCTGCTTGGCCGCGCTCCCCTTGCATGCCGCAAGGTAATCTGCCAGGCGATCGGGCGTCAGCACTGGCTCAACCTCAAAGTAGCCCACGTCTGCTGGCTGGTCCTTGTCCTTTGCAAGTTTATTCGTAACGGGCGAGGTGTAGGGAGGCAGATACTTCCCGCGGTCACTCAGTGAAATCTTAGAGCACAGCTCCTGGGCCAGGGCAAATGCCTGGATACAGCCGACCTCGCGGGCGACGACAACACAAAGGGCCTCGGGAGATAGACTGTACACCCCCGGTTCCACCTCTAGAATCGAGCCGGCGGGCAACCCGGAGCATACGGACCAGCCCACGCCAGGCATGCGGCGGCGCTGCGCCGCAGATCCCACCAGCAAGCAAAGATCTTCTTGCACCTCGCCGCTTGCGGCCCCAATCCGCACCAAGTCGGAAAGATAGATGTCCTCGGTCGAGGGCGACGACGTGCGCAGCACACGGCGCTCTTCATCGGGATTGAAGTCCCTCCAGCTGATGTAACCCATTTTTCGGCGCTCGGCGCGCATCATGCGTAGCGCCGAGGCGCCTGTTAGGATTACGGAAGCCGCCAGCTGTTCGTCTGTCGGCTCGTTGCGCCGCTCAATCTTCACTGCCACAAAACCACCCCTACCAAACGCGTGCGATAGCGAGGCCATCGACTGCTGCGGCGCCGGCGCGCTTGAGTTCCGCCGAAGCCGCGGCCATCGTCGCGCCCGTGGTGATAACGTCATCGATGAGCAGCAGGCGGCGGCCGTGCACATCCTCAACCGTCTCGTACATGCCTTGGGCACGCTCGCGGCGCTCCTCACGACCGAGTTCGCGCTGGTCGCCATGCCCGTACTTGACGAGAGCATCGAGCAGGGGAACACCCGACAGCTCGCAAAATGGGCGCGCGATGGCTTCCATATGATCGAAGCCGCGTCGCCGAAACGCCGCCGCCGTCGCGGGCACAAACACCACTGCATCGGCGCCGGACAACACACCTCCGTAGCGATCGGGCGCTACGACCTGGGCATGCAGGGCGGTATCGTAGAGCAGCTCCGCCAGATACGGAGCCAGACGTCGCTCACCCGCATCCTTGTACGCTTTAATGATGCGCGGCAGCGGATGCGCATAGACGGCGCACGCCAGGCAGCGGTCGAGCGCCTCCGCCATTGCCGAGGACGTGCCCTCGACCGAACACTCAGTGCACAGAAATCCCCAAACGGGGCGCCGCATCGGGTGCAGCTATGACGTGGGTCGATGAGCGTGAGCGCGGCCAGGCAGTCTTGGCAAATAAGCGCACCGGCGCGCTCGCAGCCGGCACATCGTGTTGGCGACAATGCCTCGAGCGCCTCGCGTGCCGCCCACTCGGCAAACGGTAGCAATTCGTCCGCAAACGGTAGGGCACCGGCACCCTGCAGACGGCTCAATATGTTCAGATGGCTCTTCAAGACACAACCCTCCCTACGCTCGATCGCAGGGAGGGTTGTTGATTCGGCGCTATGATACCCCGATGCGCTCGGGGCAAGGCGGGTTAAATCCGCTCGCGGGCGTTATTCGCCGGCGGGCGGTTGTGGTGCGGACGAAGACGGGGTCGAGCCCTCGCCACCATCCTGGCGCGGCTTGCGGGAACGACGACGGCGACGGCGCTTTTGACCCTGGTCGGCCGAGCCCTCGCCACCGCGATCCTCGCGCGGCTCGCGCTCGTCGCGAGCGGCGCCACGCGAAGCCTTGGCAGCCGCTCCCCCGCCATCCCCGGGACGACGGCGCGTGACCTTGACCTCGCCATCCGAGACCTGATCGGCCACGGAGGGCACTGAGGGCTTCTGTTGCGCGCCCGAGGAATGGCGACGGCGCGGACGCGGCGCGCGCTCCTCCTCGCCACGTGACTTGCCACCCTTGTCGGCAGGCGCATCGGAACCCGAACCACCCTTGGGGGCGGTACCAGCCTCGCGAGCGGCTGCGGCGCGGAAGGCGTCCTCGCGCTCCTCGCTCGACAGATGACGGCGGCGGCGACGTGTGGGGTTCATGCCACCGCCGCGATTCTGCTGCTGGGGCTGCTGAGCCTCGCGCTCGCGGGAAGCGTTCTTGCCTGCGGGAGCGGCCTCGCCGGCATCGCCCGAACCCGAGCGCTTGCGACGACGACGGCCACCGGCGGCCTCCTCGGCCTCGGGTGCCTCGACCTTACCGCGGCCCTTTCCGCGGCCACGGCCCTCGCCCTGGCCCTGACCGGCGCGAGCATCGGATTCGGCATCGCGACGACGGCGCTTGGGCATCGACGTACCGGCCAGACGGTCGGCACTCGACAGGCCATCGCCCACATCGACGCCGTTTTCGCGATCGAGCTCCATGAGCGCCAGACGCATCTCGGGCGACTCAATGCGCTCGAGCACGTCGCGCGTCACGCAGTCGGGGCGGCAGTTGCAGCCCTGCTCGGCGGCCTTCTTTTTGCAGCCCTCCGAGCACGTCATATCGGCCAGGTTGACCTTAAAGACTTTGCCGTTCTCCAGGCGCAGCACCAGCTGCTCACGCGGCGTGTCATACTCCTGGATACGCGCCTTGCCAAGCGGCGTATCGATGAGCGTCTTCTTTTTGGGCGCACGGCTCTTAAAGTCCTTGTAGGCCTCGAACTCGTAGCGCAGGCAGCACATCAGACGACCGCAGACGCCACTGATCTTGGAGGAATTGAGCGGCAGGTCTTGCTCTTTTGCCATGCGAATCGAGACGGGCTCAAACTGTCCGCCAAAGCGCGTGCAGCAGAGCTCCTGCCCGCATTGGGCATAGCCACCCACCAGGCGGGTCTCGTCGCGCACGCCGATCTGGCGCATGTCGACGCGAATGTGCAGCGTCGAGGACAGATCCTTGACGAGCTGGCGAAAATCGACGCGCTCCTCGGCCGCAAAGTAGAACACGGCCTTCTCGCCGCCAAACAGGTACTCGACGCCCACCGGCTTCATCTCGAGGTCGAGCTCTTTGACCAGACGGCGGAAGTCGACCATGGCTTCGTCGCCCTGGATGGCCAGGTCGTCGGCAAGCTGCAGGTCGATGTCGCTCGCCACGCGCAGCACGGGCTTGAGCGGCTGACCGATCTCGTCTTGCGGCACCTCGAAGGGATCGGCCGTGACCAGGCCGATCTCGGTTCCGCGCTCGGTGGAACAAATGGCATAATCGGCCTCGAGGATATCCAGATCCTGCGGGTCGAACCACAGGTCGCGCAAGGCGTAGGTAAACTTAACGGGTACGACTAACGGCATTTCAGTGCCTTCCTGATATCGAACAGCATGACCTCGATGGCCAGCTGGGGAGTAACGTTTCTGGCGATGTTGCGCTCGGCGGTCGCGACTGCCTCGAGCGCCCGTGTGGCACCCGCAACATTGGTCGCGGCGGCAAGCCGCCCGATCGTGTCGCACGCGTCTTCGTTCACCACGTCGGCTGCCTCGTCCTGAAGCGTCAGCAGCACGTCGCGCATGAGCGTCCGCGCGCTCGCCAGCGCTTCCATGATACCCGAACGCTCGCGCGCGTTGAGTTCACGCTTGTTGCGGTCCTCAAGCTGCTTCAATGCTCCACGCGACAGGTAATCGGCGTTTTGCTCGAGCACCTTTTCCTGCGTGGACTTGACCTCGGCGAGCGGCGCCTTAACGGCGACGATGAGTGACTTGGCGCGGCTGAGCACGTCGGCCTCGTCGGCGGCGATAAGCGAATCGATGGCGCGAACCATCTGACGGCGGGCGTCCTGGCGCTCGGCGCTCTTGAGGAACTCGATGCCACGCGTGGGGCTTCCCGCTACGGCGACGGCCATGCGACAACGCGCAGGGTCCTGACCGGTGGCGCGGCTCACGGCCTGCGCGGCGACGGCGGGCGATACCAGCCGAAACGGCACGCACTGGCAGCGGCTCACGATGGTGGGCAACATCACGTCTGCCGAGGTGCCCAGCAGGATAAACATAACGCCCTCGGGCGGCTCCTCGAGTGTTTTGAGCAGTGCGTTGGCGGTGTTGGCGCGCAGTTGCTCGGCACGGTCGATGATGTAGACCTTGGCCTTGGCACGGATGGGCGCCAGAGGCACGTCATCGAGCAGCTCGCGGGTCTGGGCGATGAGGTAGCCCGTGGCGCTCTCGGGCGTGTAATAGTGCACGTCGGGGTGCGTATGGCGGGCAACGCGCACGCAGCTATCACATGAGCCGCAGCCATCCTGCTCGCACAGGAAGGCTTGGGCGAGCGCCCACGCGGCGTCGAGCTTGCCCGCGCCGGGCGCGCCCAAAAACAGGTAGGCGTGCGATGCGCGACCGCTGGCGACGGCATTGGTCAAAAAGTCGCGCACGCGCTCTTGGGTGTCGAGCTTGGCCAGCAGGCTTGCCTGAGCGGGGGCCATGTTACTCGGCCTCCTGGGCAAGCGCGGCGGTGACGGCGTCCTGGGAAATATCGAGGCCGTAGGCGCGAACCTGCTCGACCGTCTTCTCGAAGACTTCCTCGATGGTCGCGGTCGCGTCGATGAGCTTTACGCGGTTTGGTTCCTCGGCGGCAATGGCGCAAAATCCCTGGTAGACGCGCTCTTGGAAGGCCATGCCCTTGGCCTCCATGCGGTCGGCCGCACCGCGGTCGGCCATGCGCAGCGCCGCCTGCTCGGGCGTGATGTGGTAGACGAGTGTGAGCGCCGGGTGCGTACCCGCGACGGCCAGGTTGTTGGCGTCGCGCACTATCTGGCGATCGAGGCCATCGGCAAACGCCTGGTAGCAGGTCGTGGAATCGTAGAAGCGGTCGCACAGGACAACCTTGCCGGCAGCAAGGGCGGGCGCGATGACCTCGTGCACCAACTGAGCGCGTGCCGCCTCGTAGAGCAACAACTCGCAGGTGTCGCCCATCGCCGTATTGGCGGGGTCGAGCAGCAGAGCACGGATCTTTTCGCTGATGGCGGTACCGCCCGGCTCACGCAGGGTCACAACCTGGTAGCCGGCAAGGTCGAGCGCACGGGCAAGCAGGCGCGCCTGCGTAGATTTACCGGCGCCATCGACACCCTCGAGCGTAATGAAGCTATGTTGAGCGGGCTCAAAAGCCATGGGCGCAGCCCCTTCCTACAAGGCGCGTAAATGCGAGTTATAGCAACCAAGCCATGATACCCCAGGGGCAGGCGCGTCCCAAACCCCACCTAGTCATTGGGGACGTTCTTGAATGACTAGTCGTTTAAGAACGTCCCCAATGGCTAAAGGTGCCTTTCCAAAGTTGCGGTGAAATAGGGACTGATTGAAGCTCTGAGACCGCCAAACAGTCCCTATTTCACCGCAACTTATGATGGAGAATTTTGGACGCTGGGTATAATCGTCGTATTGCATTGAAATGTGGCGAAAGGAGTGGCAATGTCTCGGTATTGCGCCTCGTGCGGCAAGCTTCTTGCAGATAATGCCAAGTTCTGCACCTCGTGCGGTGCACCCGTTGAGCAAACAACCGCGAGCGATAGCCAGCCCGCTTTTGAGCAGACCGGCTCCCTTGATACGCCGCAAGCCAAGGCGGACGACCCCCTCGCCTATCGCCCCGACCCCGCCGCAAGCCCTGCGGCCGTCGAGACCACGCAGCGCATACCCGTCGCGAGCGGCTCGCCCCAACAGGAGCCGGCTCCCGCATACACGCCCGCTTCGCCACAGACCCCCGCTCCCAAAAAGAGCGGCACCGGGCCGCTTATCGCCGTTATTGTTGTGCTGGTGGCGATCATCATCGCCCTGGTCGTTTTCTTTGTGATCAAGCCTTTCGACAACGCCGCCACGCAGACGACTGCCGAGGTAGCTAAGCTGCACCATGACGTCGACGACGATGACCTAAAGCCTCTCGGCGATCCCAACAGCCTGTACGACGATGATGACGATGACGACGAGGATGGCGGCGAAGCAACGCTCTCCGAGCAGAACCTCTACCGCCGACTGAGCGAATACTACGACTTGCTCGAAGACCTCGACAACTACGTCCGTGGCTGCGCGCAGAACTTCAACGGCAGCTATCTGGAAGAGGATCGAACCACCCGTCAAAATCTCGCCGACGTCGCCGAGCGCACGGAGGACACCATCGAGCAGTATTACGACATCGTCGAGGACCTAGACGTCCCGACGAGCTCCAAGAACTACAGCTCCTGGAAGGACATCATCGCCCTGTACGACGACCTGGATCACCGCATTGACGCAATCTGTGATGCCTGGGAGATCAGCCTGAAATACGCCAAGCCTGCGGACCACAAGAATGAGATCGTGGCGCCGCTGTCGCGCGACAACGTGGCGGGCACCAATGACAATAAGTACCGCCTAGACTTTGAGGAGCGCTATCCCGGCGCCAAACCCGTCGAAGTGAACTAGCGCTTTGTCGTTCCCGAGCCGACAGTTAGGGACGTTCCTAAACTGCCGGCAGAAAAGGAACGTCCCTAACTGCCGGATAAAAAACGAGCGAGGATTTTGAGGTCCTCGCTCGTTTTTGTTTTAGGTGATGTTTCGACCGTGCGGCTACTTGTCGGCAGCGGTCTTTTTGGTAGTCGACTTCTTGGCCGTCGTCTTTTTGGCGGTCGTCTTCTTGGCAGCAGTCTTCTTGGCTGCCGTCGTCTTCTTTGCCGTGCTCGCCTTGGTCGTGGTCTTGCGGCCGCGGGCGGGCTTCTTCTCCTTGGTCGGGCAGTCCATGTTCACGCAGATGCGCCACGGGCCGCGCGCCGTGTTGACCACCACGATGGGAGCGCCGCACTCGGGGCAGGTCTCACCCGTCGCCTCGAGCTTACCGCGCGCCGGCAGAGGATAGCTCACGCCGCAGTCATCGTAGTTGGTGCAGCGGATAAAGCGCTTGCCGCTCTTCTCGCTCTTGTGTGCGATCAGGTCGCCATGGCGTCCGGCCTCGGCACACACCTTGCACTCGCCCACCTTAAGGTCGGGCTCGTAGTTGGTGGGGCACGTCGGGTTCACGCAGATCTCGAAAGCCTTCTGGCGGAACGGCTGACACTTAATGCGCGGCGCGCCGCACTCGGGGCACACGGCTGCCTCGCCCTCGAGCGGGCTTACCTTGACGCCGCTCGGCACCGGATAGGTCACGTCGCAGTCGGGCCAGCCCATGCAGCCAATGAAGCTGCCACGGGTCTTGGCGCTCGTCTTCATAACCAGGTCCTTGCCGCACTTGGGGCAGGCGCCCACGCGCGCATCGGCCGTAACGGCGTCGCTGATGGCGTCGCCCAGCTCCTGCGTGTGCTTGAGCAGCTCGTCGAGCACGCCAGCCAGCAGCGCGCGCGAGTGCGTCACGACATGCTCTTCGGTGTCCTCGCCGCGCTCGACGCGGGTCATATCGCCATCAAGCTCGCTGGTCATATCGGGGCTCGTGATGCGCGGGGCAAATTGCGTCAGCGCGTCGATGATGGCGATGCCCAGCCGGCTCGGCTCAACGGGATCATTTTTGAGATAGCGCACGGCATACAGGCGCTCGATGATGCTCGCACGCGTGGACTTGGTACCCAGGCCGCGCTTTTCCATCTCCTGCACGAGCTTGCCCTGGCTGTAGCGCGCGGGCGGCTCGGTCTGCTTGGCCTCGAGTTTAATGTCGAACACATCGACCGTATCGCCCTGCTCCAGCGGCGGCATCTGCTCATCGCGCTTAAGTCCATACGGATACGCCTCGCGGAAGCCCGGAGTCACGAGCACATCGCCCGAAGCCACGAACGGCTCACCGTTCACGTCGAGCTCGAGCTTGGTGTTCTCGATGGTCGCGGGACCCATAAGCGTCGCCAGGAAGCGACGGGCGATCAGGTCGTAGAGCTTGCGCTGGCCGCCGTCGAGCGTGGACGGATCGCCCTCGCCCGTGGGGTAGATAGGCGGGTGGTCGGTGGTCTCGACTTTACCGCGCGTGGGCTTCATGGGGCCAGCGAGTACCTTTTTGCACACGGGCGCCAGCGCCGGGTTGATCTTTGCCAGGTCACTCACCACGGCGCCCAGATCGAGCGTCGCGGGGTACACGGTGTTGTCGACACGCGGGTAGCTGATGAGGCCCGCCATGTAGAGGGACTCGGCGATGCGCATGGTACGCGCAGGCGAGATGCCCTCGGCCGCGGCGGCGGCCTGTAGCGAGGTCGTCGCAAACGGCGTGGGCGGCTGCTGCTTGCGGGAGCGCTTGGTCACCGCGGCGACGGTTGCCGTCTCGGCGCCGTCGACGTGACTATACGCCGTCTCGGCAGCATCCTTGTCGGTAAAGCGCGCTGTCTTGTGCGCGATCTTAAAGCGATCGTCCTCGGCAGCGCCTTGCGCGGCGCCCATGCCGCGAATCTGCCAATAGTCCTCGGGCACAAACGCCATGCGCTCGCGCTCGCGCTCGACCACCAGGGCAAGCGTCGGGGTCTGCACGCGGCCGGCGGAGCGCACGTTACCAAAGCCGCCAAACTTGGCGAGCGTCAGGTAACGCGTGAGCACCGCACCCCAGATAAGGTCGATGTGCTGACGGCTCTCGCCGGCGTCGGCCAGGTTCTGGTCGAGCGAGACGAGATTATCGAAGGCGTGCGTAATCTCGGCCTTGGTAAACGAAGAGTACTGGGCGCGGGCGACCGGCAAGTCGGGCGCAACCTCGCGCACCTTGTTGAGGGCGTCCGAACCGATCAGCTCGCCCTCGCGATCGAAGTCCGTAGCGATGATGACGCTGTCGGACTTCTTGGCAAGGTTCTTGAGCGAGCGAATGAGCTCCTTCTCGGCCGGTAGCTTAATGACGGGCGCCCAGGTGAGGTAGGGCAGGCTCTCGAGCTTCCAGCCCTTGATGGAGATACCGTCGGCAAGAAACGGTTTGCGCTTGGTGTCGTAGGGCGGACGAGCCAGGCCATCGGGCATGTCGGCCGGCAGCATCTCGCCGTCCTCGGTGACCGAATACCAGCCCAGCTTTTTATCGAACAGCACGCTGTCGCAAAAATCGGGCGCAAGGATGTGACCGGCCAGGCCGATGGTCACGCACTCCTCGCCCTTCCACTCAAAACGGTAGATGGCGGTGTTGTACACCTTATCCTTTTTGGGCTTGCCCGTGGACAGACGCTCGGCAATCTGACGCGCGGCGTCGTTTTTCTCGGCGATGATGAGCTTCAAAAGAGGCTCCTATCTCGTATCTCTGCGGCTACGCCCGCCCGTATGGCGGCCGACTTACGCCCTTGCTTGCTCAATCTGCCCGATGAGCCAATCGCACCAGGCATCCATGCCCTCGCCCTTGCGCGCGCTGACGGAAAACCGCGGCGCCTGCGGATTGAGGTCATCGAGTGTCTTAGTATACCTATCCATGTCAAAATCGAAAGCCGGGGCCACATCGACCTTGTTGAGCAGCTGCGCGCCGGCGTGCTGAAAGATGCCCGGGTACTTGATGGGCTTGTCGTCGCCCTCGGGCACCGAGAGGATCATGATGGACAGGTTCTCGCCCAGGTCAAAGTCGACTGGGCAGACCAGGTTACCCACGTTTTCGATAAAGATGACGTCGATGTTTTCCAGACCCACAGCCTGGTCGAAGGCGTCAACGGCCTCCATGATCATGTTGCCCTCGAGGTGGCACAGGCCGCCCGTGTTGATTTGGATGGCGGGCATGCCGGCTTCCTTCATGGTGATGGCATCGACATCCGAGGCAATATCGCCCTCGATGACGGCACAGCGCAGGCCGGCCTTGTCACGCAGGCGCTCGTTGGTGCCCAGGATCGTGGTGGTCTTGCCCGAACCGGGGCTCGACAAGACGTTGATCACATAGGTGTTTGTCTCATTAAATCGCTGACGCAGCTGATCTGCCAGGCGCTCGTTGCGCGACAGAATCGGCGACGCGATATCAATCGTTTTCTCAGCCATACTTAGCGCTCCTTACTTTGGCCCCTTTATACCCCATCACCAGATGGCTAGCGGGCTAATCGTCGGGGGTTTCGATTTCGATACTCGCGATATCGAGCTCGCGGCCGTGCAGTAGGCGCACGTTGGCACCACCACACTGGGGACAGCGACAGTGGAAGCGATCGTGGTCGAAGACCTCGCCGCAGTCCAGGCATTCACTTTGTGGGTGAATCTCCTCAACCGCGAGCTCGCAGCCCCGCGTGAGCGGGTCCTCATCGCGAAATGTCTCCCACGCAAAGTCGAGCGCCTCGCGCACAACTTCGGTCATATCCCCGATACGCAGCGTTACCAAAACGGCGCGCGAGGCCCCCGCCCCACGCGCCGCGCGAATCACTGTATCGAGTATGCCGTTGACAATGCCAACCTCGTGCATACCGATTTACTCCTCGTCGTCCTCATCGTCCGAGAACAGGTCCAGACGGCTCACAAACAAGCCCTCCTTGCCCTCGCGCGCGGTAATGACCACGCGGGCAATGGCGAGCGAAATCTCGTAGAGCGAGAGCAGAGCACCATACATGAGGCCCAGCGTAACGGGCGAGCCGTCGGGCGTAATCACAGCCGAGCCCACAAGCAGGCCCACGTACACGTAGCGCCAGGCGCCGCGGAAGGCCGCGTAGGACACGATGTGGAAGACGGACAGGTAGAAGATGATGAGCGGCAGCTCAAACGCCACGCCAAAGCCGATCATAAAGAGCAGCTCCATGTTGACGTAGTTCTCCAGGTCGGGCAGCGCCGTGGCGACGGCCGAGGTCTCGCCGATAAGCCACTCAAAGCCCGCCGGGATGATGATGAAATAGCAGAAGATGGCGCCCAGGAAGAACAGCACCGTCGAGGCGAGCACCGTGGGCACGACCCATTTGCGCTCGTTGGGACGCAGTGCCGGCAGGAAAAATGCCAGAATCTGCCAGATGATCATGGGCGTGCACATGACCACGGCCATCTTGATGGCCAGCGAGAAGCGCAGGCCAAAGCCGCCGAGCGTGGTGGTGATGTAGAACTTACCGTCCGGCACAAAGGAGCGGATGGGGTCTTCCAGGATGTCGAGCACCACGGGCGTGGCGAAATACAGCACGATGGCTGCGGCAAACACCGACACGACCACGATGGTCAGGCGGCGACGGAGTTCTCCCAGGTGATCGAAGAGCGGCATTCGCGCAGGTCCGATAGGCATTACTCATCGCCTCCCTTCGGAGCGTCGGCAGCAGCGGTGTCATCCTCGGCCTCGAGCTCGCGAGCGAGCTGGTCGACGACGGCCTTGCGCTTGCGGGGACGACGGGCGTAGAGGTCAGCCGTCGTGGGCTCTGCCGGCTCGGGCTCGGGCTCGGCGGCAGGAG
>UQIY01000024.1 GCA_900541195.1 uncultured Collinsella sp. | reverse complement strand
CGAGATAGGCTCCGGTCTCGTGGGCTCGGAGATGTGTATAAGAGACAGATGCGGGCATTGCTGAGGTTCAGCATCCGCAGCTCGGCATTGAGCACCTGGGCGACGTGCTCGGGCGTGGCGATGTCGGTGGGCTCGCAGCCGCAGCGCTCGCAGAAGAGCTCGGGGCGGTGGACAACCTCGGCGACGGGCTCGCCCAGCCCCGAGGCACCGACGAGCCAGACAACGTTTGCCGTGGCGGCGGGAATTACCGGCTCCCAGGTGGCATGCGCCTTGAGCGGGAGTCGCTTGCTGCCATCTGCCTCGGCCAACACATAGTCAAAGCGCTGCGCCAGCTCGTTGAGCGGCTCAGCGGGGGCGGAGAGCTTGCCTGTCTCCGGGTCCAAAACACCCGCCTGGCAGATACTTCCGCGGTTCATGCCCGCGCATGCCTCGCAGGTGCAGCCGGGAACATGCAGGGCCCCCGGCTTCCAAGGCGCGGAGTCCAGGCGACGGCTCGACCCGTCCCATGGCACGCCGGCGACGGGAAACATATGCGTGGTGGTGCAGAGGAGCACGCGGCCGCCAGCGCGCATAAGCTCAAGGCCCAGCGTCTTCAGCAAGGTCGACTTGCCGCCACTGCCGATAATTGCGGTAATGCCCGGCTCGATCTTGAGCGCGGAGGCAAGGTTTCCGCTCGTCGTTTCCATCTGTTCACCGCCGTATAATACTGTGATAATAAATAATCATCAGAGTAGCGGTCGAACCGCTTTTGCTCTGCTCAAACCGTAGCACAGGGAGGTGCCCCGGGAATGCTCGTATATGTTCGCGGCGCCGGCGATATCGCCACGGGCGTCGCCGCTCGCTTGGTGCGCGCCGGCGTGTCGGTCGTTATGGCCGATATCGCGGTTCCCACGTGCATCCGCCGCACAATCAGTTTTTGCGAGGCCATTCACCTGGGCGAGGTCGAGGTTGAAGGCATTCGCGCTCGCTTGGCACAGACGCCGGCAGAGGCGCTTGCAATTACCGAGGCCGGAGACGTCGCCGTCGTGGTAGACCCCCAGGCCAAGATGCTCGGCGAGCTGAAACCCGCGGCTGTGGTCGACGCGATTTTGGCCAAGCGCAACCTGGGCACCACGCGCGACATGGCGCCTGCCGTCATCGCCGTGGGGCCGGGCTTTACCGCGCCGGTCGATTGCGACGCCGTGGTCGAGACCATGCGCGGGCATTTTCTCGGCCGTGTCATTACCCAAGGTTCGCCCCAGCCCAACACGGGCGTGCCGGGCATTATCGCCGGCTATGGCAAGGAGCGCGTTATCCACAGCCCCGCCGCCGGCGTGTTTCGGTCCGACCGCGCAATCGGCGACATCGTGAGCGCCGGAGACGTGATTGGCTACGCGGGCGATACTCCCATGGTCACGCAGATTGACGGCTGCTTGCGCGGTCTTTTGGCCGACGGCGTTCAGGTGACCGAGGGCTTTAAATGTGCCGACGTCGATCCGCGCGGCGATGCCAGCTATATCAACTACATTTCGGACAAGGCGACGTCGGTCGGCGGCGGCGTGCTCGAGGCGCTCGCCATGCTCACCGGTGTATTCCAGGGATAGGAAATTGCAATGGAAAAGCTCGATGTGGTGAATGCGGCGCTTGGCGCTCTGAAGGCTGGTAAGACGTGCGAGCTGGTGGTCGTGGCCGGCACGGCAGGGTCATCGCCGCGCGGCGTGGGCGCCTGGATGGCCGTCTTTGCCGATGGCAGCCAAGCGGGTACCATCGGCGGCGGCAAGATCGAGCTCTTTGCGCTGGATGAGGCGCGCGAGCTCCTGAGCGCGGGGCAGTCGCGTCTGGTCCGCTACACCATGGGCGGCGAGAACTCCGATACCGGCATGATCTGCGGCGGAGCCATCTGCCTGTGCTACCTGCATCTGGATGCGACTCAGGCGTCGTTGTTCCAGGAAATCGCCGACGTCTTGGCCTATCGGCGCATCGGCGACTTCGTCATCGACTTTGAACCGTTTGTCATCCAGGCCCTCGAGGGCGATGTGGCCGAGTACCATGGCGAGGAATCGCGCCGCACCATTGCGGGCTGCCCCGGGCTTTCGCTGGTGGAGGAGGGGAGTAAGGTCACCTACACCAACGCGGCCTCCGAGATTCCCGCGGCGCACATCGAGACACTCTGCCCCGAGGGCCTGACCTATATCTTTGGCTGCGGTCACGTGGGCGCTGCGACGGCGCGGGTGCTCACGGCGGCGGGCTTTGCCGTCGTGGCTTGCGACGACCGCCCCGGCACGCTGACCCCCGAATGGGTGCCCGGTGTCTACGACCGTCGTCTGGTCGACTACAAGAACCTAATCAAGCAGTGCCCCATCGGCCCGCGCGACCTGGTGGTCGTCGCCACGGCGGGTCACAAGTCCGATATCGACGTGGTGATTCAGGCCATGCGCGCCAAGCCTGCCTACCTAGGCTGCCTGGGATCGCGTCGCAAGACTGCCTTTGTGCGCGCCCGCCTGGAGCAGGAGGGCTTTACGCAGGACCAGATCGACGAGCTGCACCTGCCGATCGGCGTTGCCATTCAGGCGGAGGATCCCGAAGAGATCGCCATCTCCATCGCCGCCGAGATGATCCACCTGCGTCGCACCAAACTCGTCCCCCGCAAGCGCTAATCGCATCCCCACCAATAAGTTGCGGTGAAATAGTTCCTAGATAAGCCTAGCGGGCGGTCAGCCGGGAACTATTTCACCGCAACTGCTTTTTGGGATCCATTTGTGCGGGGGAGTTGTGGAGTTGTGCAGGCAGACGAGGTTTTTCTGGAAATACGCACTCAATGCGCGTATAGTACCGATTGTTTTGTCGGCTCCTGCTGCGTCGAGTCCAAACCGCAAAATGCCATGAGCGGTGCGGATGCAGCCAGGAGGCACGAGGACAACCCACCGTGGCCACGCCCCGTGCTTAAAACCCCAAGAAGGAGTGAACAATGGCAGAAGAGAAGTATGTGCCGCGTCTGAAGACCAAGTACAACAACGAGGTCAAGCAGCAGCTTCAGGACAAGTTCCAGTACGAGAACGTCATGATGATCCCCAAGTTTGAGAAGATCGTCGTGAACATGGGTGTCGGCGAGGCCGCTACCGATTCCAAGGCCATCGACGGTGCCGTGCGCGACCTGCGCGCCATCACCGGCCAGCAGCCGATGATCACCCGTGCCCGCAAGTCCATCGCTACCTTCCGCCTGCGCGCTGGTATGCCGATCGGCTGCAAGGTTACCCTGCGTGGCGACCGTATGTGGGAGTTCTTCGATCGTCTGACCTCCGTCGCGATCCCCCGTATCCGCGACTTCCGCGGCATCTCCGCCAAGAGCTTCGACGGCCGTGGTAACTTCTCCATGGGCGTCACCGAGCAGCTCATCTTCCCCGAGATCGACTTCGATTCCGTCGATCACCAGCGTGGTATGGACATCACTTTCGTGACCACCGCCAATACCGATGAGGAGGCCAAGGCCCTTCTGGACGCCTTCGGTTTCCCGTTCAAGAAATAGGTTCACCTGCCCTATAAGCGCCGTTCCCACAAGGGGGCGGCGCTTGGGGCGAACAATACTCTATGTGAGGAGGATATAAGTGGCTAAGACATCGATGATCGTCAAGTGCAATCGCAAGCAGAAGTTCTCTACTCGTGAGTACACGCGCTGCCAGCGCTGCGGCCGTCCGCACTCTGTGTACCGCAAGTTCGGCCTGTGCCGTGTCTGCTTCCGTGAGCTTGCACTCAAGGGCGAGCTTCCCGGCGTTAAGAAGGCCAGCTGGTAAGTCACTACCAGCGTTTCAAGCATCCGTTTGGAACAGGGAAAACGCGCTAGTTAGGCTTTGCCGTTAAGGGCGGCGAAGAACCAAGAGCACGTGTTCATCAAGAACGAAGGAGAATCTGTATGAACCTTACAGACCCGATCGCAGATATGCTTACGCGCATCCGTAACGCTAACTCTGTGAACAAGGCCACGGTCTCCATGCCGAGCAGCAAGAAGCTCGTCGAGATCGCTCGTGTTCTGCACGAGGAGGGCTACATCGAGGGCTACGATGTCGAGGACACCGTTCCCCAGAAGACTCTGCACATCACGCTTAAGTATGGTCCCAAGAAGGCTAAGGTCATCAACGGCATCCGCCGCATTTCCAAGCCGGGCCTGCGTAAGTACACCGGCGTTGCCGACATGCCCCGCGTCCGCGGTGGCCTTGGTACCGCCATTATTTCCACCAGCCATGGCGTCATGACCGACCGCGATGCTCGCAAGCACAACGTCGGCGGCGAGATCATCGCTTACGTCTGGTAATTCGCTCGGTAGGTAGAAGGAAAGGAGATCACCGTGTCTCGTATCGGTAATAAGCCTGTCCAGATTCCCGCCGGAGTCGAAGTGGCAGTCAACGGCAACAACGTTGTCGTCAAGGGCCCCAAGGGCCAGCTCGAGCTCGATGTCTTTGAGAAGCTCGCTATCAACGTCGAGGACAACGTCCTCACCGTTTCCCGTCCCGACGACGAGCGTGAGACCCGTGCCCGCCACGGCCTCACCCGCGCCCTCATCCACAACATGGTTGTTGGCGTTTCCGAGGGCTTCGAGAAGAAGCTCGAGCTCGCCGGCGTCGGTTACCGCGTGCAGCAGAAGGGCAAGAACCTCGAGTTCTCCCTGGGCTTCTCGCACCCCGTGATCGTCGAGGCTCCCGAGGGCATCACCTTCGAGGTTCCCGACAACACCCACGTGAACGTCAAGGGTATCAACAAGCAGCAGGTCGGTCAGATCGCCGCTGAGATCCGCGGTCATCGTCCTCCCGAGCCTTACAAGGGCAAGGGTATCCACTATGTTGGCGAGCACATCCGCCGCAAGCTGGGTAAGGCCGCCAAGTAGTCGTAACCGACTCACTCGCATAAGACCAGCACCCCGTCAGGTGCTGGCAAGATCAACCTTTTTAGGAGTTTACGTATGAACAAGCATAAGGCGAAGCTGGAAGGCCTCAAGCGTCGTCAGCGTCGTGTTCGCGGCAAGGTCTCGGGTACCGCCGAGCGTCCGCGTCTTCGCGTGACCCGTACTAACGCCAACATCTATGCCCAGATCATCGACGACAGCAAGGGCTCCAGCCTGACGCTCGTCTCTGCCTCGACCCTCGAGGCCGAGTTCAAGGGCACCCACACCTCGAACAAGGAGGCTGCGGAGAAGGTCGGTCAGCTCGTTGGCAAGCGCGCCATCGAGGCCGGCATCACCAAGGTCGCCTTCGATCGCGGTGGCCGTATCTACCATGGCCGCGTCAAGGCCCTCGCCGACGGTGCTCGTGCCGCCGGTCTCGAGTTCTAGGAGGTATGTAGCACATGGCTCGTAATCAGAAGCAGCAGCGCGAGGCCTCCGAGTTCGAGGAGCGCGTCGTTTACATCAACCGCGTGTCGAAGACCGTCAAGGGTGGTCGTCGCATGAGCCTCGTCGCTCTCGTCGTCGTTGGCGACGGCAAGGGCAACGTCGGCGTTGGCATGGGCAAGTCCGCTGAGGTGCCCCTGGCCATCTCCAAGGCGTCTCTCGATGCCAAGAAGAACATGTTCCACGTGCCGGTGACCGATCAGGGCACCATCCCGCACGAGGTTCTCGGTCACTTTGGTGCCGGCCGCATCATCATCAAGCCCGCTGTCGAGGGTACCGGCGTTATCGCCGGCGGCGCTGTGCGCCCCCTCTTTGAGCTTGCTGGCATCAAGAACGTCCTGTCCAAGTCCCTCGGTACCGACAACGGCCTTAACATCATCAAGGCTGCCGTCGAGGGCCTCAAGGAGCTCTCCAGCCCTGAGGACGTCGCGGCTCGCCGTGGCCTGACGGTCTCCGAGATGTTCGTCGGTAAGGAGAACTAAGCATGGCTGACACCATCAAGATCAAGCAGGTCCGCAGCACCAATGGTTGCAAGCAGGACCAGGTCCGTACTGTCCGTGCCCTCGGTCTCCACAGGATCCGCGAGGTTCGCGAGATTGCTGACAACGAGTCCGTCCGCGGCATGATCTTCAAGGTCAAGCACCTTGTCGAGATTGTAGAGGAGTAGCAAATGCAGCTTCACGATCTTACTCCCGCGCCCGGTTCCACCAAGAACCGCAAGCGCGTCGGCCGTGGCAATTCTTCGGGTCACGGCACCACTTCTGGCCGCGGCCAGAAGGGCCAGGGTTCCCGCTCTGGTGGCACCAAGGGTGCCGGCTTCGAGGGTGGCCAGACTCCGCTGGCTATGCGCCTGCCCAAGCTTCCGGGCTTCCGCAACCCCCGTCGTATCGAGTACACCGCTGTCAACGTCGAGCGTCTCGAGCGTAAGTTCGAGGACGGCGCTGTGATCGACGGTGCCGCTCTTAAGGCCGCTCGCATCACCAAGAGCGAGTTCGAGCCCGTCAAGGTGCTCGGCAATGGTGAGCTCACCAAGAAGTTCACGGTCAAGGTCGACAAGGTCAGCGCCTCTGCGCAGGCCAAGATCGAGGCCGCCGGCGGAAAGGTCGAGCTGCCGTGCTAAATGGTCTTAAGAATGCTTTCCGCATCAAAGAACTGCGCGAAAAGATTCTTTTTACCATAGCTATGCTCGTCGTGTACCGCATTGGTGCGCACGTTCCTGTGCCCGGCATTCCCTTCCAGGGGATGCTGGGCCTTTTCTCGACCGGGAGCAACTCGGTCGCCGCAGGTGCTATGGCCCTCCTGAATCTTTTCTCTGGTGGCGCGTTGAGCTATGTCTCGGTGTTCTCTTTGGGCATCATGCCGTACATCACGAGCTCGATTATCCTCCAGATGCTCCAGGCCGTCGTGCCTTCCCTGCATGAGCTTGCCCGCGAGGGCGAGGTCGGTCAGACCAAGATTACGCAGTATTCGCGTTACCTCACCTTGGCTCTGGCTATCCTCAACTCCGTGGGTTACCTCTTCCTCTTTAAGAGCTTCGGCATTAGCTTCAACGGCGCCGGTGCTCCCGAGATCATCTTCGACCTCATGATCGTCGGTACGCTCACCGCGGGCGCCATGCTGATCATGTGGATTGGTGAGCTCATCACCCAGCGCGGTATCGGCAATGGCATGTCGCTGATCATCTTCGCGAACATCATGGCCGGTCTTCCGCAGGCGATTTTCTCCAGCACCGAGGGTAACGCAGGTGGCATCATCACCATGGTGATCATCTGCGCCATCATCTTGCTGGTCATCCCGCTGATCGTTTTCCTTGAGCGCGGCCAGCGCCGCATCCCGGTCTCCTACGCCAAGCGCGTCGTGGGCCGTCGCATGATGGGTGGCCAGACCACCTACCTGCCCATCAAGGTCAACACCGCGGGCGTCGTGCCGATCATCTTCGCTTCGGCGCTGCTGTACTTCCCGGCCCAGATTGCCGTGTTCTTCCCCGGCATCGGCTGGATTCAGGCAGTTGCCTCTGCGCTTTCGACCGGTTGGCTCAACTGGGTGCTTAATGTTGTCCTCATCGTGTTCTTCGCGTACTTCTACACCTCCATGGTGTTCAACCCCGATGACACGGCCGACAACCTTAAGAAGCAGGGCGGCTTTATTCCGGGCGTCCGTCCGGGCAGGGCTACCGCGGCCTACATCAAGAACGCGCTCAACAAGATCACGCTTCCCAGCGCTGTCTTCTTGGCGCTCATCGCCATCGTGCCTTCGATCATCTTCTCCTTTACGGGTAACCAGCTGATCCAGGCATTTGGCGGCACGTCCATCCTCATCATGGTCGGCGTCGTGCTCGACACGGTCGACAAGCTCGAAGGCCAGATCAAGATGTATGATTACGATGGATTCTTTAAATAGGCTAGAGGAGGATTGCTCATGAACCTCGTATTGCTCGGAGCTCCGGGTGCCGGTAAGGGCACCGTCGCACAGGAGCTCGTCGCCGAGTTCGGCGTCGCTCACATTTCCACGGGCGACCTGCTGCGTGCTGCCGTCAAGGGTGGCACCGAGCTTGGTATTCAGGCTAAGAAGTACATGGACGCCGGCGAGCTCGTTCCCGACCAGCTCGTGATCGACCTTGTCAAGGAGCGCCTTGCCGCCGATGACGCCCAGCAGGGTTTCATCCTCGATGGCTTCCCGCGCAACACCGCTCAGGCTGTGACGCTCGATTCCGAGCTCTCTGCCATGGGTCGCGAGATTGACTGCGCCCTTCTGGTCGACGTGGCCCCCGAGGTCATCATCGACCGTCTGTCTTCTCGTCGCACCTGCCGCGCCTGCGGTTACACCGGCACCGCTGCCGATGCTACCTGCCCCAAGTGTGGTGGCGAGATGTATCAGCGCGACGACGACAAGCCCGAGACCATTAAGAACCGTCTCGACGTCTACGAGAAGTCCACGAGCCCGCTCGTCGACTACTATCGTGGCCAGGGTCTGCTCAAGTCGGTCAACGGTGACCAGGCTCGCGAGACCGTGTACGGGGATGTCAAAGAGGCTCTCGGTCTATGATCAAGATTAAGTCTGCAACGCAAATCGAGCAGATGAAGAAGGCAGGAGCGCTATCTAAGATGGCGCTCCGCCACGTTGGAGCCATGGTTCGTCCTGGTGTTTCGACCTTTGAGCTTGATCAGCTTGCGGAGCAGATTATCCGCATGCATGGTGGCACCCCGGCCTTTAAGGGCTACGGCGGGTTCCCTGGTACCATCTGTGCATCGATTAACGATGCCGTGGTGCACGGTATTCCCAATCCCGACATGATCCTGCGTGATGGCGATATTATCTCCATCGATACGGGTGCTGTTGTCGACGGTTGGGTCGGCGATAACGCTTGGACGTTTTTCGTCGGTACCCCTACGCCCGAGGCCAAGGCCCTGTGCGAGGTTACGCGCGATTGCCTTAAGGCTGCAATCGAGCAGGCTGTTCCCGGTAACCATATTGGGGACATTGGCTATGCCGTCCAGTCTCTCGCCGAGTCTCACGGCTATGGCGTGCTTCGCGATTATGTGGGGCACGGTATTGGCCATGTGATGCACGAGGACCCCAACGTTCCAAATTATGGAAAGAAGGGGAGAGGCGTTCGCCTTCAGGCCGGTATGGTCATCGCCATCGAGCCGATGGTTACGATGGGTTCCAATCATGTGAGCACGGGCTCCGATGGTTGGATCGTTACGACCAACGACCACCTGCCCGCCGCGCACTACGAGAACACCGTCGCCATCACCAATGACGGTCCGGTGATTCTTACCACGGATGCCCAAGGTGCTTGGTGCTCCCTCCAAGGCGGAGAAATGTAAAAGTCGCCGCCCCCTGATGTCCAACCTCGCCTTTCAATTTCGAAGGCATGACCCCATGGTCTATTCCTTCTCATTTCAAGGCGATCTTGGGCATCAGGGAACGGCTTTGTTTTACATTTCAAATGTAACAAGTTCCACTTAGATGTGGAGCCATTACGAAGATATTACGATACGTGCATGCGTATTGTAGAATACTCAATCGCTGTCGTTTTCTAGAGAAAGATGATTGCTTGTGAAGAAGGAAGACGCAATTGAGCTCGAGGGTACGGTAAAGGAGCCGCTGCCCAACGCCATGTTTAAGGTCGAGCTCGAGAACGGTCATTCGGTTCTGTGCAACATTTCTGGCAAGATCCGAATGAATTACATCCGCATTCTCCCCGGTGACAGGGTTGTCGTGGAGCTTTCCCCGTACGACCTGACCCGCGGTCGCATCACCTATCGCTATAAATAGCGACACGCATACACGCTCTTTTCCGACTGCAGGCTTAGCTCAACCTACGGTCGGTTTGCGTGTGAAGACCAGCCATAGTTTTAAACGCCTGCGGCTGGGCGAGTAGATAGTAGGGAAGTAGTTTGAGCGCTACCGAAAGGAAGAACGATGAAGGTACGTCCTTCGGTCAAGAAGATGTGCGATAAGTGCAAAATCATTAGGCGCCATGGCAAGGTCCTCGTCATTTGCGAGAACCCCCGTCATAAGCAGCGTCAGGGTTAAGAGAGGAGACTACGTTGGCCCGTATTAATGGTGTCGACCTCCCGCGTGAGAAGCGCGTTGAGATCGGTCTGACCTACATTTACGGCATCGGCCGCACCACTGCGACGAAGATTTGCGTCGAGTGCAACGTTAACGTGGATACGCGCGTTAAGGACCTCACCGAGGATGAGGTTAACGCCATCCGCGATTATATCGACAAGAACCAGATCATGGTTGAGGGCGACCTCCGCCGTGAGCGCAACCAGAACGTCAAGCGCCTTATGGACATCGGCTGCAACCGCGGCCTTCGTCACCGCAAGGGCCTCCCGGTCCGCGGCCAGCGCACCCACACTAACGCTCGTACCCGCAAGGGCCCGAAGCGTCAGATCGGTGCTAAGAAGAAGAAATAAGGAGCGCTAGATAGATGGCTACTGCTAAGAAGAACGTTCGCGCTGCCCGTCTGAAGCGCGCGGACCGTAAGAACATTTCCGTGGGCCAGGCTCACATTCGTTCTACGTTCAACAACACGATCGTTTCGATCACCGATCCCCAGGGCAACGTCATTTCCTGGAAGTCGGCTGGCCAGGTGGGCTTCAAGGGCTCCCGTAAGTCCACGCCGTTCGCTGCCCAGATGGCTGCCGAGGCTGCTGCCAAGCAGGCCATGGAGCACGGTATGAAGAAGGTTTCCGTCTTCGTCAAGGGCCCCGGCTCCGGTCGTGAGACCGCCATCCGCTCCCTCCAGGCTGCTGGCCTCGAGGTCTCGAGCATCCAGGACAAGACCCCCATCCCGCACAACGGCTGCCGCCCCAAGAAGCGTCGCCGCGTGTAACTGAAAGGATCGTATCAATATGGCAATCGACAGGACTCCTGTTCTTAAGCGCTGCCGTCAGCTCGGGATCGATCCCGCTGAGCTCGGTTATAGCAGCAAGAAGGAATCTATCCGTCAGCCCAAGCGCCGTCGCAAGGAATCTGAGTACGGCATGCAGCTGCGCGAGAAGCAGAAGGTCAAGTTCATCTATGGCGTTCTGGAGAAGCAGTTCCACGGCTACTTCAACAAGGCCCGTAAGATGAACGGCGTCACCGGTGAGAACCTCATGATCATCCTTGAGTCTCGCCTCGACAACGTCGTCTTCCGTCTTGGCTTCGCCCGCACCCGCAAAGAGGCTCGTCAGTCCGTCCGTCACGGTCACTTCACCGTGAACGGCAAGCGCGTGGACATCCCGTCCTACCGCGTCAAGGCCGGCGACGTCGTCGCTGTCGGCGAGAAGTTCCGTGACCTCCTCCCCATCAAGGAGGCTCTGATTTCCTCCGAGCGTTTCGAGGTCCCTGGCTGGCTCGAGGTCGATATCGAGAAGCTGTCTGGTAACGTGCTCGCTCTGCCGACGCGTGAGCAGATCAGCGGTGATATCAACGAGCAGCTCATCGTCGAGCTCTACTCTAAGTAGTCCATCCGGGCTGCTGAGGCTGGAGGTAATACATGTCAGAATTCATTAGGCCTCAGGTTCAGGTCGAAGAGATTAACGAGACCTCTGCTCGTGTCTCCGTTGAGCCGCTCGAGCGTGGCTACGGCGATACGCTGGGTAACTCCCTTCGTCGCGTTCTTCTGTCCTCGCTCGAGGGTGCCGCCGTCGAGGCTATTCAGATCGATGGTGCGCAGCACGAGTTCATGACCATCCCTAACATGGTCGAGGATGTCACCGACATCGTCCTGAATGTCAAGGGTCTTGTCTTCAGGGCTCTCGGCACGACCGACGAGGCGACCGCCACCATCTCGGTTGACGGCCCCTGCGAGGTCACCGGTGCGGACTTCTTTATTCCGTCCGAGTTTGAGCTGGTCAACCCCGAGCAGCACATTGCTACGCTCACCGAGGGTGGCCATCTCACCATGAGCATGCGCATCGGATATGGTCGCGGCTATGTCTCTGGCGAGGCTAACAAGCGTGACAACGATCCCATCGGTGTGATCAACGTCGACTCGCTGTACTCGCCGGTGTCCCGTTGCGCCAAGCTCGTTGAGGCTTGCCGTGTCGGTCAGCATACCGACTACGACCGCCTTGTCCTCGAGATCGAGACCAACGGTTCCATCGCCCCGCGCGACGCCGTGGTCCAGGCTGCCAATATCATCAACCAGCATATGGCCGCCTTTATGAACCTTGCCGAGACCCCCGAGGTCGAGGAGGAGGCTTCGATCTTCGCTCCCGAGGTCACCAACGACAACGCCGAGCTGGACAAGCAGATCGAGGACCTGGACCTTTCCGTCCGTTCCTACAACTGCCTTAAGCGCGCCAGCATTCACTCGGTCCGTCAGCTCGTTGAGTTCTCGGAGAACGATCTGCTCAACATCCGTAACTTCGGTGTTAAGTCGATCGAGGAAGTGAAGGACAAGCTTGAGTCCATGGGCCTGAGCCTGAAGGCTTAATGCTTCGCATATTTGAGGAGAAACTAGACCATGCGTCACAACGTTAAGAAGGGCCTGAAGCTCGGCACCGATGCGAGCCACACCAAGGCCATGAAGAAGAGCCTTGCTAAGGCCCTCTTCGAGAACGACCGCATCAAGACCACCGAGACCCGCGCTAAGGCGCTGCGTTCGGTCGTCGACCCGATTATCACCTGGGCCAAGAAGGGCGACCTGCACTCTCGTCGTCTGGCTATCGCCAAGCTCGGCGATAAGCAGCTCGTTGCCGAGATCTTCGACAAGGCTGCTCAGGGCATGTGGCAGGACCGCAACGGCGGTTACACCCGCATCATGAAACTCGGTAACCGTAAGGGCGACAACGCTCCTATCGTTATCATGGAGCTCGTCACCGAGCCTTGCACGCCTAAGGCCAAGAAGGCTGCTCCGGCCCCCAAGAAGGCCGCTGCTCCCAAGAAGGTCGAGGCTGTCGAGGAGGCTCCTGCTGAGGAGACCGCTGAGTAGACATTCTGTCTGCATAGGCTATATTCGAGGGGTACGTTCGCGTACCCCTCTTTTTTTGTCGCAATACCGTTGCTAGTTTGTTGGGAGCGCCCATGACTGCGCCGTCTGATTTCAATTCGACCCCCGAGCTCGACGCCACCCTTGTATTTCGCGTGGCCTACGATGGCTCCTCCTATAGCGGATTTGCCGAACAGCCGGGCCAGACGACGGTTGCGGGCGAGCTGCGCCGTGCCATTGAGACGTTGCTGCGCCGCCCAATCGATCTGACGTGCGCGGGGCGTACCGATGCCGGCGTGCATGCGGTGGCCCAATACATCAGCGTGCCCGTAACGGACGCTGAGCTCGCTTTGACGCGCCGTAGGTGGCTGAGGGCTATGGATGCCCTCCTGGGCAAAGATATCGCCATAAACGAGGTCTACAAGGCTCGTAAGGGCTTTTCTGCGCGCTTTGACGCGCGTTCTCGCACGTACACCTATCGCATTGCCGATCGTGATGCGCGGCCCGTGCTATCACGCGGGGCCGTGTGGTGGCATCGCTATCCCCTCGACGTCGATGCGATGGCGGCCGCCTGCCCCGCGCTTTTGGGCGAGCAGGACTTTAAGAGCTTTTGCAAGGTCGCCTCTGCCGTGGGCAAACCTACGCACCGTTGCGTAATGCGTGCCGAGTTTGGTCATGAGGTCGCCTTTGGCGAGGACATCCTCACGTTTACCATCGAGGGCAATGCGTTTTTGCATTCGATGGTGCGAACCATTGTGGGCACCCTCGTCGAGATCGGCATGCATCGCCGCGATCCCGAGTGGATGCGTGAGGTCATTGATGCCTGCGATCGCTCCGCTGCTGGTCCTACGGCGCCCGCCTGCGGTCTTACCTTTATGGGGGTGGACTACGACCCCACCGAGCTTGTGGTACTCGATTAGGGAAGTGGCTGCCTGACGGCGATCTTTGTGTGCGGCGCCTGTGGGCGGGGCGTGTGCAACATCTGTTCTTGACGTGCATCGCGGCGGGCGACCGCTCGCATTAATTGACGGGGTGTACCATGAACGACAGTTTGTTACTAGCTGTCGAGAGGACGGAAAACTTGGTTCGACGTGGTTCGCATCCGCGACTTTCGGTGATCCTGATTGTTGAGGGTTCGCCCAGTTATACGATGCGCGCTCTCGAGAGCATCCAGAACCAAGACCTCTACGATTTGCAAATTGTCGTCGTTTGCCGCGGCGTGGTAGCTGGTGTGCGTCATTCGCTCGAAGTCGCTGCCGGCAGAGACATTCATATTGATTTGATTGATGTTGAGGACCAAGCGCCTGGTGCCTGTCTGCGTGCCGGTTTAGCGGCTTCGCGCGGCTCCCAGATCATTGCGATGAATGCCAATGAGTGGTTTGCGCCGCAGTCCCTTTCGCAGATGGTCGACAGCTCCTGCGACGCTTCGGCTGATATTGTGCTTCCCTCTGTTTCGCTCGATCGCTACGATGCTCACCGCGATCGTCATTCCCGAGTTTTGGACGCGACATCCGTTTCTGAAGATGAGGACCAGGCGGCTTGCCTGACCCAATTGGTTTCCTGTGGTTTAATCCGACAGACCTCTGGCGTGCTGTATGATCGCGCCCTCTTTGAGGCGTGCCTTGCGCATGGCGATGCGTTTCGCACGGTGTCTTTTTTGACGTTCGCGCTTTCGCAGGCAAAGCGCGTTTTGGGATGTGGCCGTGCCCGTTTTCATGCAGTGGCGCCGTCGATTACGGAGACGTTTGACCCCACGATGTTTGCCAGGCTTTCTGATGATATCGGGGCGCTCGACAGGCTTGCCGACTCGCTTACCGTCGCGGGCGGTAGCGATCAGTTAAAACTGGTCTGCCAGCGGTATTACTACACCGGTCTGGTTGCCTGCATCGAAAATCTGTGTCTGAGCCCCCATGGGGTGTCTTCAATAGAGCGTTCGGCCCGTTTGCATGATATGGTCGATGCGCAGCGTACCCGTCAGATGGTTGCGGCCCTTAAGGGCAATCATCGTGGTCTAGGTCTGCTCTATGGTTCGATAGCCAGCGCCAAGCCCATGCGGTGTGCGTTGTATACGCATCTGGCGGCCTTTTTCAATCGTTCGGGCGCCAGGACTGTCTAGTAGCGTGATTTTCGAAATAAATTGCATGGAATTGTTTCGAAATGCGTTCTTATTCACTAAAACCCTCAAATAGCGCTAAACTATTCAATCACTAAGTGATTGTCTCCGCCATCTTTTGGAGTGAGGTATTGTATGGCCAAAAAACGCAATGGGCGCCAGGATGCCATCAGAGATATTGTTCGCAATAAGGACGTACGCACGCAGCGCGTTTTGGTAGACGAGCTTCGCGCCATGGGTTTCGATTGCACGCAGGCGACCGTTTCGCGCGATATCGCGGACATGGGACTGCGTAAGCTCCCCGAGGGCATCTATGTCCTTGCCGAGGACCTGCATCTGCAGCGCATGGTTTCCGAGTTGGTTACCGGCGTGCTGCGCACCGATAATCTGGTTATGATCAAGGCGCAGCCCGGTACGGCTTCTGGTATTGCCGCAGCGGTCGATGCTGCGGAGCTGCCCGATGTGCTTGGCTCGCTTGCCGGCAACGACACGATCTTGGTCATTGCGCAGACGGCCGAGGACGGCGAACGCCTTGAGGCGCTCATCAACAAGCTGAGTAACTCTCACAAGTAGGGGAGTAGCGGTACTGCTGCTGTGCCGATTGTTGCTATAGGTAATTGCCGAGGGCGTTGACGAAGGTCAGCGCCCTTTTGCCTGCCGGCATCCGTTGCCCTATCGGTCTTGCAGCCGGGGCCGTCGTGGCGTCTTATGACATCTGCCGAAATAAAGAGGCGCCCGAGCAGCGTACGTGCTGCTCGGGCGCCTTGGTGTCAGATGCCGCTTTGCGTCTACTGGCCCGTAGAGGGGTCGGGCGTGGGCGTAGGATCGGGGGCGGGCGTCGGCGTGCCACCGTCGCCACCCGTGCCACCGTCGCCACCTGTCGTGCCGCTATCGCCGGTGGTGTTGCCGCCCGGGGTTTCAGTGGTCGTGGTTGTCGTTGTCGTTGTGGTGGTCGTGGTCTCTTCCTCTTCTTTTCCCTCGTCTTTATCCTCTTCGTATTTCTTTTTGTTGTTTGTGCCGTAGAACTTCCAGACGTTATTGTTCTTGTACGTGGGAGCCGTTCCGGTCGGGAATTCCTCGCGCTCGGTGCCCGCAAGAACGGTGTTCATGAACTTCTTAAAGACGGGCAGGTTGGTGCTGTCGCCCAGCAGGTCCGAACCGTACTTTTGGATGGGAATCTCGCCTGCGGAATAACCGGTCCACAGGGCGCATGCCAGTTGCGGCGTGAAGCCGCAGAACCACAGGTTGGTGGTGTTGTCAGTGGTACCCGTCTTGCCGGCATAGGGCTGGTTGACGCTCAGCGCGCCGGCGGCACCCGTGCCGCTGCCCTGCATGACGCCGGATAGAACGTCGGTAACCGCGGCAGCCTCGCCTTCGGTGAGCACCTGCGTGGGATTGTCGGTGTGCTGGTACAGAACCGAGCCGGTACGCGAGTCGATCTCGGTAATGGCGATGGGCTGACGGTAGTAGCCACCGTTGGCAAACGTTGCGTAGGCCGATGCCATCTCGAGCGGTGAGATGGACCCGGTGCCGAGCGTCATGACGGGAACGTCCTCGATATTGTCCTTGGCGGGATCGATGCCGAGCTTTTTGACGAGCGACATGATCTTGTCATTGCCGATGGCTTCGGCCACCTGAATGTAGCCGGTATTGGATGAGTATGCCGTTGCCTGCTTAAGCGTGATGTTGCCATAGCTCTTTTTGCCGTAGTTTTGCACCTCGGTCGTGGTGCCCTTGGCCTTGAGCGGCGAGTTGCAGTTGAGGGTGACGTTGGGGTTCATACCGTTTTGGATGGCAGTTGCCAGCGTAAAGGCCTTAAACGTGGAACCCACGGGGCGCTTTGCCGTAGCGTGGTTCACGTGATTCTCGTCGGCGTTGTAGTCGTAGCCGCCCACCATGCACTTGATGTAGCCGGTCTTGGGGTCAACGACGACCATGCCCATGTCCAGGCCGTCGAGCGAAAGCGTGTCGAGCTGCGAGCGCACGGCCTCCTCGGCCACCTGCTGCATGGTGGGGTCGATGGTGGTCTTGACGGTCAGACCGCCCTTAAAGAGCACGTCGGTGGAGAACTCCTGCTCAAGCAGCTGCTTAACGTAGGCGACAAAGTAGGGCTGAGAGTACACATCGACGCCACTGCCCGAAATCTCGGTCACGTTAAGCGTGATGGGCTCAGCCTGCGCGGCATCGTGCTCTTCCTGCGTGATGTGGCCTAGACGCAGCATGTTGTCCAGAACCTTGTTGCGGCGGGACAACGCCAGGTCGGGATTAACCGTGGGGTCGTACTGCGAGGGCGAGTTGGGAAGGCCGATGAGCAGCGCGGCCTCGCTCAGCGTGAGGTCGGCGGCGGTTTTGGACAGATAGGTCTCGGCTGCGGCCTCGATGCCATATGCTCCATGGCCGTAGTAGATGGTGTTGAGGTACATCATGAGGATCTCGTCTTTGGAGTACATATCCTCCATCTTGATGGCGATATAGGCCTCGCGCACCTTACGCTCGATGGTCGAGTCGAATTGTTCCTCCTGCAAGATGGTGTTGCGAACCAGCTGCTGGGTGATGGTCGATGCGCCCTCGTGGCCGCCGGTGAGGGTTGCCACCGATGCGCGTGCAATGCCCCAGAGGTCGATGCCGCCATGCTCGTAGAAGCGCTCGTCCTCAACGTCAACGGTGCCCTGCAGCACGTACGGGGACACTTGGTCCTTGGTGATGGACTTGCGGTTTTGCGTGTAGAAACTCGCAATGGTATTGCCGTTGCAGTCGACGATGTCGGTGGGCTCGCTCACCAGATACGCGTTGGCATCGGTGTAGTCGGGCAGATCGGACAGCCAGCGGTTGACGTTGCCGATCATGCCGATGCCAAACGCTACGCCCGCGATGAGCAAAAAGCCCAAAAACGAGAGCAAGATTATGGGAAGGGCATGCGTCTTAGAGCGACCGCGCCCCTGTCGTTGGCGAGGACCCATATATTGACCTCCAGGTATGTCGTGTCAGGCGGCAGGTGTTATGCCTGGCAGGATGGACATAAGTTATTACACGATAAACCAAACGAGGCACGCGGGGCCTCGTGTATGCTGGATGATGGCATTTTTCAGAGTGAATGCATACCTTGGTGAGGAGTTTACCGATGGCGATTCGGCCGATGGAACCGAGCGGACAATGCGAAAGCGAGTTGGCGGCGGCTGAAGTGGCGCTGCCCGAACTGCTGGCGCCTGCTGGCGGACTCGACCAGATGCTCGCGGCGATTGCGGCGGGTGCCGATGCCATCTATGCGGGGCTGGACGGATTCAACGCTCGAGTGAGCGCGCATGGCTTTAACGATGATGAGTTCGCGCGCGGTTGTGCCGTGGCCCATGCCCATGGCGTGCGTGTGTACGTGACGCTCAACGTGTTCGTGTTCGATGATGAGCTTGCCGACGCCGTGGCGTTGGGGGCGCATGCGCACGCGTTGGGTGCCGATGCGTTGATTGTGGCCGATGCCGGGCTGGCTTGTGCGCTACGTGCGGCGATTCCGGGGGTCGAGATTCACCTGTCCACTCAGGCGGGCGCTCATAGCGAGGGTGCCGTGCAGTTGGCTGCCAAGGAGCTGGGCGTTGAGCGCGTGACGACTGCGCGCGAGCTGAGCGTTGCAGAGATTGAGACGCTTTGCGCTACTGGCGTGCCCATCGAGGTGTTCTGTCACGGCGCTATTTGCATTGGATACTCGGGTGCGTGCGGGTTCTCTGCCCTTCGACGTGGCCGCTCTGCGATGCGCGGTGATTGCACGCAACCGTGCCGTCTATCCTATGACTTGGTGGACGAGGCGGGGCAGAGTGTTGTCGCTGTCGAAGGGGATCGCCTACTTTGTCCGCGTGACTATCTGGGCATCGCGCATCTGCCCGAGCTTGTTGCCGCCGGCGTGGCATCGCTCAAGATCGAGGGCCGCATGAAGAATCCCGACTACGTCTTTAACGTGGTGAGGGTGTGGCGTCGGGCGCTCGATATGCTGCGCGACGGCACATGGGATGCCGATGCGGTTCCGGCGCTTGAGCGCGAGCTGGGAAGGTCGTTCAACCGCGGCTTTACCGATGCGTATCTGCGGGGTCGTTCGGGCGCCGAGCTCATGAGCTTTGAGCGCGCGATCAACCAGGGCGTGCGCGTGGGCCATTTGGTGGCGGTGGGTCACGAAGAGGTGACGGTTGAGCTTGATGCCGCCGTGGCGGCGGGCGATACGCTCGAGATCCGATTTTACCCGGGTGCCGACGCGCGTCCCGATGTGCCCAAGCGCTGGCCACAGGTGCCTTGCCCCGTGGACGCCGCTGCGGGAGAGCGCATCGTCGTGCATTGCAAACGCAAGGTGGACGCGGGCTGCGAGGTCTATCTGATTCGCAGTGCCGGCGTGCTGGGGCAGACGGCAACGGTGTTGGAGCGCATGCGGGTCGAGGCAGGTGCGGTCGCGCCTGTTGAGCAGTCCGTTGAGGTACTGCCGTTTGAGGGCGTTCTGGCAGATGGCGATGTACCGACGGAGTTGGCGGGACCGGCGGAGCCGGCAAAGCATGAGGCTTTTGCTCGTATGGTCTTTGCCTGGGAGCTGATGGATTTGGATCCGCGCGATGAGCGGGATCTGTCCGATGCGACGGTGGTGCTCGACGAAGTGTGCCGCGCAGGCGATATCGAGCGGACTCGGGCGCTTATGCAACGTGCCGGGCGTATTGTTTGCCGCAACCTGGGGCAGGTGGCGATGGCCCGCGAGCTGGGCACGGCGTTTGACGTGGCGGCGCCGGTGTTCTGCGCCAATCGGGCCACGCTTGCCTGGCTGCGCGGGCTTGGCGCGGGGTGGGTATACTTGCCTGCCGAGTTGCTCAGCAATGATAGGGAGCGTATTGCCGAGCTGGCTGCTGAACCCGGCGTCTTGGGTCCGTTCGACGCCGACTGTCCCGAGCTTATGGTGTGCGAGCACTGCCTGCTGACCGCCGAGGGCGTCTGCGCCACCGATGCGACGGGGCAGGTCCGTTGCCGCGACTGCTTGCGTCGTCGGCAGGTGCGCTATCTGGTCGAGCGTGACGGCGCACGTCTGCCAGTTGCCATCGACGCATGCGGCAGGACGAGGATTTTCCTGTCGTAGATGCCGCGTCGCGTCAGTTTGTTATCATAAGAGAGTTTATGGACTTCCAGCACCGCCGTTTTCGGCGAGGGTGCTATAGCAAAAGGAGGATACCCAATGCTGTCTGTTGACGAGCAAATGCGTATCATCACCTCGGGCGCCGCGCAGATCGTCCCCGAGGCCGACCTTCGCAAGAAGCTTGAGAAGGGCGAGCCCCTCAACATCAAGCTCGGCGTCGATCCCACCAGCCCCGACCTGCACCTGGGCCACGCCGTGCCGCTGCGCAAGATGCGTCAGTTCCAGGACCTGGGCCACAACGTCACCCTCATCATCGGCAACGGTACCGCACTGATCGGCGACCCCTCGGGCAAGAACTCCACCCGCCCGCAGCTTTCGCAGGAGCAGATCGAGGCCAATGCCGAGACCTACGTGAGCCAGGCCATGAAGATCCTGGATCCCGAGAAGACCACCATCGTGCACAACGGTGACTGGATCTTGTCGATGGATCTGGCCGGTCTGCTGCAGGTGTGCTCCAAGTTCACTGTCGCCCGTATTCTTGAGCGCGACGACTTTACCAAGCGCTACCAGTCTCAGACGCCGATCGCCCTGCATGAGTTCCTGTATCCCGTGATGCAGGCATACGATTCGGTCATGATTAAGGCTGACGTGGAGATGGGCGGCACCGACCAGCTTTTCAACCTGCTCGCCGGCCGTGAGCTCATGGAGAAGATGGGCATGGAGCCGCAGATCGCGCTCACCATGCCGCTGCTCGAGGGCACCGATGGCGTCCGTAAGATGTCCAAGTCCTATGGCAACTACATCGGTCTGACCGACGCGCCCAAGGATATGTTCGGCAAGACCATGTCCATCCCCGACGAGATGATCGGCAAGTACTACCGCCTGGCGAGCTCGCTCACTCCGGCCGAGGTCGACAAGATCGACGCTGCCCTGGCCGATGGCTCTGCCGATCCCTATGAGCTCAAGCGCGCTCTGGGCCGCGACCTGTGCGACACCTACCACGGCGCCGGTGCCGGCGACGAGGCTCAGGCCGAGTTCGACCGCGTGTTCAAGGAGGGCCAGCTCGCCGACTTCCCCGAGAAGCATGTTGAACTGACCGTTAACGACGAGGGGCAGATCTACCTCGCCGGCTTGCTCAAGGACCTGGGCCTTTCGGCCAGCGCCGGCCAGGCTCGTCGCGACATCGACGGCGGCGGCGTCAAGATCAACGGCAAGGCCGTGGCTCCCAAGAGCTACAACATCGACCCCAGCGCCCTCAAGCTGGGCGACACCCTCTCCGTGGGCAAGCGCAAGGGCTTCAAGTTGGTCTAGCAAGTAGGTCAACCTGACATGTGCAATAGGGCCGCAGCCGGGATTCCCGACTGCGGCCTTTTTAGATGATCCCTTGGGGACGGAGGAAAACGGATCACCGAGGGGGTCGGTTTGGCCCGGTGATCCGTTTTCCTCCGTCCCCAAGGGATCATTTGGCAGTGCCGTTAAGCGGAAGGGGTGTTATCGGCGGCCTCCTTTTGGGCATACAATGGCTATTGGTTTGCTGCGGTGAAGGCCTGTCCGCTCCGCAGCTTTTTTCTACGGTTAAAGGAGTATGTATGTCCGTTGAGGTCATGAGGTCTGTGATCGAGGCCGCCGAGGGGCGTGTACCCGCCGATACGCTGTTTGCCAACGCGCAGATCGTCGATGTGTACGGCCAGCGTGTGGCGCCCGGTAGCGTTGCCGTCAAGGATGGCGTGATCGTCGGTGTGCTCTACGATGGTCGCGACGATGCCGCCGGTACGTATGAGGCTGCCGAGGTCATCGATTGCCAGGGCCGCTATCTTGCCCCCGGTTTTATTGACGGACACTTGCATATCGAGTCTTCGAACATCCGCCCTGCCGAGTATGCGCGCATGGCGGCGACGCGCGGTACCACTACTGCCATTGCTGACAGCCACGAGATCGCTAATGTTTCCGGCTTGGACGGCCTGCGCTTTATGATCGAGGACGGTCGTCGCGCGCCCATCTCCATCAAGTACATGATGCCCTCGTGCGTGCCCGCACTGCCCGACGAGCAGGCCGGTGCCGTCATCACCGCTGCCGATATGCAGGCGTTTTTTGCCGAATATCCGGGCGATGTCTTTGGCCTGGGCGAGATGATGAACCTGCCGGGCGTCTTTATGGCCGATCCCGAGACCTGCGCTCGAATCGACGCTGCCAACCAGACGCCGTCCAAGCAGGTTGACGGTCACGCGCCGCTCGTTGCCGGCAAGGACCTCAACGCCTATGCCGCAGCAGGTATTATCGCTGACCATGAGTCGACGATTCCCGAGGAGGCACTCGACAAGCTGTCTCGCGGCATGTACGTGATGCTGCGCGAAGGTACGTGCAGCCATGACCTGGCCAACCTGTCGCCGATGCTGCTGGAGAATCCTGCCCGTGCCCGCCGTTGCTGCTTTGCGACCGACGACCGTGCTCCCTCCGACGCGCTTGCGACCGGCATGATCGATAACGCCTGCCGCGTGGCGATTGAGGCCGGTATCGACCCCGTGGTCGCTATCTCCATGGCGTCCCTCTCCACGGCCGAGGCGTTTGGCCTGGACCACGGTTGCCGCGACCCGCACGAGCTGCGTGGCGCCATCGCCCCGGGCAAGCGTGCCGACCTGCTGGTACTCAACGACCTGACGTTTGCCACGGCTCCGCATCGCGTGTATGCCGCCGGTGCCCTGGTGGCGCAGGACGGTACCTTTGTGGGCGAGATTGCACCCGAGATGGCCGAGGTCGCAGCCCTTGCCGATGAGCTGCGCGCCTCCGTTAAGCTGCCGAAGCTTTCGCTCGACGTATTCGACTATGCCTTTAAGCCGGGCGAGGCCGTGATTGACGTGGTGCCGGGTAAGGCCATCACGGGCATGGCTCGCCCCGAGAGCGCCGAGGGCCTGCGCCGCATTATGCTGATCGAGCGCCACGGCCGCGGTGTGTCGCTGCAAGCCGAGGGCGCCGACGGTGATGGTCCTGCGGGCCTGGGCCTTGTCGGCAAGCATATCGGTCGCGGCTGGGTGCGTGGCTTCACCATCACCGGTGGCGCCATTGCCTCCACGATCGGCCACGACTCGCACAACGTGTGCGTCGTGGGTGATAACGCTGCCGATATGATGGCTGCTGTTGAGGCTGTGGGCCAGGGTGGTCACGTGCTGGTGCGCAACGGCGAGGTCGTGGCGCGCATTCCGCTGGCGCTCGGCGGTCTGATGAGCGAAGGCACGGCCGAGGATGTCGCCGCGCAGCACGACGACTTTATGGTCAAGGCGCGCGCCATGGGTATTGAGCCGCCGCTCGACCCCATCATGGGCATCATCTTCCTGCCCCTGCCGGTGATCCCGACGCTCCGCATCCGCCCCGAGGGCATGTTCGACGTCACGACCTTCACCTACGCCGACTAGTCATCGGGGACGTTCTTAAATGACTAGTCGTCGGGGACACTCTTTGGCGTGTCGCCTGACGCTGCGATTGTGGGACCTCTGACATGTGTGAGCTATTTGCCAGGTCCTTGTAACGTTTGCGCCCGCGGAGTCTTATTTGAGCTCCCTTTGGGTACGTTGGAATCGGATACACGTTCGATTCCAACAAGTCCGAAGGGAGCTTTTCTATGTTTAAACTGATTGCATCCGATATGGATGGCACACTGCTTGACGAAAACGGCCAGGTGCCTCCCGAGACCTACGAACTGATTCTGGCGCTACGCGAGCATGGCGTGCATTTCGCCGCATCGTCAGGTCGTCGCTACGATCGCCTGTGCGAGTTTTTTGCGCCCGTTCGCGACAAGATGGACTTTGTCGCCGCTAACGGTGCCCAGGTCTTCGCCGACGGCAAGATGGTAGACCGTGAGGTGTATTCGCACCTGGCGATTCGAAGGCTCGCCCAGGCCGTCGCGACGTTTCCCAATCTGCATCTTGCGCTTTTTGACCGAACCAAGTCCTTCTTGCTCGATGACGAGTGCAAGTTCGTGCGTGAGGTCGATAAGGACCTTCCCAATGCCGAGCGTATTTGGGAGCTGCCCGATCCCAGCGTAAATATCATCAAGGCGAGTATCTTTTGCGATGACGGTGCCGTTATGGACAGCGCCTACGTGCTGCAGCGCGAGCTTGGTCAGCTCTTTACTTTTGCGCCTTCGGGCAACGCGTGGATTGATGCCATGCAGCCTGGTGTGTCAAAGGCCTCGGGTATCGCGCAGCTCGCGGAGCATTACGGCATTGGTCGCGACGAGGTCATGGCGTTTGGCGACTCGATGAACGACTACGAGATCATTCGCTTTGTCGGCACGGGCTGCGCGATGGAAAATGCACGCCCCGCGCTCAAGGCCGTTGCCGATCGCGTGGTGGGTCGTAACCGCGACCACGCCGTCCAGCAGGAGCTCCGCCGTGTGCTGGAGAGTCTCGCTTAATCCGGCAGATGGGGACGTTCCTTTTCTGCCGGCAGTGGGGGACAGTCCTTGCAGCTTTTTGCGAAGACTGTCCCCAACGACTAGTCATTCAAGAACGTCCCCGATGACTGGCCGATGACTAGGCGAGGGCGGCCATGATGGCGCGGGCGACGCCGTCGTGGTCGTTGTCGTATTCGGTGGCGGCGTCGGCGGCCTCGCGATCCTCGGGCTCGGCGTTGATCATGGCCATGCCATGGCCCGCTGCCTGCAGCATGGGGATGTCGTTGATGTTGTCGCCGAACGCCCAGGCGTCGGCGAGACGCTCGCCCAGGCGCTCGCATAGCCACGTGAGGGCCGTTCCCTTGGTGGCGCCTGCGCCCATGACCTCGATATTCATGGCGTACGAACGCGTGACCTCAATGCCTCCGAGCGTGTCGAGCTCCGCCGCGATGGCGTCGCGATCGGCCGGGTCGTGCCAGTACATGGCGATGCGTTCGAGTGTCTCGACCTCGTCGATCTTGCTGTCGATATCCATGTCGATCGGTGTTCGTGTGCGCTTGAGCGAGGCTGCGATATGGGGGTCGCCGCCGCAGAATTCGTCCAGGCGCGTGTAGAGCGAGCGGGGGAGGAAGCACCGCCCATCCGCGAAGATATCGAAGGTCACATCGTGGCCGGCGGCGATGCGATGGATGCGATGGGCAATGCCGCAATCGAGCGGACGGCTCAATACGCACGTGGCGCGCGAGGCATCGTTGGGCACATCGTCGTCGAGCTGCCAGACGCTGGCGCCATTGGCGCAAACGGCATAGTGCACGGCGGGATGGGCGAGGATGGGCTCAAAGATGCCCGACAGCGGACGTCCCGTGCAGGGCACAAATTCAATCCCGCGTCGAGCGAGCTCGTCGAGCATCGCCCAGGTGGCATCGCTCATCTGCTTATCGCTCGTCAACAGCGTTCCATCCATATCGGAAAAAACAATCATATGATGCAGCCCTTTCTGCTGGCATAAAAAGCGTGGCCGAGGGCGGCGATGCCCTGGCCACGCTCGAGTTCTATAACGGTCCGCGTCCTAGCGGTCGGCGAGCGGCTTGTACTCCAGCGGCTCGATCACTGGACGATAGGCCGGGCGAATAATACGGTGTGCGCAGAAGAGCTCTTCCATGCGGTGCGCCGACCAGCCGGCCATGCGGGCGACGGCGAACAGCGGCGTAAAGAGCGTCTCGGGCACGCCGAGCATCTTGTAGATAAAGCCCGTGTACAGGTCGATGTTGGCGCAGATGGGCTTGGTCATGCCGTGGTCGCGCATCACCTGCGGTGCCAGGCGCTCGATGCGCTCGATCAGAGCGAATTCCTCACCCAGATCTTTCTTGTCAGCGAGCGAACGTGCGTAGTGGCGGCAGACCTCGGCGCGCGGGTCGCTGAGCGTGTAGACGGCGTGGCCCATGCCGTAGATGAGACCCGTGCCGTCGAAGGCCTGCTTGTCGAGAATCTTACCCAGGTAGGCTGCGACCTCGTCCTCGTCCTCCCAGTTGGAGACATGCGCACGGATGTCCTCGTGCATGGACACGACCTTGGCATTGGCGCCGCCGTGTCGCGGGCCCTTGAGCGAGCCGATAGCCGCCGCGTAGGCGGAATACGGATCGGTTGCCGAAGATGACAGCACGCGACAGGCAAAGGTGGAGTTGTTACCGCCGCCGTGCTCGGCATGCAACATGAGCATCACGTCGAGCAGCATCGCCTCATCGTGAGTGAACGCCATGCCGCCGCGTAGGACCTGCAGGATGGTTTCGGCGGTTGAGAGGCCGGGTGTGGGGTGCGGTACATGAACCTCGGAGCCGCGGCGCTTGGCGACCGAGGCCATATGCGCGAAGGCGGCGATGCGGGGGAGACGGGCGAGCATGGAGATGGCGACGTCGATTTCGTGCTCGGGTGTAATGGCGTCGGGCTCGGCGTCGAAGGCGTAGAGCAGCAGCACGGCGCGCTGAAGCACATTCATGATGCTCGACGATACCGTGGTCATGGGGAACTGGCGGACGTATTCGTCGCTCAGGTGCCTAAAAGCACCCAGGCGTCCGCAAAAACCGTCAAGCTCTTCCTTGGTGGGTAGAGAGCCCGTGATGAGTAGATAGGCGACCTCTTCGTAACCGTAGCGGTTCTCGGCCTGGGCGTTGTTGACCAGATCCTCGATGCTGTAGCCACGAAGCGTGAGTTTGCCCTGATCGGGCACGACCTTTCCGTCGACCTTGTTGTAGCCGTGCACATCCGAGATGCGGGTAAGACCCGCGACCACGCCCGAGCCGTCGGCATTGCGCAGGCCGCGCTTGACGTTGTGCTCTACGAACAAGCCCTCGTCGTACGGGGCGGTCGGCAGGCCGTGGTAGAGGTTTTCGCTTTCGGGCGAAATCTGGCGGCTCGCTTCGTAATCCAAGACCAGGCGGCTCAGGTGATCGTCGAAGCGGTAGTAGATTTTCTTGGCGTCGTAGGCCATGCGCGCTCCTCTCCGGTCCGCTTTGGGGCGGCGCGCTTGGACGATATGACGTCAAGCTGCCCCGAGCGGTTTGTTCGCTACAGGCGGTACATAAAGTTAAAGACGTCCTCGCGCTGGATGGACACGTTGACGCCCGAAAGCTCGCCGGCCTCGGCCAGGGCCTTCTGCAGCTCGGCGAAGTCGAGCTTGGACTCGGCGGTGTCGGCCAGCATAGTCATGGTGAAGATGTCCTCGATAATGGACTGCGTAATGTCGCGGATGTCGACGTTGGCCTCGCCCAGAACACGGGTGACGCCGGCGACAATGCCGGGGCGGTTCTTGCCAAGGACGGTGATGACGATGCGGGAGGACGAGATCTCGGCCATGGGAAACCCTTTCGCGTGATTGCGGCGCGCGCGGGGCGCTCCGCTACGGTACAGTGTTCATCATTGTACCTGTCTGGCGCAAAAAAGGCGCGCTCGCTGCGGCGTTACATGCCTGCAACATGAGCGTAAGGGGGAAGGCCGTACGGGGAAGAGCCGTCTGGCGCGTGTCCGGCTCGTGTTGGGTTGATTTCCGATCTCAGCCGAACACATTGAGCGGACAGGCCGTTCCCGCAGTCAGCCGAACGCCTCCGACGGCTGATTCCGAACTGGAAGCGGAGGGCATCCCCGCCCTTCGGTAGGGGATACCGCTCCGCGGCGCATGCCGCGGGCGGCGCCCCTATCGGACCACCGTGACCTCAGTTGGGATGGGCCCAGCACTGCCGCGTACTCGGTGAGCTAGAGCCAACTGTTCGTCTTCACGTCGCGTATGGCGATATTTCGGTCGTCCGGCTCGGTGATGCCGTAGCCGAACGCCTGGAGCGTCTCGATGGACTCCTGGATCCTCTGTTGGAACATGGGACCCGGATCGACCCTCGGCCCGAGGTGCCCGCGCCAAAGGCACGGCGTGGCGCGCAGCATGTTATGGATTTTGGAGATGGGCTCGATGTCGGCGTAGACGTTGAGCGTCGCCATGGCGTCCTTGTGGCCGAGGATCGATTGGAGCGCCTTGATATCGCCGCCTTGGCGGATCCACTGCGTTGCGAACGTGTGGCGAAGGCCGTGGAACGTGATCAGCTCGTCGTTGGTGCCCATGAGGCCGTTGGTCTCCGAGAACGTCTTGAACGCCCTGCGGATATAGCTTGTCGTCGCGAAGGTCGCGCCCGGCTCCGACAGGATGTAGCAGTCCCCGATCTCGACCGCCCCGGTAAGGCCGCGCAAGCGCAGCTTTCCGCAGTCGATCTCGTGGGTCTCCTTCAGGAAGGGGAGTAGGCCGACCGGGTCGATGGGGATACCCCTGGCGTCATGGGTCTTGGTGTCCTTGATGAACGAACCCATTCCCTTCGCGTACGCCACCGAGTGTCTGATTGAGATCAGGCCCGTCTCGAAATCCACATCGCACCACCGAAGGCCGCAGACCTCGCCGATTCGCATCCCCGTGTGCAGGGCGAGTACGACCGCCCTCTAATCCTCGGCGGACCAATCGAGTCCGAACTCCTTTCGGGCATCCTCTTCGCTCATGACTTCGAGAAGGTCTCCGGGTTGACAACGAAGGGCGAGGCATAGCTGCTCGAGTGTGTTGAAGCGAATGCCGCGAATATGCCCTTTTTTTATACGGGACAGGTTCACGGGCGTGGTTCCAATCCTTTCGGCAAGTTCGTTCGAGGAAATCTTTCGCTCGGCCATGATCTTGTCGAGGCGAACAATTACGGGCATGGCGTTTCCTTACGCAATCTCGTCGGAGTCGAGGTACAGCTCTCGGGCGTACAAGAAGAGCTGGGAAAGCATGAACAGGACGATGCCGAGAACCAGAGAGGTCCAGTCGAATGATGAAGCGATCTCTTGGGCGCCGACGGCCCCCTCGCCGCCAAACATCGAAACGGAGGTTTCGAGTGAGCCGGCGTAGAGGCTGGTGGCAGCTTGAACAACGAAGAGAATGCCGAGCACCTTCAAGCATGTCGCAGACCCTTTCTTGAAGGGGTCTCCGCTCTTGATCGTCCACACGAGAACGGCGCTGAGGATGGTCGTAGCGATACCGATGACGGCAGGGGCCAATGTCGAGATCGCAAGGGCTGGATACGCGGGGGAGTCTGCAATTACAGGGTTGTCGAGCACTTCGATTGCTGGCTTTAAGGAGAACGCCACTTGTGCGATGGCGGTGACGCAAAGGGCCGCAGAGGCTATCGCACATGCGATGCGGAAGGAATGAAGCCGGGGAGTGCGATTGTCGGAACTCATAATAACCTCCGAAGAATTTAAAAAACTCAGGTTACTTTTTAACAGTTTATGTTAAATTGACTTTGCCGGCAAGTAATCACAGCATGCTGCAACCGAAACCCCTCTAGATTGGAGAGGATTATGTTCAGTACTGTTAAGTCGTGTAAGCTCTTGGTTTTCCTCGGCCTCGCTCTTTGTTTGTTGCTGCCGGGAGCCCCCGCTTTTGCGGATACCCCGATGCCTCCTTCCCAGGAGAGCAGCCAGTGTGCCCTCGTTGAGCCCCTCGGGTATACGGACGACGTCGTCGATACCTACTGGAGCTACAGCTGTCCTCGCGGCGTAAGCGGGCACAGCATCTCGATGTTCAACATCTCTTACAAGACGATCTCCTACCGAAATGGCTATCGCCGATCCGCGCATCATAGGGAATCCCGCCTCGCTGCAATGTGTTCCTGTGGTGTTCTTGGCACAACTGATAAATGGCAATTTGTCTATAGCACCTACTAGATGCGAGGAGGGCCGAGCATTTTGTTCGGCCCCTCTGTTCCGACTGGATGAGGTCAAGGTTGGCGATGAATATGCTCAAAATCTCGAAGGCAATCTTTAGGTCGCTCCTCTCCTCCAGGTCGCTCTGTGTTGCCGTTGTTGCGTTGATGGTTCTTTGTGCTTTGCCCGTCTTCAGGAGCGCGGCTGGCATCGACGGACGGGTTGAATACCTCGAGTCGGGAATAACCCGTGTTGAGCAGGAATTGTCAGCATCCTATGCGGATGCGCTTGTGAATGCGGGGGAGGAGGGCGTCTATACCTCTTCATCAAGCATGCCCGCGCTTCTGTACCCTCTTGCCGCGGGGCGTCTTGTCTTGGCGCCGCTCTCTCCTCTGCTTCCGTTTCTGCAGGTATCGGATGGAGCGTACTCCTTTTATGACGGATCGAAGGAGTACTTGCTATGGGCCGCAACGGCCGTTGCCGTTTCGTTCCTTGCCGCGCGTCTTAACAAACGTGAAAAACTCATCATCCAGGCACCGATGGGTGAGCTGGGCAGGCTTGTTGCATCGAGCGTATGGGCGAGTGTTTTTGCGATGCTTGCCGTCTTCGCCGTCAATCTTCCAGGGATAATCGCCGCACTTGTGAAGAATGGCCCGGGCTCGCTGTTCTATCCGATAGGCTACGTTCAATATGCGACTCCGGTTATCAAACCGGCTTGGCTGGTGTTCGCACAGACGGCCATCTTGCAATTCTTGGTGGCGGCGTTCATCTCGCTCGTCGTTCACCTTGCCGTGAAGATTGCCAATAACCCTACGCTTGGAATCGTGTTCGTATGTGCCCTGATGGGGGTGACGATGGTTCCCGGGTATTACGGAAGATCCATCGCTTTACGTGAGTTCGCCCTGTTGAATCCCCTTTCGTATGCGAACACCGAGCTGACCGTCGGCGCCTATAGCCCGTACCCGACAACGCAGATAGTGAATCTGCCTGGACTTTGCTTCGAGCGTGGCGCGATTACCCTCGTATGCGCAATCGGGATCGAGGTGCTGGCAATTAGCCTGCTTTGCGTTGCTGGAAAGAGCGGCTGCGCGCGCCCGATATCCCCGATTTGTCTTGAGAGAGGTTCCTTCACCGCATCGAGAACGACAGCCCGTTCGAGCGCTTGTGCCTCCGCCGTTGCATACGTAAGAACGATGGGGAAGCTGCTCCTGCATTCTCCTGCCCTCGCCGTATGCGCGATTGCAATGTCGACGGCGATGCTGGCCCCGGCTCTGGTCGAGGTGTTTCCTGACGCTGGTGACGTTTCCGCTGTTCGGTATAGGGATGGGGAGCTCCGTTCAATAGATCGGTATCTAGAGCAGGACGCTGCGAATATGGACGTCGAGGGCAAAGCGGCCCTGGAAGGCATGCGAGATGCTCTTTCGGGTTTCGTGTACGCGCCCACGCCTGCGGAGGGGTTTCGAAGCCTTGCGACGTACGAGCGCGCTCGAGGCGAGCTGGGCGCGGCAGATGCGACCCTCCTGCAATCGATCGGAATCGAGCCGGAGACTCCTTCTCGTGTGGAGGCGCGCGCCCTTCTGCTCGAGTCGATCGCGAGCTTGCCGGACCCCAAGGTTTACGAGTTAAGTACGAAGATGCCCCCATTAATCCTCCTTTCCTATCTCCAGGCAGCGCTTCCTTCCTTGTTTTGGCTGTTGCCCGTGGTTGTCACATCGCTTGCGTGCACCCACCTGCGGTGCCGTTCCCTTCTGGTTTTCCAAGTCCCCGCAACAGCGCATGTGCGTTTTCTGACGGCTGTTGCGCTGTCTCTCCTGCTTGGCTTGGCGCTGCTTTTGGTGTCGATGGTTCCCGCTGCGGTTGTGTCCTTGATTAAGAACGGTGCGGGTGGATCGGAGTATCCCGTCGCTCTCATTCGGGCGGGAGCTTCGACAACGTCCATGGTGGGGGAGGCGGTGTTGTGCAGTATTCCGTTGCTGGTCATGGCATACGGCGTGATTTCCGTCGTCGCTGCGTTGACAGCAGCGATTAGCCGCAACCCCGTTGTCACCGGAGTGGTTTGCGCGGTTCTCCTGGTGTTGGGTTCGTTGAGCGCTCATGTTGAAAGTGCGGGCATGGGCGTCGCGCTGCTGGCTCCATTCGCCTCGTTTGATCCCGCTTCCCAGGTGGGGACGATTGGGTTCCTTGGGCGAGGGACGAACGCGATGCCTTTTGGAGAGGTCGTCGGCGCATCGGGCGCTCTGCTGGTGGTTTTGGGCGCCGTATCTCCGTTGGTGGCGCGCCTGGGTGTTCCAAAGATCGAAAGGGGACGGTCTCGATGATTGACCTTCAAACGCTGACGATCTCTTATGGAAAGAAGGTGCTCGTAGATTCGGTGGACGCTGAGTTTGCCCCGGGTACGGTCTACGGTCTCGTCGCTCCGAACGGGCATGGAAAGACGACGTTGCTGCGTGCGATGGCAGGTTTGCCGGGTCCTCGCGTGGACGGGAGCATCGTTCTGGATGAGGTGCAGGGTACGGGTGCGAGAGAGGTCCGTTCTATGATCTTCTATGCACCTGGTGAGGGGACGCTGCTGTATCCCGGATTGCGTGCGGAAGATCACCTCAAGATGGTTTGCGATATGTGGCCGCATGCTCGCGATATCGAAGAGATAGTGGAACAAACGCAGATAGGCGAGTTCGCGAAGATGAGGATCCGCACTCTGAGCCAGGGCATGAAGCAGCAGCTTACCCTGGCGATTGCGTATGCGACGGGTGCGCGGTACCTTCTATTAGATGAGCCCATGAACGCGCTCGACCCCAGCAGGGTGGACTTGCATTCCGAGATTCTCAGGAAGCTGGCCGATTCTGGTACGTGCATCATCATGTCATCCCACATCTTGGATTCGGTCGATAGGCTGTGCGATGAGATTCTGTTTTTGAAGGATGGGAGGCTCATTAGAAGCATTCCGCAAGATGATGCTGCGCCGAAGTCTCCTGGATCCCATTTCGCAAAGCCTGCCGGACGCGCCGAGGGTGCGCTAAGCACGTATCGGCGACTATACGAAAAGGGCGGGTAGAAATGCAAGTTAAAAATCTATGCGGTCAATGTGATACCGTTGAACCCGCATATCGATACCGCTCAGTCATTCGCCTCGCCCCCGTCGCACGTATCTTCATTCGGTCTGTCATTATTAATCTAACGATGCTTTGAGGAATGTAGGTGCTTCTGAATGTACTGTCGACTTCTTCTCAAACTAATCCTAAGAGACAGGGCCGTATGGATT
>UQIY01000023.1 GCA_900541195.1 uncultured Collinsella sp. | reverse complement strand
TCTACACCCTAGAGTTCGTCGGCAGCGTCAGATGTGTATAAGAGACAGGTTTTGTCTCCGGCCCGTCCGCGCAGATTGGTGAAGAACCCGACCACGCCGTAGCGGGCACGACGATACATGCGCTCGTCGTAGGCCTTCAAATCATTCCACAGCGTCTTTAGGCGCTCGTCGGCGCAATCTTCCTCGGAAAGCTTGGTGAGCACCGAGCAGATCGCCATCATCATGGTGAAATAGCCCATCATGTACGAGCGCAGACGCGACGACTCAACATCGCTGTACAGGTGGTACGACTCCATCATGATGCGCGTCACACGGAACTGCTGGTCCAGACGCTTGACCATCGTGGCCTCGTTGACACTCTGGCCCTCGCGACCGATAAAGTAGCGATAGAGGTCGATGTCGGCGTAGTACATGGTCTTGCAACGCGGCAGCGGCACGTAGGCGTAGATGTTGTCCACATAGAACGTGTGCGGCGGCATGGGAAGGTTGGACTCGCGCAGCACATCCGTGCGATAGCACAGGCTGTGCATGAGTAGGTTCTGGTCCAGGCGGAAATGACCGATCTGATCCCAGGAAAAGATCTTTTTGCGCGGCAGGGCAAATTTGTAGCCAATAGCGGTATGCGTGCCCTCGTAAACCTTCTCGTACACGTAGTTCGAGATAAACAGGTCAACGCGCTGGTCACGCTCTTCAAAGCCACGCAGAATCAACAGCATAGTCGAAAGAGCCGCAGCATCGAGCCAGTCATCCGAGTCGACGACCTTGTAGTAGGTGCCCTGTGCCTCGCGCAGACCCGAAAGGACGGCAATACCGTGGCCGCCGTTCTCCTGGTGCACCGCGCGAATGATACCGGGATAACGTGCCTCCCACTCGTCGGCCTTATCGGCCGTCTCGTCCTTGGAGCCGTCGTCCACTACGATAATCTCGATATCGGTGGCGTAATTGCTCCCCTCCAAGATGGAGGTGATGCAATGGTCCATGTCCTTGGCGGCGTTATACGAGGGAATACCGAATGTTATGACTTTATGCATGGCAGGCGATAATCTCATCCGAAAGATCGAGGGCGGAATTGGTCACAGCGTCCATATCGTAGTAACGATACTCGGCCAGACGACCCACCGGGTGGAAGTTCGTCAGGTTCTGGACGCGCTCAAGATAGCGCTCATAGAGCTCACGGTTCTCGGGCTCAAGAATGGCGTAGTACGGCGTCTCGCCCGAGCCGGGCGTATAGGCCTTGGAATACTCCTTCATGATGGTGGTCTTGCCGGGCAGGATCTGACCGGTCATGTTCTTGAACTCGGTAATGCGCGTGTAGTCCTCGCTCGTGGTGTAGTTGACGGTGCCCACGGGCTGGAACTGGTCCATATCGAGCGTCTCGAACTTCATGTCGAGCGTGCGGTACGGTAGCGCGCCCAGATCGAGATTGAACAGCTCATCGAGCGGACCGGTGTAGACGATCTCGCCACCATAGACCTTGCCGTCGATCTTGACGGTAGTCTCGTCGATTTCAAAGAGGTCACGGGCGTCCACGTCGCAGAACACGTCGATCAGGTCGTGGTCGAGCATGTGCTCAAAGAGCGCCGTGTAGCCCTCCTGCGGCATGCCCTGGAAGGGAGCTTGCGGGAAGTAGCGGTCATCATCGCCCACAAAGACGGGAACGCGGCCGGTGATCGAGGGATCGATCTGATCGGGCGTCTGGCCCCACTGCTTCATGGTGTAATGCAAAAAGACGTTCTCGTAGACGTAATCGGCGACCTCGGCAAGATCCGGGTCGTTCTTCTTACGCAGCTCCATAATGGGCACCTTGACATCCTTGCCAAAGGTCTCCACGAGCTTCTGATACAGCTCCTCGCCGCGCTCGTCACCAAAGGTGAGCTTGAGACTCGCATGGTTGAAGGGCACGGGCATAAGGGTACCGTTGATGTTAGCGAGCACCTTGTGCTGATAATCCGTCCACTTGGTAAAGCGCGACAGGAAATTGTGCACGCGCTCGTTAAAAGTGTGATAGATATGCGGACCGTACTCGTGGATCAGGATTCCGGCCTCGTCAGTGCAGTCATAGGCATTGCCCGCAATGTGGCTACGGCGCTCCAAAACGGCAACACGATAGCCGATGGTCTCGGCAAGACGGCGGGCGCAAACGGCACCGGCATATCCAGCACCGACGACAATCATGTCGTACGCGCCGGCGTTAAAGCCTTCAGGCAGGCCTGAGGTAATCTGCATCGATACTCCTTGTCAAAAGCCACGGGCTCGTTAGCTGGGCTTTTCTCGAACATTCTTCGAGACATATTTATCAGAGCGATTATAGCGCTAATGCGTCCTATAATGAGCTTGCCACACAAGGAAAGCTCAAGCACCGCGGCGTACATAATTGAAAGGTAAACCCGCTAGCAGCGGGTTTATTCGTGAACAGCCGGGTGCCTGGAGCTTAGCGAAACGCTTGTAAGGAGTAACATGAGCGATTTCCTAAACCGTATGAAGTCTGCCGCCAAGGCCGACCTTAAGACGATCGTCCTGCCCGAGGGCGAGGATCCGCGCACTATCGTCGCGGCCACCAAAATCATCGAGGAGGGCCTGGCAAAGATCGTCATCCTGGGCAACCCCGACGAGATCAACGTTCCCGGCGCCACCGTCATCGACCCGCGCAATGCCGAGAAGCACGAGGAGTACGCGCAGAAGTTTGCCGAGCTCCGCGCCAAGAAGGGCGTTACCATCGAGCAGGCTCGCGCCCAGGTGATGGACGCCACCTACTTTGGCACCATGATGGTCAAGATGGGCGATGCCGACGGCCTGGTCTCCGGCGCCTGCCACTCCACCGCCGACACCCTGCGCCCCGCGCTTCAGATCCTCAAGACCGCCCCGGGCACCAAGCTGGTCTCGGCCTTCTTCGTGATGTGCACCGACACCCCGCAGTTCGGCACTGACGGCACGCTGATCTTCGCCGACTGCGGCCTCAACATCAACCCGTCCTCCGACGAGCTCTCCGAGATCGCCATCGCCTCCGCTCACTCCTGGTCCACCTTCATGGGCAACGTTGAGCCGCACGTGGCCATGCTCTCCTACTCCACCATGGGCTCCGCTGGCGGCGAGGTCGCCAAGAAGGTCCAGGAGGCTGTGAAGTTCTGCAAGGAGAAGGCTCCCGAGCTCGCCATCGACGGCGACCTGCAGCTCGATGCCGCTATTGTCCCCACCGTCGCCCAGCTCAAGGCTCCCGGCTCCTCCGTTGCCGGCAAGGCCAACGTGCTCGTGTTCCCCGACCTCGAGGCCGGCAACATCGGCTACAAGCTGGTCCAGCGCTTCGCCGGCGCCGACGCCTACGGCCCCATCCTGCAGGGCATCGCCAAGCCGGTCAACGATCTGTCGCGCGGCTGCTCTGCTGACGACATCGTGGGTGTCGTGGCCATCACTGCCGTCCAGGCTCAGATGGCTGAGTAGCGAACATATCCCCTCGGGACCCTACAGGGTAAAGCTCTGAAAACGTCCTCGGACATGCATGAAACCCCCGCTGCGCACTTCGTGCGGCGGGGGTTTCATGCGTCCTGCGGAATATTTTCAGAGCTTTACCCTGTAGGGTCCCTGCCGTCACATGGCATTCAGGGCATCTGGAGTGGACGGCGGCTTGGCTACGAGCTGGGGCTGAGAATCTGAATGGTCGGGTGTCGTTGTTGGAAGCGCAGGCGATGCCAGCGGTGATCACTTTGGGACCGAAATGTTGGCTGCGGTTCGATGTCTGGCCACCGGAAAGCATGTCCCGGTTTGAAGGCGGATTGTGGGATGTGGCTTCCGCTTGGGACCTGTTTGGGAAACTTTGGGACGGATTTTTGCTTTATTGTGGGTCACACTTTCCGCAACGTGCCTCAACCGGAAAGCGTGTCCCAGTATTTGCGCTCGAAATGGGATGGGGTTTCCGCCGTCCGCCTGCTAGCAAAAAGGCCTCCGGAGCTGTTGCTCTGGAGGCCTTTCGTTTACTTGCAAATGCGCGCGTTAGTTGTTCTTGGTCAGACGCTCGACGTCGTGGGCGATCATGTATTCCTCGTCGGTGGGGATGACCATGACCGTGACGGCGGAACCGGCGGCACTGATGACCTGCGGGCCGTTGCCCACAGCCTCGCGGTTCTTGTTGTTGTCGATGCGCACGCCCAGCCACTCAAAGCAGTCGCAGAAGGCCTTGCGAATCGACCAGTCGTTCTCGCCGATGCCGGCGGTAAAGGTAATGGTGTCCACGCCCGCCATGGAAGCGATCATGGAACCGGCCTGCTGCATGGCCTTATAGGCGAACATATCGAAGGCGAGCAGGCAGCGCTCGTCGCCCTCGGAGGCGCGCGTGCGGATGTCGCGGGCGTCGTTGGAGATGCCCGAGATGGCAAGCAGACCAGACTGCTTGTTCATCATGTCATCGACTTCCTGGTAGCTGTAGCCGCCCTCGCGCTGCAGGTAGCACACGGTGGCCGGGTCAATGGAACCACAACGGGTGCCCATCATCAGGCCATCGAGCGGCGTGAGACCCATCGTGGTGTCGCGGCACACGCCATCCTCGATAGCAGCGAGCGAAGCACCGTTGCCCAGATGGCACGAAAGCAGACGGTGACAGCGCGAACCCAGGATCTCCTTGGCCATCATCCACTCATAGCGGTGGCTCGTGCCGTGGGCGCCGTACTTGCGCACGTGGTACTTGTCGCACACGTCCTTGGGCAGCGCGTAGGTGTAGGCAACCTCGGGCATGGTCATGTGGAACGAGGTGTCGAAGACCGCCACGTTGGGCAGCTCCGGATACTTCTCACGGCAATACTCAATCGCCGCGGCCTCGCCGTAGTTGTGCAGCGGAGCAAGCGGTGCCACCTCAAGAATCTTGGCCATAACCTTGTCGTCAACAACTGCGGAATCATCGAAGTGCCAGCCGCCCTGAACGATGCGATGCCCAATGCCATCAATCGTAAAGTCGGTCTTCTCGAGCTCCTCGAGCACGCGAGCGATAGCAGAGCGATGATCGGGGAAAGGGACCTCCTCGGTCTGCTTGGCGCCACCGTTCTCGGAGTGGCCAAAGATGCCCATGTCCGAACCGATGCGTTCGCAGTTGCCCTTGGCGAAAACCTCGCGGGTATCGGTATCCAAAAGCTGATATTTAAGGCTTGAGCTGCCGGCGTTGACAACAAGTACGTTCATGAGACTCCTTTGCAGTGCAATACGGTCGACGCAGGCCCCTTAAGGCGGCCGCATTTTAATAAGAAGTTATCACAACTTGATAAATAGCTATCAGGCATTTCGCCCAACGAGCACAAAAGAGGGGCCGAACGGCGCTCGGTCGTCCAGCCCCTCCCCTCTTGCAATTACTTGCCGTTGACGATGCGCTCGACGTCGGAAGCGATCATGAACTCCTCGTCCGTGGGGATGACGAAAATCTTGACCTTGGAATCCTTGGCAGACAGGCACCAAGCGCCGTCACCACGCAGGGCGTTGCGGGCATGATCCATCTTGACGCCCATAAAGGCCAGACGGTCGGCAACGCCGGCGCGAACAGCCGGAGCGTGCTCGCCGATACCGGCAGTAAAGACCAGGGTGTCCATACCGCACATAGAAGTAGCCATCTCGGCAGCCTTGGCGGCAATCTTGTAGACAAACATGTCGAAGGCGAGCTGAGCATCGGGGTCACCAGCGGCGGCAAGCTCCTCGACGTTGCGGCAGTCGTTGGTCTTGCCGCCGGTCACAGCCAAAAGGCCGGACTTCTTGTTCATCATCTCGTCGACCTCGTCGAAGGTGTAGCCGCCCTCGCGCTGCAGGTAGCACACGGTAGCCGGGTCGATGGAGCCGCAGCGGGTGCCCATCATGACGCCGTCGAGCGGGGTGAGACCCATGGTGGTGTCCATGCACTTGCCGTCCTCGATGGCGCACAGGGAAGCACCGGAGCCGATATGGCACACGACGACCTTGCGAGCCTCGCCGTTGGTCATCTCGGCGACCTTCTTGGAGATGTAACGGTAGCTGGTGCCGTGGGCGCCGTACTTACGGATGTGCAGCTTGTCGCAGACGTCCTTGGGCAGGGCGTAGGTCTTGGCGACCTCGGGCATATTGAAGTGGAAAGCAGTGTCGTAGACCGTGACGTTGGGCAGGTCGGGATACTGCTCCAGGCAGTACTCGATAACGTTGGCCTCGGGGTTGTTGTGCAGCGGGGCGAGGGGAGCGACCTCGCGGATCTTGGCGAGGACGTCCTCGTCGACGAGGGAGGAATCGCCGAAGTACCAACCGCCCTGAACGATACGGTGGCCGATGCCCTCGATCTTGACGCCGTTGGCCTCGAGGTCCTTCAGGACGACCTCGATGGCGACCTTGTGGTCGGGGAACTCGATGTTCTCGGTCACTTTCTTGGAACCGTTGGCAGCGTGGGTGAAGGTACCGCCGGTAAAGCAGACGCGCTCGCAGGAGCCCTTTGCGGACACCTTGTGGGACTTGGTATCGATGACCTGATACTTAAGCGTCGAAGATCCTGCGTTGACGACCAGAACGTTCATGTGTCTCCCTACTAACAGGCGGTGTGGCGCCGCCAGGTTACATACGCTTCAATAATAAACCCAAACGCCCTCGCGCTCGGGTTTATTGCGTTGATATATAAGTTATCGGTGTCCAAATACTCACGGCCTTTGACTTGTAAGACGAAAGAGCGCGGGGATATACACCAAGGAAGAAATCCCGAGCGCAACAAGCAATACGACTCGAATGCCTACAACGCTACTCAACACAGCGTTGAGCAGATAGAAAAGAACAGCACCCACCGCCACCATCTGGCTTTGAACCGAAATCAGTGAACAGCGCATCGATGAATCGGCAGCATTTTGGAAAACTGAGTATTTGATTGGGGCAAACAACGAGTACGTAACCGTCTGCAGCACATAGAACACGGGCAGCAAATTAGCCGGAGTAAGGGGGATCAAAAACAAAGCTGTCAATACTAAGCGAATGATGCCGCAAATACGCGCAAAACGGCCCTTGTCGACATGAGCAATCACACTGGGCACAATAAGCCCCATGGAGGCCGAGGCAAGGAGCTGGACCGCAATGGTCGCACCCGAAGCGACGGCATTCATTCCGCGACCCGCAAGCAGCAGTGAGAAAAAGTCTTCCAGGGCGACAAAAGCAAATGCCTGAGAACAGTCCATGATGAACGCTGAACGAAGAATGCCATTACACGCAATAGCGGCACCGATCATCTTCGGGCTAATTCCACGCTCGGGTGCCCCCGCAGTGCCCCCTCTTCGCATCTCAGGAATGCAGACAACGACAACCAACGTCAACACCATTGCGATGATATCTGCCGAAAGACCAATGAGATATGCACCGACAGACGAAATGAAACCGCCCACGCAAGAGGAGATGGCATAAGAGGCATAGAAAACAAATCGCTCAAAGACATTAAGTCTTACGAGCTGGTCCTGAGAGACGCTGTCAATGTAAATCGCTTCGATGGATCCGCTCACACATGCAACGGCAAAACCTTTGAGAGCAAACGCGCCGATTAAAAGCAGAGGAGAACGGACGAGAAGCAGGGCGGCGTAGTATCCAAGCATCCCCACGACGCCAACGAGACCACTTGTCTTTCGTCCAAACCTATCAGCAATATAGCCAGTGGGAACTTCAAGGATGAACTTGCTCACTTGATATGCAATCATCATGCTAGAAATCGCTGCCATCGAAAGTCCGACGAACTCAAGGTAGACAGTTAGGAAATACAAGATGGTGCTGAAGTTCGACAGGAAAACGAACGTCATATAAAGCAAAACCGTACGATTTTTCATGTTCCGCCCTCCAAGAGCCAATAACCCAAGCCGAAATCTTGGAAAAGCATGAGGGCAAAGCCGTCAGTCATGTGTTACAAGGCGTCAACATTCACTTGACGCCACGAGGCCAAATGGCCTCACGAAGCGAGATGACGCAATAGGTGAAGGAAAACCGTCTGGTGTCGATCGGTCCAGGCATTTTGTCGATAGCAAAAGTAGATGGGCAAGGCTACGTCATGCGAGCCTTCAATGGAACACTCGCTCACTTCCAGTCCATCTGATGCGAGAGAAGAGCCAGAAAAGCTCAATATCAATCCCCCGGCTTGAAGAAACTCAGCCTGCGCTCTGTTTCCGTATTCGACGTCGCGGAAGCGGAAATTAACCAGCTGAGCTTCGGGGCATTGATTGATCGCATTGAGACAGGGCGACAAATTAATGGGAACAGCTAACCTGCCGCCCAGTAACTCACGAACGGTCATAGCACCCACAGATTGATGACCCGCTGGGCACGAAAGAACCTTGAGCTCCTTTTCACCCAAGTATTTCGAAGAAAGGACACTGTCCCTTGGTTCCTCAAATGAGATGGCCGCATCCGAAATGCCAAGCACAAGTGATTCAAAGCATGTAGCCGTTGGCTGATGCCAAACATCAAGGTGAATCTGAGGGTGCGAGCTTTCAAACGAGTCGTACCAGTTTTCGGAAAAAAGACGCCCCCGCCCGTGAAGACAGGGGGCGTAAAGACGGAAATGGCCGTCGGGCGAAACGCCGCCGTTCCCCGATTGAGCGTACTTTTTGAGATCGTCGACTTGCGCCAGGATCACGCGTGCACGATGCGCAAATTCTCTGCCCGCCGGAGACAAAACAGCCTCCCCCGCCGATCGGTCGAGCAAAACAATCTGATACTCAGATTCCAACTTTTTTATTGCCGACGAAACGGCCTGCGGACTCACGTGAACGGCGCGAGCCGCTTTGCGCACGCCGCCATAGTTCGCTACGGCTTGAAGGTATTCGAGTTGAGAAAGCTGCATAGATTACTCCAAAGGCAGCCAAGTCGACGGGCTACGCGCCCTCAGATGAGGTTCTCGCCCAGGCTCTTGCCGCCGAGAACGTGCATGTGGAAGTGCATGACGGTCTGGCCGGCGTTGACGCCCTTGTTGGAGATGACGCGGAAACCGTCCTCCAAGCCCTTGACCTTGGCGACCTCCTGGATGGCGTGGGCCATGGCGCCCATGGTCTCGGCAGGTACGTTGTCGGCGATGTCACTGTAGTGCTTCTTGGGGATCACGAGCGTGTGAACCGGCGCCTGGGGGTTGAGGTCGTCGAAGGCGATGACCTGGTCGTCCTCATAGACAACGGTCGAGGGGATCTCGTGGTTGGCAATTTTGCAGAAGATGCAATCGCACATGGTTGGTTCCTTTCTCACAGACCAAGGTAATTATATTTGGTCGGAGTGGTTAGAACGAGAGGTTGTCGTCCGTGTTGGCGGCCTCGCCGTCGGCGAGCACGTCGTTGCCGTCGACGTCCTTAAGGAGCACCGAGACCTTCTGCTCGGCATCGGACAAGCGAGTACGCAGGCTCTTGAGGAGCTCTACGCCGCGGGTATAGCTCTCGAGCGACTCCTCAAGCTCCATATCGCCCGACTCCAAGCTGCGGATGATGAGCTCCAACTCCTGCGAAGCCTGCTTGTACGTAAGCTGCTCGATCGGGGTCTTCTCTGCCATATCTGTTTCCTTTCCTAAAGGTTTATCGCTATGAAACGCGGTCTACTCGACCGTATTGACCGTTGCTGCCACGTTGCCGTCTGCCATGCGCACGCGGATGGCGTCGCCGGGCTTAAAGGTCTTGGCGCTCGTAGCCACACCATCATCGCTGTATGCGATGGAATAGCCACGGGCAAGCACCTTGAGCGGCGACAGGGCATCGAGCGACGCAGCAGCTCGGCCCAGGTCGGACGCGGGTTTGCTGAGCATCGTACGTCCCTGATGCTCCAGACGGGAACTCGCAAGCGTGAGCGCATGGCGCTTGCCATCGAGTCCCGAGGTGCTTGTAGCCAGACGCTCGGGCAGGCGTTCAAAGCTGGATCGGAACGCCCCGACCGAGCGCGTTATGGCACCGGACAAACGATCGGCCGTCAAGGCAAGCTCTGACTCACGACGCTCGACCATAAATGTCGGATCGTTGAGACACGGGCGGCATGCGGCCGCATCGAGCGCGTCGCCCAAGCGAGCCGTATAGGTATCCCAGGAACGACGGCCACGCTGATCGAGCATCTCCAGGTCGACCTGGGCCGACCCAATCATCGATGCCATCGCGGCACCCAGACGCTGATGGCGCGCCTCGAGCACATCGGCCAACTCCGTCATGGCCGGCGCCACCGATTCGGCCGCCGCCGTGGGCGTGGAGGCGCGGCGGTCGCTCACCATGTCGCAAATCGAGGTATCGGGCTCATGGCCAATGCCGGTCACCACGGGCACAGGGCAAGCCGCCACCGCGCGGGCAAGCTCCTCGTCGTTAAAGGTCATGAGGTCCTCGAAGGAACCGCCACCACGCACGAGCAAAATACAGTCGGGCGCTGGCGTAATGGCAGCGGCGCGGCGCAAGCCTTCAATAAGCTCTGTCGGCGCACCCTCGCCCTGGACCTTTGCGCCCACGCAGACAAGCTCGACGAGCGGGTTGCGACGGCGCAATGTGCGCTTAACGTCGTCGATTACGGCACCCGAAAGCGAGGTGACGACCGCCACACGCGAGCAAAACACCGGAATGCGGCGCTTGCGTGCTTCGTCCATCAGGCCCTCGCGACGCAGCTTTTCGGCCAACTGAGCCACCTGCTGACGCAGCAAGCCCTCCCCCGCCAGCGAGAACGAGCGGGCGACGAAGCTCATGCGGCCCGTGGCCTTATAGAGATTGAAGCTGCCCTTAAAGCTTACCTGCATGCCGTCGCGCAGATCGAAGGTACGCTTGAGATAGGCGCCCTTCCAGATGATGCAGTCGACGGCGGCCGAGTCGTCTTTAATCTGGAAGTAGCAGTGGCCGCTTCGGGCGTTGGGACCACGGAAACCCGTGACCTCGCCCAGGACACTCAGCTGCGGAATGGCATCGAGCGCACCGGCGGCGATCTCCACCGCCTGGCTCACGCTGAGCTCCTTGCGCTCCTGCTCATCCGAACCGTCAAACTCGGCGGAAACGGCATTGCCGGTTAGATTCCAGCCTGCCACGCAGCCTCCTTTCGTCATCGTGCACAAGGGCTTCGGCCCTGCGCAAATTCAAGTCCAACACATAGTACAGCGCCGCGGGGACACGAATCCCCGCGGCGCCCAGCGACCCAATTTGTTATCGGTTGGAGTTTCTGTTGTAGCGAGCCATAAGATAGAGCAGCTGAATAATCGAGGTGAGAGCTGCAGCAACATAGGTAAGTGCGGCTGCCGTCAGCACCTTCTTGGCGCCGTTGACCTGCTTGGAACTCATACCCGACTGCTCGATGTACGCCACAGCACGTCGGCTGGCGTCAATCTCAACAGGCAACGTAACGAGTTGGAACAGCACGCTAAACGAGAAGAAAATCAACGCGAGGGTCGTAAGCCCCGCGATGTTCATAAACAGGCCCATGAGTAGCACGATGGTCCAGGTGTTCTGGGTAAAGTTAACGACCGGGACCAGGGCGGTGCGCACCTTCATCATGGCGTAGCCGCTTTGACGCTGGGCGGCATGGCCCGCCTCATGGCAGGCCACGGCAACGCTTGCGACCGATCCGCCCGAACGGTTGGCATCAGAGAGGTACAGGTTGTTGTCCTGCGGGTTGTAATGGTCGGTGAGCTCGCCAGCGACACCCTTGATACCCACGGCGTTACAACCGTTGGCATCGAGCATGCGGCGAGCGACCGTGGCACCCGTATCGCCGTCCGAGCGAACCTTGGACCAGGTTTTGTACGTCGAGTTGATATAGTTCTGTGCGGCAAGGCCAAGCACCGTGCAGACAAGAACAACCAGCAGGTACAGCGGGTCGATGCCAAAGCCGTATCCATAGTAATAAGGCATGCGAATTCCTCCGAATCGAGTTACACGTTGGAGGCATTCTACCCACTCAAGCGGCTAGGCTTCCTTACAGCAATTCGATTTTTCCGTCCTTCACCGTCAACCCCATATTGCCGGAAAGCAGATCGTCCAGGCGCGAGCCCACAAGCTCAAAGCGCCAGCCTTCGCGCAAGGGGCTCTGCTCGGGATGCTCAATATAGTCGGCCAGGTCATCGCGCGAGGCGATGACCGAGGTCGCCACGCCAGAGCGCTCGGCAACCAGGCGAATGAGCGCATACATCAGGTCCGTCACGCTCTCCAACTCCGGCGAAATCTGGCGATGCCCGCGCACCATGAGCGGCAGGCGATCGTGCGGGCAGCTCGCGCCGCGCTTGATGGCCATGAGCGCACCGTCCACGTCGCGCTCCCCCAACTGATCGGTACCGCGAATGCTACGGAACTCCTCAACGCGCACGGGATTGCGCTTAACGAGCGCAAGCAGCGTGTCGTCGGACATGACCCACTTGCGCGGGATGTTACGGCGCTCGGCGCGGTCCTCGCGCCAGGCGGCGAGCTCGCGCGCGATGCCCAACTGGTGACGGCTGCACGAATTGATGCGCTTGACCTTGCGGAACGCCTCGTGGCGATCGGCGCGATAGTGCGACTCGTCAGCTAGCGGGCGCAGCTCGTCGAGCACCCAGCCCACACGGCCCAGCTCGCGCAGGCGGCTCATCATCTCGGTATAGGCGACGATCAGGTACTTGACGTCATCGATCGCATACTCAATCTGCTTATCGGTCAGCGGGCGGCGCGACCAGTCGGTCAGCGACTCGGTCTTGGGCAGCGATACGCCGCAGAACGTCTGAACAAGCGCGCCATACGAAATCTGCTGGCGCTCGCCCAAAAAGGCGGCGGCGACCTGCGTATCGAAAATCGGTCGTGGCAGCACGCCCACGGTATGGAGCATGACCTCCATATCCTGCGAGCACGCGTGGAAGACCTTGGTCACGCTCTCGTCGGCCATAAGCTCGGCCAGCGGCGAGAGGTCGTCGATCACCAGAGGGTCGACCGCTACGCTCTCGGCAGGGGTGGCAATCTGAACCAAGCACAGGCGCGGGTGGAATGTGCGCTCGCGCAAAAACTCGGTATCGACGGCAATCGCGTCGAACTCACGGGCGCGCTGGCAAAAGTCGAGTAGAGCCTGATGTGTGGAAATGTACATATCAACCCATCGAATAAGGTTAGGCCCGAAAAACACGGGTAGGATATCGGCATTGCCTTACAACTATACTCGGTTAGTCACAGAACGGGAACGTAAGTATGCGCTGCCTTATCATCCACAACCCGGCATCGGGCCCCAGCTCAGATGAAATCTACGCATTCACGCACGCCCTCGCGCAGGGCGGCGACGAGGTCGTGATGCGTTTTATCGGCGATGGCATGGAGCCCGAGGATGCCGTGGCAGACGTGCGCGAGTTTGACCGCGTGGTCGTTTCGGGCGGCGACGGCACCGTCTCCAACGTGCTCGACCAGATGCGCGGGTGCGGTGTCCCCACGCTCGTCTTCCCCTCCGGCACAGCCTGCCTGTTCTTCAACAACATCGGCAATGCCCCCGAGGCAGCGGCGCTCGCCAAAGCCTGCCGTGCCGGTCGCACGGTCAAAGTCGACATGGGTGAGCTCTTTTGGCTCGACGAGAACGGCAACGAGAAGCGCCACGGCTTTATCATCATCGCCGGCTCGGGCTTCGACGCCGAGATCATGATGAAGGCCGCCCCCACCAAAAACGACATCGGCGAGATCGCCTACTTCCTCTCCGCGCTCGCCACGCCCAATCCCACGGTGGCGCACTTTACGATTGAGCATGACGGCATTGTCGAGGAGCTCGACGGCATCTGCTGCATGGCCGGCAACACCTCGGTCATCCAAAACGGCATCAACCTGTTCCCCGACTGCCGTATGAACGATGGCATGGTCGACATTGCGGTCATCGAACCCGTGCGCACCGTGCAGCTGCTGCCTACCGTGATCACCGCCGCACTCGACCCCGCCGGCAAGGTACTCGGGCGCCCGCAGTTCAAGATCATCCAGACCAAGGAAGCCAAGATCACCTGCACCCCGTCGCTGGGCATGCAGTTCGATGGCGAGATTATCTCCAGCAATTCGGGCGTCTTTGGAGCCCGCGCGCTTCCACAATGCCTCGACCTCATCGTCGACGAATTCTCCCCGCTCGGAAAATAGGAGGACCCTATGAACGACAATCCCCTGCTCGGCTTTATCATCATCGTTTTGGCCATGCTCGTCGGCTATGCGATCAACGTGATTCACCGCCGGAAGAAGTAATTCCACATTGTTATGATATTCATCCAATTATCGTCTCCCCTGCTGTTTATGCATTTGCCAAACAGCAGGGGATTTTCATTTCAGGCATTCCCAGCTACTTTATTCGGCTACAGTAATTACAGGGCGTCTTTATTAAAGTAAAGCTACAAACTGAGTACAATTAACCGCTCGTCGCATATTTCATCACGCTTATCGAGTAAGTGTCTTTCATAGATGAATATTGTTTCCAGTTCGTTACGCTAATGGGGTGTCTTTATTGGCTGAAGCCCTCTGGCGACAGAGGGCTTTCGCACGCTGGGAGGGAAAATGAGGAAGACTCACCCCGTCAACGCGCTCAAGAAGCTAGGCATAGGCCTCGCCTTTGGAGCTGCAACCATCATGTCCATGCCGACATCTGCGCTCGCCTGCACGCAGATGTACATGGGCAAAAACTATACGGCCGACGGCAATACGTACTACGGCCGCGCCGAGGACTTTGGCAAGCGCTATCTTAAGCACTACGGCATCGAACCTGCCCACGAACCTGGCTTTAAGTACAGCTCGATTGAATCTGCTTTTGAATACACTTCGAACAAGCCTACCTATCGTTACAGCTATGTACGCGACCACCCCTCCAACTGGATGGGTCGCACCGACGCCTATTCCGAGGCCGGAATCAACGAGAAGGGCGTCTCCTGCTCTGCCACGCTAAGCACTTCCTATAACGAGGAGGCCGATGCAGCAGACCACATCGATGAGAAAGTGGGTCTGGGCGAGTACAGTTACGGCAGCATCATCCTGGGCGAGAGCGCCACGGCCCGCGAGGGCGTCGAGCTTCTCGGCAGACTGATCGATGATCAAGGCGTCTGCACCAACGACCAGATCATCATCGCCGACAACAACGAGACCTGGCTGTTCGCCACACTTTCCGCCCATCAGTGGATCGCCATGAAGCTCGCTGACGACGTCGCGTCGCTCAACCCTAATATCGGGAGCCTCAACTACGATGTCGACCTTGATGACCCCGAGAACTGCCTACACTCCGAGGGCATCGAGTCCATGCCCGTGGAGAAGGGCTTCGCCAAATACTCCGCTGACGGCAAATTCGATGTCGCCCAAACGTATGGCGAAAGCCTCGCCGATTCCGGCGTAAACCAGTGGTCCCGCTATGTGCAAGGCCGCGATTATTTTGGTAGTCAGCTGACCGAAGGCACAGATTACGACATTATCACAGTAAAGAAGGATGGAAAACCTGACCAAAAGGGAGCCATGGTCAGCGAAATCCAGCCCCTGTTCTTCAGGCCTGGCAAGTCTGGCTGGAGCACCTTTGAGCTGATTCGTGCCTTTGGCAACCGCGGCGAGAACGTCCCTGGCCTCAACGCGAACACTGATGGTGTTTATTGCATCGGCAGCGAGCGCAACACCGAGATCAACCTCTTCCAGATTCGTCGCGGGTATGACCCCGAAGTCGCTACCATCCAGTGGGAAATGCTCTCCCGCGCCGCGTACTCCGTCGCCATCCCGTTGTACTCCGCTCTGATAACTGAGGTCAGCCCGTACTTCAGCGATCAGACCGTCTCCTTCGATCACTGCAACCAGACTGACGTCGTGTACAACGAGGAGCCCGAGAACTCAATCAACTACGTCCTCATGGACATCAGCTCGCTCTGCTTCGAGAACCCTGACACCCTTGGTGTCAGCGTCCGTGCCTACCTCGATGCGCTCCAGAACGAGCTTATCGAGCAGAACAAGGAAGTTGACGCCGCCATGCTGGCCGAGACGACCACCGAGGGCCGCACTGCCCTGGCCAACAAGGCCGGCAAGGCTGCTACCGAGAACACCTACAAGAAGTGCAAGGCACTGCTCCAGGAGATGCGCGCCTATCAGAAGGCCGAAAACTTCGACCAGCCCTTTACCCCAAGCGACCTGAACACCGAGACCAACGGCCTCAAGGTGTCCATCACCTACGCCAAGGATGCTCTTGCCACCGATCCGGTCACCCCGGATCAGCCCGGCACTCCTGAGCAGCCTGGCACTCCCGAGCAGCCCGCTAAGCCCGAGCAGCCGGCCGCCAAGCCTGAGAAGCCTGGCAAGTCCGACACCACGACCACGGTAACCACTAACAAGACGAACACCAAGGGCGGCCTGCCCACCACTGGCGATCGTTTTGATGGCCGCATGGTGGCCGCATTCGCCATCGCTGGCGTTGCCGTCATCTCCGCGGGCGGTTACTTCCTCTACCGTCGCAATAAGGAGTAACGTCTTAGCTGAGCGGGCAAGGCAGCAATGGCAGCCTCTCGCCCGCTCAGCCCACTCTTTTGACCGGCGGGAAACCCGCCTGAAATCTTTTCAAAAAAGATTTCCCCGCACACACTTTGCTGTGCTATAGTGCAGCGCAACAGCAACTAGGTGCGACCGCGCCATGGCATCACGAAAGGAGCCACCGACATGAAGAACACGATGAAGTCTCTTAACAACTGGTGGTGGCGTGATGCGAATACGATCGGTCGACAGTGAGTCCCTCACGCCTGTTTTTGCGCTCTAGGTGATTGGAAGGCCTCCGGTTTCGACCGGGGGCCTTTTTCTATCTCGAGCCCGATCGCATTCGCATCACGCGCCTCCGCTTTTCTCTTGCACTCCCCTTCCGAAAGGATTTTCACCATGTCTCAGAACACCGCCGCCACCCAGCCCCGCACCGTCCAGACCGCCGACCGCGGCAAACTCGATGTCCGCGCCCTCGTCCTGCTTGCCATCCTGCTCGCCGCCGGCTTCATCCTCAACTTCACCGTCGGCAAGGCCATCTCAGGCATCTCGGGCGGCATGATCAGCCCCGAGTTCATCATCTCGGCCTTCTGCCTCACCATCCTGGTCGTTCGCCCCAACATCGGCCAGGCGCTCGTTATTGGCCTCATCTCGGCTGCCGTGATCCAGATCACCACCACTTCGCCGTTCGTCGATTTTGCCGCCGAGGGCATCGCCGCTATGCTCATGGCCGTCATTGTCAACGCTGCCGCCAAGGACGGCCAGGTTAAGCCCGTCGTCGCCATCGCCGCAACATTCGTGACCACCTTTGTCTCGGGCGTCATCTTCATGGTCATCAAGATGGCCATGCTCGGCGTTGTGGGCGAGCTCGCCGCAGCCATGCTGCCCGTCGTCGCCATGACCGCCGTATTTAACGCCATTCTGGTCGGCGCCCTCTACCTGCCCATCCAGAAGGCCCTTAAGCTCAACTAACCTGCTCGGCTTTACGAGCCACCCCATCTTGGCGTTCATTCGTCGCTCGCGTACCCAAGTACGCTTCGCTCCTCTTTCGCGCCAACCTGGGGCACCTCGTAAAGCCGTTTCCGTGCTTCACCACCAAAGACTGTCCCAAACAACGAGCTTTTGGGGACGTTCCTAAACGACTTGTCATGTAAGAACGTCCCCAATGACTATGAAAGGTATCCATGGAAACGATCATCAACGTCGACGATGTCTCGTTCTCCTATGGCACGCAAACCGAGCAGGCGCTCAGCCACGTTTCGCTCAGCGTGAACAAGGGAGATTTCATCGGCATCATCGGGCCCTCGGGCGCCGGTAAGTCCACACTTGCCGCCTGTCTGTCGGGCGCCGTGCCTCACCACTACACCGGCGCCTTTTATGGCTCCGTGTTAGTTGACGGCCACGACACCTGCGAGGTCTCGCTCACCGACATATCGCAGATCGTCGGTAGCGTGCTGCAAGACATTGACACGCAGATGGTCGCTTCGGTCGTTGAGGATGAGATGCTCTTTGGTCTCGAGAACTTTGGCGTTCCGCACGACCAGATCGAGCAGCACGTGAGCGAGACGCTTAAGACCGTCGGCATTAGCGACCTGCGCGACTGCGAGATCGCCACCCTCTCGGGCGGTCAAAAGCAAAAGGTAGCTATCGCCGCCATCCTCGCCATGCGTCCGCGCGTCTTAGTGCTCGATGAGCCAACCGCAGCACTCGACCCCGCCAGTTCCACCTTGGTCTTCGAGACGCTGCGCGAGGCAAACCGCGCGCTCGGCATCACCATCGTCGTCGTTGAGCAAAAGGTCGCTCTGCTTTCGGAGTACTGCAACCGTGTGTTGGTGCTCGATCACGGCCAGATCGCGCTGCAAGGTGAGCCGCACGAGGTCTTCGCACGCACCGACGAGCTTCGCACCATCGGCGTCGATTGTCCGCGCGTCACGCGCATCTTCAACAGTCTCGAGGCCGATGGCTTGGTAAGCGGCACGCCCTGTCTGGATGTCGACGAGGCAGAACGCCTGATCACGGAAATCGTCGACCCCGACCGTGCGACAAGCGATACCCAGGCGCCCGCAGGCTCCCCGCACGCGCCGTCGCTGCGCCCGCATGCGAAAGACGCCGAGCCGGTGCTCACCTTTGACCATGTCGAGTTTTCCTACCCCCATGGAGGCGCCGCCGTCCACGACCTCAACTTGACGCTCTACCCCGGCGAGCTCGTGGGCATTGTCGGCCAAAACGGAGCCGGCAAAACCACGCTCACCAAACTGCTCACGGGTTTGCTCAAGCCCGCATCGGGCAGCGTACGCGTTACGGGCTTGGACACGGCATCGGTTCCCACGAGCCGCATCGCACGCGAAGTGGCAACGCTTTTCCAGAACCCCGACCGCCAAATCTGCAAAGACACCGTACTCGACGAGGTCGCCTTTGGTCTAGAACTTGCCGGCATCGACCGCGCCGAAGCCCTGCGTCGCGCCCAGCTGGTCATCGACCGCTTTGGTCTGCCCGCCGACGAGGCACCGTTCTCACTGTCGCGCGGCCAACGCCAGATGGTGGCGCTGGCCTCCGTCGTGGTGATCGAGCCCAAGATCGTGGTGCTCGACGAACCCACGAGCGGCCTGGACTACCGCGAGTGCATGACCGTGATGGAAACGGTGCGCACCATGGCAGAGCGCGGTTGCGCCGTCATCATGGTCTGTCACGACATGGAAGTCGTTTCCGACTTTGCCGAGCGCATCGTGGTGATGGCCAACGGTCGCATCCTCGACCGCGGCCGCACGCACGAGCTGTTCTCGAACATCGAACTCATGCAGCGTGCCTACGTTGAGCCGCCCCAGGTCATCGAACTCTCGCGCCGTCTGGCATCCACCGTCTCGCCCGCCTTTACGCAGGTGAGTGAGGTCACTGATATCGTTCGCATTACCGAGGAGATGGTCCGCCGTGGTTAACGTCATCGACTACATGCCGGGCGACACGCTGCTACACCGCCTGAACCCCGTCATCAAACTGGGCCTCGCCGCCGCCATCATCATCGGTATCTTCTTGTCCGACACCTATGTGGCACTGCTGGGCTTTCTGGCGCTCACGCTCGCGCTGGGAGCCTACGCCGGCGTCGTCGACCGCCTGCTCGCGCTGCTCAAGCTGCTGATTCCACTCGCGCTCATCATGCTGGTGCTGCAGCTGGCTTTTATGCGCGATGGCAACATCGTGTGGGGCTTCGTTACCGACACGGGTCTCATCACCGGCTCCAAGGCTTGCCTGCGCCTGCTGGGCGTGGCGCTTCCGCTCATCCTGATGCTCATGGTGACCAAGCTCAACGACCTTGCCAACGCCTGCGTCGAGGTGCTGCACGTTCCGTATCGTTATGCCTTCACCTTTACCACGGCGCTGCGCTTTGTGCCAGTGTTTGGCCAGGAGATGAACGCCATCATGGAGGCGCAGACCGCACGCGGCATCGAGTATGACACCAAGAACCCCATCAAGAAGCTTCAGCTCATGCTGCCGTTGTGCGTGCCGCTACTGATCTCGAGCGTGGGTAAAACCGATGCCACGGCCTTGGCGGCCGAGCAGCGCGGCTTCTACCTGCGCACGCGCGCGAGCTCGTACAAGCGCTACCCCATCAAGGGCCAGGACATTGCCATGCTTATTGTTAGCATTGCCCTCATTGTCCTCGGCTTCCTGTTCTAACCCATCGCCACCGGCAACCGATAAATTCAAAAGGCCTCGGCTCGCACCAAACGAGTCGAGGCCTTACTGTTCCCCCCAGATAAAACCTACCAAAATAAACCTGTCCCTTTTTGGCAGGTCGAGGGCTACAGGCGGTAGGGGGCGCCGCTGCGGATGATGGATTCGCGCACCAGGACGTCCATGGCGTCAAGGGTAATCTCGGGCATCTCTCGGTACTTTTTCAGCACCGAGAGCTCGGTGCAGGCCAGAATGACGCGGTCGCAGCCGCTGCGGGCGAACTCCCACATCACGCGGTCAAACTTGTCCATATCGGGCTCGCGTCCGGCCTTCACGTCATCATAAATCAGCGACATCACGTCGGCCTGGCGCTTCTCGCTGGGATAGACGACCTCGACGCCCGCGGCCTCGCACTCGCGCCCGTAGACGCCGGCACCCACGGTGCCGTCGGTGCCCATGATGCCGATCTTGCGCACCGGCTCGGACGGCATGCTCAGGTTGGGATCGAACTCGCACTCCCCCATCACCGCGCCCGCCAGGGCATAGCGCACCGACTCACGCGGCATGTGGATAATCGGCACCTTGGTAAACGACTGAATCTGGTCGTAGAAGTAGTGCGATGTGTTGCAGGGAATGGCAATGTGCGCGCAGCCCAGTGTCTCGAGCGCCTGTGCGCACTCCTTCATGGTCGCCAGCAGCTCGGCATGCTCGCCGGTCTTGATGGCCAGCGTACGGTCGGGCATGGTCGACTTGGAAAGCACCACCATGTCGATATGCTCCTGATCACAGGCAGCAGCCGTATGACGCACGACCTGGTCGTAGTAATACGACGTGGCCTCAGCGCCCATGCCGCCGATAACTCCCAGCTTTTCCATCGCCGCCTCCTTGGTGACGCCCATGCAATTGCTCGTATCATGCCCGCGCCCGTCCGATGCAAACCGGGCGGGCGCCGCGCTCATCTACTTGTAATACGTCTTGAACAGCTTAAAGTGACGCAGCTTGGTGTGCCACATGCGCAACCAGCGGTTAAAGACAAAATCGCCCTTCATAAACGAAGGATCGGCAGCCTTGCCCTCCTTGGCCAGACGATGCGCCTTCGCACGCAGCTCGGGGTCCTTGACATACTTGTCAACGACGCCCATGGGGACGACCATCCACAGCGCCTCGTCCTGCGCCGTCACAAATTCCGGCTCAAACGGACGGTTATAGACGTACTCATCCACCACGTACTTGGCAACGTTAAAGCCGCTGTTGGTGACGTAGTAGTTACTGCGGCCCTGACGCGTGTTGAAGTCGAAGAACTTAAACGAACCATCGCGTTGGTCGTACTTGACGTCGAAGTTGGAGAAGCCCGTGAACTTAAGGTCCTCAAGCAGCTTGCGCACGCCACCCATGAGCTCGTCGTTGGGCTCGGTGATGATGCAGGCGTGGTTGCCGACACCATGGGGCTGATGCTCCTCGAGCAGCACGTGACCCAGGCACATCATGCGAACCTTGCCGTTGCGGTCGGAATAACTGGTAAGCACGCGCATGTACTCGTCGTTGCCGGGCACGCGGTCCTGCAAGATGAGGTCATCGGTGTAGCCACTGGCGTACACATCGCGAATGACCTGCTCCAGCTCGGCGCGATCGGCAATCTCGTAGGCCTTCTTCTGGCCCTCGAACTCGTGCTCCCACCACATGATGCCGTCAGAGGGCTTCAGAATCATCGGGAAGGGAAAGTCGATCTGGTCGAGCACCTCGGCGGAAGCCTCGCCCTGGGCGTTGAGCATCGCCATGGTAAAGGTAAACGTGTGCGGATAGGGCACACCGTGCTTCTCGCACAGCTCGTAGAAGATCTCCTTCTTCTGGCACTGCTCGAGCATGCTGTAGGGCGCATAGGGCGCGATGACGTTGGAGGCAAGCTGGCCGGCATCCTGAGCCTGTGCGGCAAGCGCGACGTAGTTATCGCCGCAGCCCATGAGGATAATCTTCCTATCGGGATTGGCCTGTGCAATGCCGTTGACGGTCTCGATCATGACCGGCATAGTGTCGATATCCACATTGGGCGTATAGTCGATAATCTGGCTGCGGTATGCAGGACCCGTCTGATACTTGCCAAAGACCAGGCTCTTGACCTGATACTCCTCGTAGAAGGCGCGCGCCACCGAATAGGCGTTGATATCGCCGCCGAGCAGCACGGGTATAAACTCGCGCTCTGTAAACTGCAATGCCATGGAAACTTCCTATCATCAACTGCCCGTACGATGGGCGGTCTTTATGCAACTGGTTTATTCTAGCGTGCCAAACCGTCGCTTCCCAAAGTTCCACCATATCTATGGCAAGCAGGCGCTTATGATCGAGCCCGCAGGGTTCCGTAACGTTAAAGTTGAACTCTATGGTTTCTTAACAATTCACTATAACTGCAGGTCAAGGCCAAAACCTCAAGTTCAACTTGACCCTTTAGAACCTTTAAGGTTCAAGTTGAAGTCGAAAGCAGTAGTAGAATACCTTTCGAACTATAACCTACGATTGATTGCAGAGGGACTGGATGCAGCATTCGAACCATCGCACCGCAGCGCTCATCGCGTCGAAGCCGGCTCGTATCATCACGAGCGCCGCGCTCACCGTCGCGCTGACGGCCACGCCGATGCTCTCCCCCGTCGCGGCCTATGCCGCCTCGCAGGCAACGCAGGATCAGCTTTCCGCCGCCCAGAAAAAAATCGAGGACGCTACGAGCGCCTACAACGACGCCCGCACCAAGCTCGAGGACCTGCAAAAGCAGATAGACTCCAATGAGGCGAACATCGATAAGATTGAGGCCGAGCTGCCCGAACAGCAGGCCAAGGCTAGCTCCGCCATGCGCGATCTGTATAAGTACCAGAAGGGCACCAGCCCCATCGTGAGCTTCCTGGTGAACACGCAAAGTCTGGGCGACTTTATCACCACTTGCAAGTACACCAACCAGATCACAAGCTCGAGCGTCGACGAGATCGAAGAACTCAACAAGATGCAGACCGAGCTCGAGCAGAACAAAACCGAGCTCGATCAGGCCAAGTCTCAACTCGAGGGCGAGCAGAAAAATGCCGAGGATGCGCTGGCGCAGGCTCAGCAGCTCCGCAGCGAGGCGCAGGCAAAGGCCGAGCAGGAAAATGCCGCCGAGCTGGCCAAGCTCGAGGCAGACAAGGCCGCTGCCGCCGAGAAGATCTCGGGTACCGGCGTGAGTGGCAATAACTCCAACAGTCAAGCCACCAACTCCAACACCACCATCGACACCACGGTGAACAACTCCAACAGCGGCAATTCCGATTACGACTCGTTCATTAACGAGTGGACGAGGCGCATCGACAACTACCTTGCCGGCTCCCCTATGGCAGGCCAGGGCTACAACTTTGCCGTTGCCGCCTGGAACACCAGCGTCGATCCTCGTTGGTCTCCCGCCATCGCCTGCATCGAAAGCAGCAAGGGCCTCTATTGTGCCGGCTCCTATAACGCCTGGGGCTGGAGCGCCCGCGGCGGCGGCTGGCGGAGCTTTGGTAGCTGGAGCGAGGGCGTCTCTGCCCACGTTGCCTACCTGGGCGCCAACTATGGCTCCACGCTTACCCCGGCAGCCGCCAAAAAATACTGCCCGCCTACGTGGCAGGACTGGTACAACAAGGTTGCTTCCCAGATGAACCGCATTTAGGCTCGCAAGCCTCAACTGCAAAGGGCCCCAAACGGGGCCCTTTTCTTTTAGGTAGCGGAGGTATCGACGACGCCGGTCGCATTTGCGATGGCAACAATGATAGTCATTGCCAACAAGAGCACATCCATAGCCTTGAGACAGAGCTTTGCAAGCTTTTTACCGCGATATCTATCGAGTAGCTCAAACCGCCGGCGAAGGCGGCGTTTATCGAACAACACAAAATGAATGAGCACTACGAGACCGTCGACGAAGATAAAATACTCAATCGCGAGAAACCACATCGGGTAGTTTTGGTTGGCGCCCGTGGGATGAAAAACGGCAACATGGCTTCCGACAAAGAAAACAAATGGCGAAAGATAGACGAACGCGTTCCAAATGCGCCCAAAGGTGTCGGGAATGCGGAAGAGTAGACTCGGGCGCTCAGGCACCAACGGCAATCCACCCTGAGACTAATCTGCGGGGAGCACGGGCGCAGGCACACAACTCACCGCTCTAGAGGCACTTGGAAGGAAACAGCACTCGGCGCGGATGACGCACAACAGCCGGGCAGCCCCTGCGGCATAGGCCAGGCGATGGGGTGCGGAGCGTGTAACAAGGGCTAAAGCAGGTCGCTTTCCACCTCAACGTCTTCAATGCTTTCGACCTCCGCTTCAGTGGGCAGGGTTCCATCGGGATTCTCGCCCTCCATGAACATCCTGATGGCGTTCTTAGCAATGATGCTCGTCGACGCCACGTCCACGCCGCCGCCAATCACGCCGCCGGCGAGGGGCAGCATTTTCCCGAGGTTAATGATGCCTTTCTCGCCGAACTTCGTGATAAATCTGAAGCCGATCTTCTGGTTGATCTTCACGAGCGCCGCGCCGGGAATCTTCTTGATTGCAGCCTCAAGCGACTTGGTCCCGGTCTTGATGAGCCCTATTTTGACCAGATCGCTCATCGTCGTACCTGTGAGGCACATGTATACCATCGTCTGGACTTGGTCGGACGTGACGTCATAGCCACCCATCTTCGCGATGCAGGCGATCATGCGCATCTGGACGTACATAACGCTGCTTATGTTCGCGGGAATGGCGACTGGAAGCGTAATCAAGCCCCCAAGCCCGGTGACGAATCCCGAAGTTCCGCACTTCATGACCTGCCACTTTGCGAGTGCCTTCGCGGCTTCATCGGGTGACTTCGCCTTCCCCATGTAGTCAGCAACCATCTCGTCGACTGAACGACTCACCTTAGAGACGCCGTTCAGCGCGCTCCTGTAGATGGCATCGAGCACCTTGCCGGCCGACTCCTCGTCGATGGGTATCTCGAAGCCTTTGGTCTTTCCAACCGTTTCTTTCTCTTCCGTCTTCTTAGCCATGCCTCTTCCTTTCTCGCAGCTTTGCTTTCTCAGTAACCCTTGCAAATTCTGAGAACCGTCCATCATTTTTTGGACATTTTAGCTCGCGTTTTATAGCGATGATTCAGCTGTCAGCTGATTTATGACCATAGCGGATGATGGGCTCGCAAGTTGGCCTATATCCTGTTGGGAGGTCCTTATGGAATCTATTGTGGTGGCGCTCATCGGCGGCGGCGTCGTGACGCTGATCGGGGCGATCGCGTCCAACCCGCGCAGCCGCGCGGCTATTGAGCTCAAGATCGACAAACTCACGCCGTGTGTCGAAAAGCATAGCTGCCGCATCGGGTACGCCCATAAGCTCGAAAGGGCATGCCTGTGGTCAGGCGCGACGTTGACGCGCTTTTGCGATGAGCTGGAACGGGAGCTGGCGATTGCGACCTGTATCCCTGCGCTGCTGGCGGCGGTGCTCTCGCGCCAAACGCTTGCACATTCGGATTGCCATACAACGAATGAAACTTATTGATATGGGACGCTGTTCATTCAGAGTCCGTCCCTCGCTTCACCCTCATGAAGTAAATCGGAGCCTATCCCACCGTGACGGATTCCCCGGTAAAGGTACTGATCATCAACAGAACAAAGAACACCAGGTAGCTGACACTCAGCGGGTACGCAATGACCAGGAATACGACCCAGCCGACATTGGTTTTACCGTCGACACGGCGTTGCTCGCGATTGAGGCAGAGCCAAATCGTCACGCCAATGGCCGCAATCAGCAACACGAGTGCCGCTGCTGCCAACCCGGCAAGCGCAAACATCACACCAATGCTCACAGCAATAACCGGAAGCAACAACAAGCCGCATCCACACCCACCGGGACTATAAACGGCAGCCTGTCGGCGTCGCCCCATCGTCACTCCAACCTCAACATCTTTGAACACTACAATGCGATAACCTGCTGGACAGGAACGATCTTATCCAGTTCCGGTTCGATGCGCCTCTTCTCCGCCTCGAGATCAAACGCTATCTGGGCGCGCAGCCAATATCCATCCGTCAGGCCAAAGTAGCGGCAAAGGCGAAGGTCGGTGTCGGCCGTCACACGACGCCTTCCCAAGATAATCTGCCCAATGCGTTGAGCCGGAATCCCAGTCTCCTTAGCAAGGCGATATTGTGAAATGCCCATAGGGGCAAGAAATTCCTCTTTGAGAAGCTCACCAGGAGTCACCGGCGGCAGCAAACCGGACGCAGTCTCATCACTTGTGATAATCGACGATTTCGACATTCCAAGCCATCCCCTGTCTCCACTCAAAACAGACCCGATAGCGCTCATTGACACGGATACTATATTGACCGGCGCGATCGCCCTTCAACGCTTCAAGACGATTACCTGGCGGAACGCGAAGATCATCAAGCGAAGCGCAGATCTGCAGTTGGCGAATCTTCCTCAAGGCGACCCGCTCAAAAGGAATGAATTTCCTAATCCGCACACCCATTGCAAAGCGTTCAGTGTCTTCATCTTTATATGATGCAATCATAGTATCGCCTTACGTTAATAACGTCAAACGTTTCTATAGACTTACATCTCTATTATACCGTACATCTGTTCGTGTTTTCTAGAACAAGTACACTTCGGCAATTAAGCAAGCAAAAGCAATCGTTTGTAGACATCGAGGCCCTTGAGTAGGATTTCCTCGTCAAAGAGCATGGTATCAGTATGCAGCGCACTCGTGGCATAGGCGGGACAGCCCTCAGCGTCGCTCGGATTATCCCGACTGACAGGAACGCCCGTGCCCAGCAGGAAGAACACGCCCGGCAGATGACGCTGATAGAAGGCGAAGTCCTCGGCAATCAGCAGCGGCTCGTCAACGAGCTGCAACTCGGGCAGAGCAGGCGCGATTCGGGCAAACAACTCGGGGGCGTTGTCGACCGGCGGATAGCCCTCGGCAAAGTCGAGATCGTACGTGCAGCCCGTTGCAGCGCATGCCTCATCAAGCACACGGCGCACGCCCTCACGCGCACGGTCGAACATGCCGTCCGTAAACACACGCAGACTGCCGGCCACATGGGCCTCCCCCGCCACCGCGTTGCAAACCGTACCGGCCTGCAGTAGGCCGAATTTACCAATGCAGGGTTCATCGGCACCCAACTCGTCCATCAATTCACGCTCGGCAACCAAGAACTTGGCAGCCGCCAGCGCCGCATCGTGCGATTCGTTTACGGGAACGCCGTAGGTCTTGGCGATATGGATGCTTGTCCCGTGAATGTGCACGTGCGTCTCGCTCGAACGCGCCAGCAGCGGGCCGGAACAACTCGCCAACGTGTTCGCAGGCAGGTCGGGCCATACGTGAAACCCGAAGATACGGTCCGCCCCGTAGCGCTCAAACACCCCGCTCTCGCATACCGTCTTGGCACCACCGGTCGTCTCCTCGGCAGGCTGGAACACAAAGAGCACGTTGCGCTTGATGGCACCCGGGTGCTCACGAATCGTGCGATCGACAAAGGTTGCCGCCGCAAGTGCCATGGCCATGTGTCCATCGTGTCCGCAAGCGTGCATCTTTCCGGGATGCGTCGAGGCAAAGGCCGCGCCCGTCGCCTCTGCGATGGGCAGCGCGTCCATATCGGCGCGAATCGCCGTGGCATGCGCGGCGCCCGTGCCAGTGTCGAAGAAAGCGCAAACACAGCTGGGGCAGGGATGGGTCACTTCACAGGCAAGCGAGGCGAGCACGCCCTCGATATAGGCTATGGTTTGAGGAAGATCGAAATCGAGCTCCGGAATGCGATGCAGGTCGCGACGATAGCGACGAAGTTCTTGGAGCTCGGTCATAAAGGATCCTTTCATGGGGCATTTCCATTCACACAATATTGTGATGCAGAATTGTGACGCCCTTGTTTCTAGCATATCCCTGCATTTTTTAAACGTTATATACGAATACTCTTGTTTGGTAAAGTGCAACGTGGTAGGGTCGTTACCACTTGATAGAGGCGCGGGCACGAAGAACCGCGGGCGAGCCGGCAGGCTTTGACCCCGTGGGGAGGCGAAACCCGCCGAACTGGTTTTTTCGGGCACGAACAACCTGGTGGGCCTGCGGGAAACACCCACAGGACTGTCTGCAGCAATGCGGGAGCGCTATCCGGACATTGGGTCCACGCTATGCGGATTCGATGCGCAGATGGCGCCGTCTGGATAGCGAGGTTTACGGGACATGGCATTGACCCCCAACGAGGCGTATGCGGCCAAGCAGCCGTTTGTGGACAAGGAGACGCTCGAGCATATCGTCGAGCAGTTCCCCACGCCGTTTCATCTATACGACGAGGCGGGCATCCGCCGCAACATGCAAGAGGTGCGCGACGCCTTCGCATGGAACCCGAGCTTTAAGGAATACTTTGCCGTCAAGGCCAATCCCAACCCGGCGCTCATCTCCATTCTCAACGAATACGGCTGCGGCTGCGATTGCTCGAGCTATACCGAGCTCATGATCGCCCGCTCGCTGGGTATCACGGGACACGACATCATGTTCTCGTCCAACGACACGCCAGCTGCCGACTTTGAGCTCGCCGAGAAGTTGGGCGCCATCGTCAACTTTGACGACATCAGCCACATCGAGTTCTTTGAGCGCGTTGCGGGGCCCATCCCCAAGACGATCAGCTGCCGCTTTAATCCGGGCGGCCTGTTCCAGCTCTCCAACGGCATCATGGATAACCCCGGCGACTCCAAGTACGGCATGACCACCGAGCAGCTCTTCGAGGCGTTCCGCATGCTCAAGGCCAAGGGCGCCGAGGACTTTGGCATCCACGCATTCCTTGCCAGCAACACCGTCACCAACGACTACTACCCCAAGCTCGCGCGCATCCTCTTTGAGCTTGCCGTGCGCCTGGAGCGCGAGACCGGTGCACATGTCGCCTTCATCAATCTGTCCGGCGGCGTCGGCATCCCCTATCTGCCCGAGCAGCAGGCCAACGACATTCACGCCATCGGCGAGGGGGTGCACGCGGCCTACGACGAAATCCTGGTTCCCGCCGGTATGGGCGATGTGGCCATCTGCACCGAGATGGGCCGCTTTATGATGGGGCCCTACGGCTGCCTGGTCACCAAGGCTATCCACGAAAAGCAGATCTACAAGGACTATATCGGTGTCGACGCAAGCGCCGTCGATCTGATCCGTCCTGCCATGTACGGCGCCTACCACCACATTACGGTAATGGGTCAGCCGGGTGGCGACGACAAGACCACAGCACCCGTCACGGACACCTACGACATCACGGGCAACCTATGCGAGAACAACGACAAGTTCGCCATCGATCGCGAACTGCCGCATATCGACATGGGCGACCTGCTTGTGATTCACGATACCGGCGCGCATGGCTACTCCATGGGCTACAACTACAACGGCCGGCTGCGCTCCGCCGAGGTCCTGCTGCGTCCCGATGGCTCGGCCGACCTCATCCGCCGTGCCGAGCGCCCGGGCGATTATTTTGCCACGCTCGACGTGCTGCCGAGCGGCCGAGAGCTGCTGGCCAAGTCGCGCGCCGAAAGTGCCCGCCGTCGTGCCCAAGACGAGCGCCTGGCAGTCGCCGCCCAATGGAACAAACGCATCCAGATTGCGGCCGCGAAGGAGAAGAACATGGACATCCGCAATCTTGAGGGCTCAATCGTCGCCCTCGTCACGCCGTTTAAAAAGGACGGCAGTGTCGACTTTGACGCGCTCGAGCACCTTATCGATTTCCACCTGCAAAACGGCACCGACGCCATCCTCACCCTGGGCACCACCGGCGAGAGCGCCACGATGACCGACGACGAGGACAACTCCGTTGTCGCCGCCGTGGTCAAGCAAGTTGCAGGACGCGTCCCCGTCATCGCCGGCTCGGGCTCCAACTCCACGCAAACCATGCTCACCAAGTCGCTCACCTACCAAGGCCTGGGCGCCGACGGTCTGCTGCTCATTACCCCCTACTACAACAAGTCCAATGAAGAGGGTATCTATCAGCACTTTAAGACCGTCGCCGATGCCGTGGACATCCCCTGCATCCTGTACAACATTCCCGGCCGCTGCGGCTGCGGCATCAGCGAGCGCAACGTAGAGCGCTTGGCCGCGCACCCCAACATCATGGGTATTAAGGAGGCCTCGGGCAACGTCGCCTACGCGGCCAAGATCGCCCACCTGCTGTCCGACGACTTCCGCATGTACTCGGGCGAGGACGCACTTACCGTGCCGCTCATGAGCCTGGGCGCTTCGGGCACCATCAGTGTATGGGCTGACGTTCAGCCGCAGCTCGTGCATGACATGTGCCGCGCCTATTTGGACGGTGACGTGGCGCGCGCCCGCGATATCCAGATTGCCGGCCAGCCGCTCATCAATGCCCTCTTTAGCGAGGTCAACCCCATCCCCGTCAAGGAAGCGCTCGCTCAGATGGGTATGATCGAGGCAAACTACCGCATGCCGCTATGCCCCATGGCAGACGACACGCGCGCTGCACTTACCGATGCTCTGAAGGGAGCTGGTCTGCTTGATTAAGACCGTCATTATGGGAACGGGCCGCATGGGCTCGCTCATTCGCACTACCGCCGAGGGCATTGTCGACGCCGCCGGAGAGCCCGTTTTCGACATCGTCGCCCAGATTGGCTTCGACTTGTCCGAGCTCGAGAACGCCCCGGCAGCCGACGTCATCATCGACTTCTCAAACGTCGTGACCTTCGATACCGTCGTCGCCTATGTCGAGCGCACGGGTGCGGCGTTGGTCTCGGGCACCACAGGCTATACGCCCGAGCAGATGGATCGCCTGCGCGAGCTGGGTCAGAACGCCCGCGTCATGCACTCCGGCAATTACTCCATCGGCATCGCAGCCCTGCGCCATCTGGTAGCGCAGGCCACACGCGAGCTGCCCGGCTTTGACTGCGAAATCGTCGAGACGCACCACAACCAAAAGGTTGACGCCCCCAGCGGCACTGCCAAGTTGTTGCTCGACGCCGTCGTCGAAGCTGAGCCCGAGGCAGGCTACCACCCCGTCTATGGCCGCGAGGGCATGTGCGGAGCGCGCGACCCCAAGGAGATCGGCATGCACTCGCTGCGCGGTGGCACTGTCGCCGGCGTCCACGAAGTGAGTTTCTTTGGCCAGGATGAGGAGGTCACGCTCGCGCACCGCGCCACGAGCCGTCAGATCTTCGTCAACGGCGCCCTGGCAGCCGCGCAGAAGCTCGTCACCCGCGAGCCTGGCTTCTATACGTTCGACCAGGTCATGTTTGCCTAACCAGGTATCAACCGGATCCACCCAAAGGAGAGACAGCAAATGAGCAACGCAGCCGAGATGGATGCACAGGAGATTATCAACTACATCGCCACCGCGCCCAAAAAGACGCCCGTCAAGCTGTACGTGCGCGAGAAGCCGGGCATGAAGGTCCAGTGGGGCAATGCACACGTCTACGGTGGTCGTCGTGGCAAGACCGTCTTTGGCGACTGGGATGAGCTCAAGGCCATCCTCGATGCCAATGCCGACTCCATCGACTACTACGACGTCGAGAATGACTGCCGCAACTCCGCCGTCCCTATGCTCGACCTTAAGGGCATCAACGCCCGCATTGAGCCGGGCGCGATCATCCGCGACCGCGTCGAGATTGGCGATCGCGCCGTCATCATGATGGGCGCCATCATCAACATCGGCTCCGTCATTGGTGAAGGCTCCATGATCGACATGGGCGCCGTGCTGGGCGGCCGCGCCACCGTGGGCAAGAACTGCCACATCGGCGCCGGCACCGTGCTGGCAGGCGTCGTGGAGCCCGCGAGCGCCACGCCCGTCATCATCGAGGACGACGTCATGATCGGCGCTAATGCTGTGGTCCTGGAGGGCGTGCGCGTGGGCAAGGGTGCTGTCGTTGCCGCCGGCGCCGTGTGCGTCGAGGACGTCCCCGCCGGCGCCGTCGTGGCCGGTGTCCCCGCCCGCGTCATCAAGATGCGCGACGAGAAGACCGACAGCAAGACCGGCCTCGAAGAGGGCTTGCGCCAACTCTAGGGCTGCGCAGTTTTACCAAACCGCGCAACTAGTCGACGCTGCAAACGGCCCAGAGCGGCAATCTGACGTTCAATCGTCGGGCATGACCAAAAGGTCAATGCCCTCCTCTTTCACGTCACCTTGCTCGCTTAGGGGCGTTTTCGCTTTCCGACCTCTACCTGCGGCATTGTTGTTGCCGGCACTTATTCTGCACTAGGGGACGCTCTTTTTGTGCCGGTAGACGGGGACACTCCTTTGCTAGAAGATCTGACGCAGGTCTCCGCGGTTGAGGGCTTCGTCGAAGAGGTGCTTGAACACCACGCTGCCGTGCAGGCCGTCGTGCTCAAACTCGTTGGTCACCCAGGCGTGCGAGTTGCCCACGTGGCTGAGCGTGTCGAGCTGCAGGCCCGAATCGACGTACATGTCGTCGAAGTACACCGCGGCCTGGAGTGGCACCTCGTTGCATGCTAGGCGCTGCGGGTCGTAGATCTTGTCCCAGCTGGTGTCTTCCATCAGCAGGTCCATGGCGGGCTTGAAGGGCTTGAGCTCAGGCATCTGCTCAAACATCCACGGGAACATGGCCTCGCCGGTAAACATGAGCGGGCGCGCGAGCGTGTCGAACTCGGCACGATGGACCTTCTCCTCTGCGGCCGCCCAGCGAATCGGCATGGTGTCGCCGTCGGCGTAGATGAACTCCTGCAGCGTCCAGTACAGCGGGTTTGTACGCGTGTTGGTGCGCTCGAAGGCGCGCATCAAAAAGCTGTCGGATACCGAGGAGCCGCAGCTCAGCGTACCGTCGCCATCAACAAACGCGTGGTCGATAATCCAGTGCATGCGCTCAAAGCTTGGCTTCATGCCAAAGTCGCTGCCCATGAGCTGCAGGCGCTCGATCGTCATCGGCGAGCCGTCGGGCAACGCGGGCTTTTGCTCCTCGAGGGCATCTGCCAGGGCCGCCACGCGCTCGACGTCTGCGGGGTAGCGGTCGTAATACTGCTGCGTCTTGGCTGCCATACGCGGGAAGGTGTGCGCATAGACCTCGCTGGCACTTGCCGGTACATGCGGAATGCCGCCGCAGGTAAAGCTTGCCGCCACGCCCTCGGGGAAGAGCGACAGATAGCTCAACGTCAAAAAGCCGCCGTAGCTCTGCCCGAGTGTGACCCAGGGCTTGCCGCCAAAGCCCACCAGGCGCAGGTACTCAAAATCGCGCACGATGGAGCTGGCGAGGTGGCGCTTGAGGAAGTCCGCCTGCGTGCAGGCCGCATCGGCTCCTGCTGCCTCGGCGCGATCGCCCAGAGCCGCGATCGTACGCCCGTCTACGCAGCTGCTGCGCCCGGTACCGCGCTGGTCGGGCAGCACGACGCGGAAATGCTTGACGGCCTCCTCGATCCAGCCATCGCTTGTGGGCGACAGCGGACGCGGGCTCTCGCCGCCGGGGCCGCCCTGCAAAAAGAGGAGGAGCGGCAAGTCGTCGTTAATGCGGTCGGGCGCGCAAACCACGCGGTAGAAGAGCTTGATGCTTTCGGGTGCGCCGGCGATGGGCGCCGGCATGGCGCCGCGGCGCATGGTACTGCCGACGGCCAAAAGCATGGGCTCCAGGCCGCGCCAGTCGAGGGGGACGTCGATGCTGTGGTCCTCGATGTAGAGGCCGGGGACGTGGTACGAAGTGATGAGCGCCATGTGATGCTTCCATTCGTTGCGGTGTTTCGGATTGACCAATTCTACCGCCGTCTGCGAGGATGCGTGCAAATCGGCTACCATGGTTGGCAAACATCTAAGAGAAAGGGCCGTTCATGTCGGTCGATATAGCCACCTACGTTCACGATCTTGCCGTTAAGGCCAAGGCCGCTTCGGGCGCGCTTGCCACGGCGAGCGATGTCCAGCGCCAGGAGGCCGTGCGCGCCATGGCCGTGGCGCTGCGCGACGGCGTTGATTCCATCGTCGCCGCCAATGAGCTCGATATGTCCGCGGCGCGCGATGCGGGCACCTCGGCGGGCCTGCTCGACCGCTTACTGCTGACGCCCGAGCGCGTCGAGGGCATGGCCGCTGGCCTGGAGAAGCTCGCTGAGCTGCCCGATCCTGTCGGCCGCGTGCTCGACCACCGCGTGCTTGCAAGCGGTGTGGATCTGACCCGCGTGAGCGTGCCGCTGGGCTTGGTCGCCATGGTGTATGAGGCGCGCCCCAACGTGACGGCAGATGCCGCGGGCATCTGCATTCGCACCGGCAACGCCTGCATTCTGCGCGGCGGTTCGCTGGCCTATCACTCGTGCGCCATGATTGCCGAGTTGCTGGCCGATGCCCTCGAGGCGCAGGGCTTCCCGCGCGAGGCCGTCTCGATGATCGAGTCTACCGACCGCGAGGCAACCGGCGAGCTCATGAAGCTTCGCGGCATCGTCGATGTACTCATTCCGCGTGGCGGCGCGGGCCTGATCCAGCGCTGCGTGCGCGAGTCGCTCGTTCCGGTGATCGAGACAGGCACGGGCAACTGCCACATCTACGTGCATGAATCCGCCGACTTCGATAAGGCACTCAACATTATCGTTAATGCCAAGACCCAGCGCGTAGGCGTGTGCAATGCCGCCGAGTCGCTGCTGGTCGACCGTGCTGTGGCCGATGCGTTTTTGCCTGCGGTCGTGGCCGTGCTGCATGACCACGGCGTGTTCATTCACGGCGACGAGGCAACCTGCGCCGCATGCGCCGATGCCGGGCTTGCCGAGGGTGATGACTACGTCGCCGCGACTGAGGAGGACTGGGGTCGCGAGTACCTGGCTCTCGAGATGAGCGTGAAGGTCGTGGCAAACGAGGACGAGGCCATCGCACACATCAACCGCTACGGCACGATGCACTCCGAGGCCATCGTTGCCGAGGACACGGATGCTTGCGAGCGCTTCCTGGATGCGGTCGATGCCTCGGCCGTGTACGCCAACGCCAGCACGCGCTTCACCGACGGCGGCGAGTTTGGCCTGGGCGCCGAGATCGGCATCTCGACCCAAAAGCTCCACGCCCGCGGCCCCTTTGCCGCCGAGGCCCTCACCACCTACAAATACAAGCTCCGCGGCACCGGCCAGGTTCGCCCCTAAACCTCTCGCAAACGAAAAACGGCTTATAGGACAAAATGTGTGTCCCGATAGAACATCCGTTTCCATCCATTAATC